>CAYYFD010000001.1:0-37811 GCA_964471125.1 uncultured Candidatus Peribacteria bacterium
GACCGTGCGGCGGCGGACTCCATGGAAACGACGAGTGGGTGTCTCTGTCCTCACTGATCGACCAGTACCACATTTACGAGCGCCTCTTTACTTCTTCGGACTCTCGCGGACAGCGATAAGAAGAAGAATTGCACCGAGGAAAATAACGAAATTTACGAGCCAGATGCTCATGTAGTGGGAATGCATCGACATCTGATCCATGCCTAGGAAAATGTCGGCGAGCTTTTCCATGCTGACATCACGACCGGCAAGCTCGCGAACCTGCAAAGGCTTGGCTGCGAACTGGATCTCACTTGCGAGCGTCACGACGATCATCAGCACAAATGCTAGAAAAGCGACCCACAGCTTCAGCCGAGCGACAGGGTGAACATCCGTTCCGAAAAGGTGTTTGAAAAATGTACGCATGCGCAAAGAATAAACGCATATGGGAAGCTTTTGCAAATCCTACTAGTTTCCGAGCTTCACGACATTGACGCGTTTCGCTTCCTGCACAATCAGTCTGCGGCTTGGGCGGGAGGTGGTGCGCTCATTGGGAATAACGCTGGATGCACGGTCGGTACCTGCTACCAGTCGCGGAAAGATATCCCAGTCTCCGGTACGCACCGCGCGACGGTGTGCAGATGTAAGGATTTTTCGCACTCTCCGGTTCTCCGCCGCAAATACAGCCGGATTCAGCGGCTCTTCCCACATGTTTCTCCACGCGTTGTATTCTGTCGCCATCCACTGCTGATACCGCTTCTGCTCTCCTGCAAAGGGGAAATCGGTCTCGGGGGACTGGCTCCATTCGAGGTCCGTGCCTGCACGTACGATTGCACTTTTCGGTTCTGGTGACGAAACAGTGACAAGTGTGGAAGGGGCAAAAAATGTGAGGGCTGTAGCCATTGCGATGATGCTGCGCATAGAAAATGGGGAAGCAGGAGGCAAAGATTAGCGGGCTTTTGTGGTTTGTAAAGTTGTGTTGATATGTTTGATACACAGGGGAAATTGCTATCATAGACATAAACTATAAAATGAGTTATAATACTTTTATGGAACATACAAAAATCACACCACAGATACTGAGAGCTACATTGCAGCCTCATCTTCGGGGGACAAGGCTAGGAAAGCTGATTGATCACCTCAACCCTGAAGCTGATGCACAAGGAAATGTCTCACCGCGTGTGCTGCGTAATATTCGCAACGCGCTGAGTAATGCAATGGAAACGACGGATGACGATACTGTAAAAGGAGCATGTGGGGCAACACTCGAGGAACTTCATACGTTACTTGGAGAGTAAAGCAGCTCAGAGAACAATCAGATAACCTTTGTATGCTCATGCCAAGTTTTCACGTAGGGATCTCTCTCCACGCTGACCGCATGGAAACGAATGCAAGCACAAGTACGATTCCGCCTATGACGCCGCTTATGGAGAGCGCATAAGGAATGCCGCGTGCGTCGGCGAGGGCTCCAACGAATGGTGATGCGCAAACGAAGAGGAGACGGCTGAAAAATGAACGCACCGATAGCACAGTCGCACGTACATCGGAGGAGGTCATACGATTGATGAGGTCGGCACTGAGAGGACCCACGAAGTGCCACGACAAGCGACTGATGAGAAAGAAGATGAGGAGGAAGGATGCAGGGGGGAGACTGAGGGAGAGGAAGCAGAAAACGGTCACAAGAGCCGGAATAATGAGAAGCAGGCGATCATCCACGCGTTTTTCAAACCATGACACGGACTTCGCTGCAAAGGCACCCGCCGCAACGGTGAGGGCATGGGTGATGCCGAAGAGTGCTACCGGTACGCCAACCAAACTCTGGTATGGCTGGAAGAACCAGAAGAATATGAGGGAGAGACTGGAGATGAGTCCGAAGGTAAGAATGACCATCCGCAGGCCAGGGTGTTTGAAGAGCGCGTGCGCTGAAGTCCGGAGAATTGCCTTCAGGTGCTGGGGCTCCTTAAGGGTATGACGCTTCGGTTCTTGCAATGACGCTGCGGTCAGTACGGCAAGCGCCATGGGTATAGCCGTAAGCCATAGGGGAAGCACCAGACTGACAGCACCAAGAAGACCTCCAAGAATGCCACTCGCCGCTTCTGTGTTGAATTCATAAAATGCCTGATTACCGGCAATTTTTCTGTACTCTCGCGCACGACCAAGTTCTAGGAGTGTGTCGTAGGTCATTGCTTCGATTGTTCCCGAGAGGAGGCTGGAGCCCACGCCGACGAGGATTTCCGCGAGCAGGAAACGCCAGAAGGTCTCACTGGTTGCATACGAGATATACGCGGCAAAGCCAAAGCAGCATCCGAGCACTAGAGTATTTCTGCGTCCCCAGCGGTCAGCGAGGTATCCCGTAGGTATCTCCAGTATGAATACCGTGAGGGCAAAGCCGGATTGCAAAAGCATGATTTGCTTCAGGTTCAATCCATTCGACTGCCAAAAAAGCACGATGATCGGAATCATGAACAAAGCCTGCGTGAGCGCTTGGATCACGTGGAGCTTCCAGATATTCGATGCGATGGTCGGTGTATCCGACGTTTTCACAGATGCATTCTATAGATGAGCCAAAACATGTACACGGATCATCTTTCAATTCTCTCTTCGTTTGTTCACAACTAAAGCCTCCTCTGATACATTAATCCCGTGGCCCGGTAGCTCAGTTGGTAGAGCACTCGCCTGAAGAGCGAGGTGTCACCAGTTCGAACCTGGTCTGGGCCACCATTCGACTCGTGTATTCATTACGGCGTACTCTCCGGATTGAACCACATCTGAAGATCGTGGTCTTCCATAGCGTCTTTAGGATCGACTACCTGATCGGGAGTCCAGTTCGGATCGCGGTAGATATTGAGGACTTCCATGCCGGAGACGGTGATGGAGTGCACTTTCTCGGAATCCGGGAGGACATGTTTGTACTCCATCCAATCGAAGTTATCCATAACGTACTTCGGCGTGTACTTCTTCCACATAGTGATGCGACGACGCTGCTCAGAGGTAAGGATATTGGGATTCTCCCACCCGGGACTGCTCGTAACAAAAACGGGGATGATGGGATCGGTGTCGTTCTCGAGGATCCATTCAAATCCTTGCCGGTACGAAAGACCCCAGTAGTCGAGCTCGAAATTGTGCTCCACGAAGCGCGAGGGGATGGAGTAGTAGACGTACTGCAGTGGGTGATTGCGGACCATCCAGATACCGGTACTGAGCATGCAGAGCGCTGGAAATGCCACGAGAAATGTCTGCAAGTACGTACGAATGCGCTGAGCCTGTATTCCAGATGCACGGATCCACAGCCCACGCAGCCCGATCACGGCGAGGAGAACCGTCGCCGGATACGTGAAATACAGGTGCCGCCATTCGTCAAAGAGATCTGCTTTCATGACAACAACGATGACGAGAGGGATGACGAACCAGGACACAAACAATAAAGTGTTTCTCTGCGTCGTGAGAATCGCAAAGAGATCTCTGCGCAGAGAGCTGCAGAATGAGACCATCGCCGTGAGTGCGAGAGCCACATAGAGCAGCGGGGTTTTGGTGATCAGATGGACCAAAACCCAATGCCATGGCGTATAGCCGATCTTCTGACCAAAATAAAATCCTCCCGGTTGCTGCTGATCACTCATCATATTCAACATTGCAGCGATAAAGTTTATGACAGGCTTTTCCCAGAGCAGAGGCCAAAGCGCGACAGTCGATAGGGCAAAGCAGGCTATATACACAAGGATAAGCTTTACATAGCGCTGGATATCCACGGAACCATTCCTTCGAAGCTCCTGCAGCATGGCAAGGACGAGAAATATCCCTGTGTAGATCGGGACAAAAAGGCCGCCGACTCTGAGTGCCAGAACCATACCGCTGCATAGCCCGTGCACGGCGGCGGAGCGCAGGGTTTTGCGGTCCAACATGACCATCAGCGTAAACATCTTGAAGGTAAAAAAGACCATTGCGGGGATGTCTCTTGTATTCACAAATGCATGGCCGAACTGCCGGGGGCTGAAGAAGTAGATGGCGGCTACGAGCAGTGCCCAGCCGCGGTGCTTGAAATGACGAAAGGCAATAGCGTAGAGAGTAACCATGCCCATCCAGAAAATGACGTATCCAGCAGCGTGGCGAAAGATAAAGAGATGCCGTGCATACTCCAGCTGAAACAGTTGCTGCAATCCGTACAGAAGTATTTCCACAAATGCTCCGTGGAAGCGTATACCGAGGTGTGCAGGGTACGGCTGACTCGTGAATACGTACTCGAATGCCTCCTCTCCCAAAACGATCATTGATTTTTCATCCCATGAAATGCCGTAGTCCTGCGCGACCCACAACCCTGTCAGGAGCGTGACTCCGAAAAAGATACGCACAGTCCAGCGTGACTGAAGCCAGCGTTGTAGTGTGGCGATGACCATCCATGGCAGTCTATCTGTGCTAGAGATGGACATCCACGCGTATTTTCCCGATAAAGATTTTCGTTGCCCCGCCGTTACGCAGCTTCGTTATCTCTTTACGTAGCCCGATCTTCTGGAGGACATCGAGAAAGCGTTCCCTGCCGCCCTCGGATGCGAAGTCCGTCATGGCCGTAAACTGCTCAAGGCGCTTTCCTGTAATGTGTGCCTCATCACCCTGTGTTTCTATACGGTAGGCACCCATCGTGTTGGCGCGCTTTTCGGGACGCAGTACGGGAAGGGATTCTGTCTCAGCTTCTTCCTCTGTGGGAAGCTGACGAACACGCTCCTCAAGGACAACGGGCAGAAGCTCTTCGAGAAGAGGCTTTACACCGTGACCGGTTGCTGCGGAGATGACGTATTGGACAGGTACTTTTAGCTTCTTTAATTGCTTGAGAACTGGAGATAGATCCTCGATTGTAAGATCCGCCTTGCTGATAGCTACGACTTCACGCTTTGCCGCAAGAGTAGGGGAGTAGGCGATGAGCTCTTTACGGATGGCGAGGTAATCCTGTGCTAGTTTTTTTGCATCAATGCTTCCATCGGTGTCCATTGCACGGGAGAGATCGAGAAGATGGAGTAGGAGACCGCACCGCTCGATGTGGCGCAGAAAGGCGTGACCGAGGCCCTTTCCTTCGCTCGCCCCTTCAATGAGACCCGGAATGTCACAGACGACGATACTGCGATCAGCAATGGTGACGACACCCAGATTCGGCGTGAGCGTGGTAAACGGGTAGTTCGCGATCTTCGGACGTGCCGAGGATATCGCCGCAATCAGTGTGGATTTGCCGACATTCGGATAGCCGATGATGCCGACGTCCGCGACAAGCTTCAATTCCAAATGCACGATGCGCTGCTCTCCCGGTTCGCCTTTTTCCGCGAAATCCGGAGCTTGCCTTGTGGAGCTTACGAAGTGCCCGTTGCCGTATCCTCCACGACCACCCTTTGCGATAGAGATCGTATCTCCTGCATGACGCAGATCCGCCGTCAGGGTTTTTTGGCCGTCTTCCAGTGTAAACACCAGTGTCCCGGGAGGAACAAAGAGTCGCAGTTCCTCGCCCCCTCTTCCCCCGCGGTCGTTTCCGGAGCCCTGTGCGCCAGTTTTCGCCGTGAACTTTTTACGGGAGACAAAGTTACTCAAGGTATCGGTGTTCACATTCGCCTCAATGATCACATCGCCGCCGTCTCCACCGTCTCCGCCGTCCGGCCCTCCCATCGGTTCATACTTTTCTCGACGCCAGCCAATGCAGCCGCGTCCGCCGTCGCCTCCCTGTACGGTGATAGTGGCTTCATCAAGGAACATTGTTAGAATGGAAATGCATTGGATAAAAGAGTTTTAAAATTTCTTGACCGTGCCATATTAGCACTCTATACTCTTGAGTGACAATTAGGACCTACGAAGGAATTCTCCTTTGTTTAGCGTCAAATTACAATTCCATTCACCACACCTTTATGTCCAAGATCATCGGAATCGACCTCGGCACCACGAACTCCTGCATTGCCGTTATTGAAGGGGGTGAACCACAGGTGATCCCCAACGCGGAGGGCAATCGCACAACCCCATCTGTTGTTGCTTATAAGGATAGCGGAGAGATTCTGGTGGGTGTTGCTGCGAAGAGACAAGCGGTGACGAATCCGGCGAATACCATTTTTTCTGCGAAACGCTTTATTGGTCGTCGCTACGCTGAAGTGCGCGATGAGATTAAGCGCATTCCATTTATCGTCACCGAGGGAAAGGAGGGGCGTGCAGCAATCAAAGCGCAGGGCAAGGAGATGCTGCCACAAGAGGTAAGTGCGAAGGTGCTCCAGAAGCTCAAGGCGGATGCCGAAGCCTATCTCGGTACAACCGTCGATAAGGCGGTGATTACCGTGCCAGCCTACTTCGATGATGCACAGAGACAGGCAACGAAAGATGCAGGACAGATCGCCGGACTGGAAGTCGTGCGCATCATTAATGAACCGACGGCAGCAGCGCTCGCCTACGGACTCGATAAGGGTAGCAAGGATCAGAAAATCGTTGTCTTCGACCTTGGAGGAGGAACGTTCGACGTGTCGGTTCTCGAGCTTGGTGACGGCGTGTTTGAGGTAATCTCCACCAACGGCGACACACACCTCGGCGGTGATGATTTCGACGAAGCGATCATGGACTGGATTTTGAAGGAATTCAAAAAGGAGAGTGGTGTGGATCTTAGTAAAGACATGATCGCCATTCAGCGTCTGAAAGAGTCAGCTGAAAAGGCAAAGATTGAACTGAGCTCCTCGACGGAGACGGAAATAAGTTTGCCCTTCATCACCGCAGACAGCTCTGGACCCAAACACCTCCAGATGAAGCTCAGTCGTGCAAAGCTGGAGTCGCTGGTTTCCACACTTATCGAGCGCACCGTACAGCCGTGTCTCAATGCGCTGAAGGACGCGAAGCTCGGCAAGGATCAGATCGACCAGATCGTTCTCGTCGGAGGAATGACTCGGATGCCGGCAGTCGTTGCCAAGGCCAAAGAGCTCTTCGGCAAGGAGCCCCACAAAGGCGTGAATCCGGATGAAGTCGTAGCGATCGGAGCCGCTGTGCAGGCCGGTATACTCGGTGGTGATATCGATAAAGATATCGTACTCGTCGATGTGACGCCGCTTTCTCTCGGGCTCGAAACCCTTGGAGGAGTCGCTACAAAAGTCATTGAACGCAACACAAAAATTCCTTCCAAGAAGAGCCAGGTATTTTCCACGGCTGCAGATAATCAGCCATCCGTGGAGATCCACGTCGTGCAGGGGGAGCGGGGAATGGCAACGGATAACAAATCTCTTGGTCGCTTCATTCTTGACGGTATTCCGCCGTCCCCGCGTGGCATGCCGCAAATTGAGGTGTCTTTTGATATCGACGCCAACGGCATTATGCATGTCACAGCGAAAGATCTCGGTACAGGAAAGACGCAGCACATTACCATCAAAGGTTCGACCGGCCTCTCCTCTGATGAAATCGAGCAGATGAAGAAGGATGCAGAGCTGCATGCAGATGAGGACAAGAAGAAAAAGGAGGGAGTGGATACGCGCAACGCTGCCGATGCCCTGATCTTCAATCTCGAAAAGCAGATGAAGGAGTACGACAGCAAGATTCCTGATGAGCTGAAAAAGAAGATCAATACGAAGACCAGTGAGCTGAAAGATCTTCTAAAAAAAGATGACGCATCGATGGAAGAGATCAAAAAGGCAACAGAGTCCCTTGCGGAGGAAGCGCAGGAAATCGGCAAGATTATCTATGCGGAAGCGCAAAAAAAGGATTCCAAAGATGCGGAGGGGGCCAAGGGATCCAAGGATGATGTTGTCGAAGGGGAAGTTGTCGAAGATGCTCCGAAGAAGGAGTAATTTCGATGATCTATCTCTGCAATTGGGATTGACGCTCATGTCAAATTTCGTACTGTGACTGTATGACCGTAGAACGATTGTCATTGGAATCGCAAAGCGAGCACATTGCGCTCGTTGAACGTGATGACCGTAATGTCTTCGGTGTTATGGGTTTGACACTTTCGGCGTCAGTACGAAAAAGACTGGATCGCAAAGACCCATTACTGACGACAGTTCGTTTACTCATGCAGGAGGGAAACATAGATGATGCGGAGGCTTTACTCATGCAGTGCATGCCTCGTCATGAAAGTGATACACAAGACAGTCGCTACTTTGGTGTGTACTGGACAGCGGGAGACATTGCCCAGCAACGTGGAAATCCATCTGAAGCAATTCAGAATTACATTCAGGCAATTCAACGCTTTCCTGAGGAGCTACGTAAAGGGCACTTACAAAGGTTAGAAGCATTGGGCGTTGAAACTGCGAGAGCTGTGCTTGCAAAAGGAGGCAATCTTGCAGAAACCGATGCTGCTGCTGTTCTGCAAAATTTGCTGGTGCTGCAAAGCAGGCTTCGTGGTGACGGTGTAGTTGTCTTTGCGCAAATGAGTTCTGCGCGGGAGATGTTTGGTAGTCTGGAGCACAGCGGATCGGGCGCGCATCGATCACCTAGACAGCGGTAGGTCTCTAAGAAAGATTCAAATGCTTCAATATTGCAATATGGCAAGTATTCTTTACTATGCGTCTATGGTTGATGGCGAGGTACCAAGTCGGCTCAACTCCCTTCCGGAGCAAGCACTCGCAACGCAAATAAAAAGGCGCACAGTGCTCAAGGTCGGTGCTTCCTCACTCTTGCCCGATCTTTCTTTTCTATCTGCCATTGGTGGGGGGGCTGATAGTGTAACAAACGCAGGTATGGAAGGAGTTGGCGAGAGACTTATTCCGCAATTTACCTCTCCATTGGCGCGCGCACAGATCGAAGGCTCTTTTGGCAGTGCCGGATTGGAGGCCATTGGTCAGCCTCTGGGAGACTCTCTGGGTCGCCTCCTTCATGCGAGAGCAAGAATCGGCCTGTATGAAGGACTTCTCAGTCGCTGGACAAAGACGAGCGATTTTTTAGATGATCTGCACCTTCTGCGACCGGATCCACGCAAACCTTTGCAAA
This sequence comes from uncultured Candidatus Peribacteria bacterium, assembly GCA_964471125.1. Lineage (GTDB taxonomy): Bacteria > Patescibacteriota > Gracilibacteria > Peribacterales > Peribacteraceae > 2-12-FULL-55-11. The sequence continues at coordinate 8,908 of CAYYFD010000001.1, forward strand.
CTCCTGACCTGCAAGATGACGATGCTACAGATCGTACGATCAACCATGTCGTTACTAAGGTAATGGGCGATCTTGCGGCAGATCCTCAAACGATGGAAGGGTTGGAATTATCCCTCGGAAAATGTGTCACTCTTGAAGTTCTGCATCACTGCAATGCAGTGGTATGTGCAGAGGTTGGCAAAGTCCTCAATAGAAAAAGAATGCAGCATATGAATCGGGGAGAACATTTTCCGGACATGCCCGACGAAAGACAATTCTGGGCTCAGTCTCTCGCTCACGCATTTGCTTCAGTCCATAGGCCAAAGCCAAGCATAGGAAGCTTCACGTTTATGGCACGTCGATTTTGCTCCGATGGAGGAATCAAAGAGTGCATAGGACAACTTTCTTCACCGGAAAGCACCATACACCGTGCATTAGGTGATGCGATCACACGAGCCGTCGATCAGCAACTTGCACGCATCAAGGGAGCTGCAGAGCGACAGCAACAACTGAGTGACTATCTTCGGGAGGAACGTGAACGTATACAACGTGAAGATGAAACTCTCAGCAATGAAAAAATTATCCAAGAGCCCGATGACCGACAAGCTCCTCAGCAGATCATCGAAAGTTTGCAGTTGCCATTTGCACGCCTTATGGCACAGATCCATCTTCTGGGCGATCCAAAGTACAAGCGACCGTGGGAAATCTCTAGAGCTTCCGACCCACAAAATCCGCCAGGTCTACAAACAGAGTATTGATTGACTGTTGCGCCGAGCTTTTACACTTCATTATTTTCTTGGCAATATTTTCCCGAGCAATAGTTTTCCAATGAGTGTGTATCCAATCAATGCATCAATCGCTACGAGCATGAAAAGAGTAACCATTATGGATGGATTCATCTGAACACGAGCCAATAGCAGAGCTACCGGGAGATGCATGACGCCCATAATGAATCCACACATCGATTCCCACTGGTTCACGAGACATCCTTGTGTTGCTTCGATTGTAATAGAAATGAGTCCATAGGAGGATCCAGCGATTATTCCTATCCATCCATTGGACAGACGACGAATCCTGCAGAGGGCTCCTGTGAGAATAGCAACAGCAAGCAGATCTCCGAGAATGAAAAAGACAATGATCATGTAAGGGTTTTTCCGACAAAATCTGCCAGTTCCACAAGCCTATTAGAGTAACCCCACTCGTTGTCGTACCACGAAAATACTTTCACCATATTTCCACCCATAACCTGCGTGAGGGGAGCATCGATGATGGAACTACGAGGATCGGCGACGTAGTCACTGAGCACAAGCGGGCGCGTCTCGTACCCGAGTATTCCCTGCATGGGTCCGTTTGCTGCTTTTTCAAACGCTGCATTTACTTCCTCGACCGTCGTAGCCTTCTTCACGATCACCGTAAGATCGGTGATGCTTCCCGTCGGTGTCGGTACACGGATAGCAACGCCATTGAGCTTACCTGCGAGCTCAGGAATGACTTCGCCAATGGCCTTCGCGGCACCTGTGCTCGTGGGAACCATATTAATGGCTGCGGCTCTGGCACGACGAAGGTCCTTGTGCGGTAGATCGAGAAGGTTCTGGTCGTTGGTGTAGCTGTGGATCGTAGTCATGAGTCCGTGCTCGATGCCAAAGGAATCATGGAGAACCTTCGCCATCGGCGCGAGACAGTTCGTCGTGCACGAGGCATTGGAAATCACATGATGCTTTTTTGGATCATAGGACTTTTCATTGACGCCGATACAAAGAGTAGCGTCGGCTTTGTCTTTGCAGGGAGCGGAAACGATTACCTTTTTTGCACCAGCCTGAAGATGGAGAGCTGCATCTTCACGCTTCGTGAAGTGACCGGTACATTCAAGGACGACATCGACCTTGAGCTCTTTATAGGGAAGCGTGGAAGGATCTTTGCTTGCTGTTGTGCGGATCTTACCGTGTTTCGTGGAAAGCACGCCGTCTTTGTAGCATGCCGTTCCGCAGTCGAAGTGTCCGTAGGTGGAATCGAACTCGAAGAGGTGAGCAAGGGTTTCACCGTCTGTAAGATCATTGATAAGAACAACCTCAAGATCAGGGTGCTTCTCAAGAATGATGCGCAGTGCTTGACGTCCGATGCGGCCGAAGCCGTTGATAGCAATGTTCATACCTACACGCTACCAGCTACCAGCTACTATCTACAAGCGTTCAAATACTTCCTGCATCCGGAGAGTATCCGCCTCCAAAAGCGGTGATTCACAAACAACTGTACCTTTGATATCTCGTTTCTTGAGAACTGCGAGGAAATCCTCCCACCGTGCATCACTCTCCTCCAGAGGTACATGATGCTTTTCTCCCTTGGGCCCATAGGCAATACCGGAGAAGTGCATGTGCACGTACTTCAGGGATTTCTTTCCGAGGTACTTCTCATAGAGATCAAACATCTCGTTCCATTCCTTCGTCGTATTGATCTTGCCGTTTGTCCTTGCATGCATGTGTGCAGGATCGACGGTGGGGTAGAGGTCGAATTCCTTGCTGAGTTTCAGTACTTCTTCCAGAGTCCCAAATTGTGTAGGTTTCCCCATTGTTTCGTACGCAAGATTTACGTCTGGAAAAAGCTTTGCTTTACCTTTCAAAATGTTCTCTGTAGCGCGACACACATTGTCGTAAGCAATCTTCGGATCCATTCCCAGATAAAACGCCGGATGGACACAGACGGAACGTACGCCAGCAAGCTGTGACATGGAAAGGGCGGCAACGACGCGCGTAATGCTTGCTGCAAGCTTTACGGGATCCGGACTATTGAGATTTACGTAGTACGGTGCATGGACCGTAAGTGTGATATCCAGGTTCTGCGCGGTAGTACGAATTTCCTCCATCCGCTCAGCGCTTTTCGGAACGCTTTGCACCCATTCGATTTCCATTGCACCGATGCCCAGTTCTGCAGCCCGCTTCAGTCCTTTGATGGTACCACCGGGCGAGGGAGTGGAGTGCGGGCAGCCAGCGACGGCAAAACGAAGCATGAGTGTAGTATGTACCAAGATGCCCCTCGACCGCGACATCATCGACCGTACCCTCTCCTCACGCCTCGGCGAGCGTGCCCTGCAGGTAACCGAAATCCTTTTTAACGCCGGCTTCGATACCTGGTGGGTGGGAGGCGCTACCCGTGAAATGCTCCGCGGCCATCTGCCGAACGATATTGATATCGCAACTTCTGCGCTGCCTGAAGATGTCATCAGATTGTTTCCCAAGTGTGATGAAATCGGAAAGAGATTCGGCAGTATCGTCGTTTCCCATAAAGGTGCCACATTCGAAGTAACGACGTTCCGTGAAGATGATGAAGCTTCTGACGGTCGCCACCCCGAAGGTGTGCGATTCGGGAGCCTTGCAGATGATGCTGCTCGACGCGATTTCACGGTCAATGCCATTTACTGGAATCCGATCGACGGTAAGGTGTTTGATCCATGTGAGGGGCAGAAAGATCTTGCAGAGCGACTCATCCGCTTCATCGGGGATCCGGAGACCCGGATACGTCACGATGCGCTACGGATGCTTCGCGCCATTCGCTTCCGCGCGCTCATTGACGGGCAATACCATCCGGAGACGTACGCCGCGCTGCGATCCCTTGCACCAATTGCGGAGGAGCTCTCCGGCAGCCGGATCGTAACGGAAATGGAAAAAATGCTGCTTGGTCCACACCCGGATAAAGCTTTGGAGGATCTCTGGGAGACAGGCATCCTTCAGGCAACCATTCCAGAGCTTGCAGCATGCAAGGGCATCGCACAGCCAGCGGACTACCACCACGAAGGCGATGTCTGGAATCACACGCTCCAGTGCGCGGCGTCGTTTACGGAGGATCACAAAGCCGATACCCGCTGGGCTGCTGTCTTTCATGACATAGGTAAAACAAAAACCTTTAGCATCAGCGATCGTATTCACTTCGATCGGCATGCAGAGGCATCTGCGGAGATCATTCGCTCTGTATTTGCGCGCCTGCAATTTCCCAAGGCGCGTATCGACAAGATCGCCTGGATCGCCGATCACCATATGATGATGGGATCGTTTGCAACGATGACTCCGGAGCGCAAAGCACACTGGTACTTTCATCCGTGGTTCATCGAACTTCTTCAGGTCATGTGGCTGGATATCGCAGGGACAAGCCCTGCTGATTTTGCCCTGTATGAAGAGATTGTTGCAGACTACAATCACTTTCTAGACGAACATCCGCGTCCGCCGAAGGCCCTTCTTTCAGGAGATGAAATCATGGAGATTCTTGGAATAGGACCGGGGGAACAGGTTGGCAAGGGCGTTAAATCTTTAAACGATGCGCAGGTGCGTGGAGATATATCGACGAAGAAAGAGGCAGAAGAGTTTCTCAGAAAGAGTATTGAAGGGGATAGGATGTAGTCGTAACATTCATCCCTTCTATGGAAAAACTACACCCTGACCTGACGGAAAAGTTAGAAGTACTCGCCGATTGCGTTAGGGATTTGCAAAAGTTCTTTAGGGGAGGAAGGACTGAATTCAGAGATATGAAGTTTCTTCAGGACCCTCAAGAGGGTCCAAATGAAAGACCTATAGCGGGAAGACAGTACGAAGGCGGAGGTGCCGTTGAAGTATGGATCACCATCGATCAGTTAAAAGCTGCATCGGAAGAACTTGTCGAATTTTCCAGAAAAATCGACGCTGGAGAGGTCGATGAAACATTCATCTCGACACTACGAAGCCGAATCGATGGTATTCATCAACTTGTGACATGTGAAGCAGCAAATCTGCGCTACTTTGATCTTTGGAGGGCAACGCATAACCAGCATCCTGGATGTGGCATTATTGCGGCATCTTCTGTGATTGGCGGCCTTACAATAAGTACGCTTATCAAATCAGAGAATGCGACTATGCGAACACTGGGATATATCCTCATAGGAATGCTTTCTCTTTCTGCAGTACTCAAGTTTCTAGAGAAGGGTCACAGTCCCAAGGTCGAGAGTGACAGGATACGACAACGCCTGCATGCTGTTTTTCCTCAGCAGAAAGAAGATAGTGTACCAAGAACAGAACCCTAGAGAAATTACCTTGAGAAAGAGAAGGGGGAACTTCTGTGACTGAGATACTATTTCATCTGCATGGTCATTTCCGAAATCTTCCACTCCATTCAGGGCGAAGGACCTACGGCCGGCAGGCCTGCGGTCTTTGTGAGGCTGGGTATGTGCAATCTGCAGTGCAATTTCTGCGATACGCCGTATACATGGCAAGAGGGAAAGGAGGATTACAGCGATGAAGCAAACGAGCGCATCGTAGAGACGATTGCAGAGCTTCTGAAGCAATATCCGCATACGCAGATGATTGTGTGGACGGGCGGCGAACCGATGATGCAGCAACGTGATATTGTTGCGGCAATTGATTACCTGACCGAGCGGTTTGCAGGTCGAAAGTTCGAGCATGAAGTCGAAACAAACGGGACCATCACAGCACAACCAGAATTCGATAAACGTATCCATCGCTACAACTGCTCACCAAAGACAGCGATGTCAGGAAATGATCCGTACACCGTGCGATTACGGGACTTCGCAAAGACAACCTACAAATACGTTGTCGGTACCGAGGAACATTGCACAGAAGCTCTTGCCGAGATTGATCGCCAGAAGCTCCCGCGCGATCGCTGTATGTTTATGGTTCTTGGAACGACCGCAGATGAAATGCTTCAACGAAGTCCTGCTATTGCTGAAGTATGCAAAAAGGAGGGGATACGGCTCTGCATACGTTTGCAGAGTATCTTGTGGGGACCGAAGCGGGGGGTGTGATAGATTTCTTCTATGCGATCGATTGATTCCATCGTTGCGGACTTCACAGATGACTCGCTCCTGCCACCTCAGGGCTCTACGGGAGTCATCATCCTCTCCGGCGGTATGGACTCCGTCACGCTTTTACATTTTCTTGTGAAGCACAGGGGGTGCAAGATGAAAGCAATCTCCTTTGATTACGGGCAGAAGCACGCAAAAGAAATCGAGTATGCGAAGCATCATTGCACTGAGCTTGGTGTGGATCATCATGTCATAGCCCTCCCATTCGTCTCCACACTTTTTTCCAGTGCGCTTCTTCAGGGGGGAGGGGATGTACCGGAGGGTCATTATCAGGAGGAGAACATGAAGCAGACTGTCGTACCGAACCGCAATATGATTATGAGCTCTATAGCTGTGGGATTTGGCCAGAGCACCGGAGCATCCTTCCTTGCGCTCGGTGTGCACGCAGGAGACCACGCCATTTACCCCGATTGCCGTGAGGAATTTATCGATGCATTTCGTGTGTGTGTGGAGCTTTCTGATTGGAATCCTTTTACCGTCTATGCGCCGTTTCAGCGCATGACCAAAGTGGAGATTCTGGAGATTGGCTTTCAGCTTTCGCCACCAGTGGATTACGGCAAGACCTGGACATGCTACAAGGGCTTGGAAAAAGCATGCGGAAAGTGTGGCTCGTGTCAGGAGAGGGGAGAGGCGTTTGGGAAGATCGGGGTGGAGGATCCAGTATGATTACTCTTGTTCCCATACTCGGATTACGGCTTCCTCGGTTCCCACTTTAGTGGTTCATCGCTATGAGAGAGCACATTGGCAAGGATGATTGCCGCTGCTGTCTCATTGATAAGAGTGGATACATTACCCTCAAGCGGCTGAATGCGTGTTACATAATTACAATTGTCCCGCCCCTCTCCGGCCATGAACTCACAAAAAGCGTTGATGCCGTCGCGTAAGACGTCGCGCTCTTTCTCAGGAGTAGTTGCTTTTGTACGAGTCATTTTTAGTTGACCATCGAATATCACTTTTCCAAGACCTTCTCTCGTATCCAGTACAAGTTGTTGTTCCGTATTGGGAATATTCGGTAGGTGCAGATTTTTGCCGCCTGGACCTGTTCTTACGCGGCCAGCAATGGTGATTTCAAATTTCATATGAATATTGTATATTATAATTCATATTTGTCAATATGGTGGGCCGGGATGGATTTGAACCATCGACCACGGGCTTATAAGTCCCGCGCTCTAACCAACTGAGCTACCGGCCCAAGAATGTGAATAAAAAGGAACAAACTCTATGAAATGATTCTAGCGAAGTTGCAAACTGCCTGCGCGCCGACCTGTCCGCCGTAGCCAAGAGGCGAAGGTGGGAGCTACCGGCCCAAGTATGTGAATAGTAAGGAGCAATATTAAAATACTAGCGCATCAAGCAGTGTGGACCAATGCAACATCCTCTTCAGCAAACTCACCAACAAGCTCCGCTAGGACATCCTCCAGAGTCACAAGGCCAATGGTCCTTTTCTGATCGATAACCATAGCAAGCTGCGCAGTGCTTTTTCGAAGAACATTGAGGAGTTCATCACAGGGAAACGCGGCATCAACCGTGAGAAGTTTGCGCGATAATGTTATCACCAACTGGTCGCCCTTACCGCCAGCCAGAGCCTCAAGAAGATCCATACTCAAGACATACCCGCGGATATCATCCAAAGACTTGCCAATGACGGGGTAGCGGGAATAGTGGTTTGCGAATATCAGCGCTGCAGCCTGGCGGATCGTAGATACACTGGATATGGAAACGATCTTTCCTACAGGAGTCATAATCTCCTGAGCTTTTTTGTCGTTTAATTTAAATGCACGGTGAATCCATTCACGCTCGTCTACATCAATGTGCCCTTCGCCGCCGCCAATATTCGCAAGAGCCCTGATCTGATCCTCTGTTCCCACCTTTCGTTTGCCAGACTTAAATAACCGCACAAAACGCTCCAGTGCGACCACAAGCGGGTAGAGCAGTGTGATGAGCACGAGAAGAAACGGAGCTACCCTACGGCTGATGCGAGGAGCATGATGCGCGCCAAGGGATTTTGGAATAATTTCCGAGAAGATGATCGTTGCAAACGTAAGCACCGCCGTCACGTAGCCGATCGCCTCACTGCCATAGAGATCAATCGCTTTCTTTGCCGCGAGAATAGGCCCCAGAATATTGGTGACATTGGTGAGGATGACGATGACGATGATCGCCCTCGTCGTGTGATGCAGCAGTTTTTTCAGTTCCCTTGCGCCCCATTTCTTTTTGGAGATAAGCACTTCCACTTCTGCCGGTGTCACATTGAGCACTGCCGCATCGATCATGGCCAGAGAGCCAGAAACGACGGTAAACCCTAGAATCACCAAAAGAAGATCAATCATGAAAAGTGATTATAGAGCTAACCTATGCACTAATCCATGTAACTCTATTTCTCCGCTCCCACTTCCACAGCAAGATCCGCGCTCACACCGGAGAGATCCACCTGCACAGTGAATGCACCGAGAGCTTTGATCGGTGAACTGATCGTGATGTCGGCATCCTTGGCCTCGATCTTCAGCTGTGCCAGCATCGCCTCCACAATCTGCTTCTCCGTAATTGCTGCGTAGAGCTTGCCAGTTTTCGTCGTCTTTCTGAGCAGTGAAATCTTCTTGCCTAGAAGCACAGAAGCTGCCGAAGTCGCAGCTGCACGCTCGAGGGCTTTCTCCTCTGCGCGCCTACGGATGACCTCCGCATAACGCTTACGAACGGTCGGTGTAGCTACCAGTGCCTTCCTGTGCGGAAGCAAGCAGTTGAGCGCATATCCGTCACCCACGACGAGGACGTCGTTCTTCTTTCCGATGCCGGGGATGTCTTGGAGGAGGATAACTTCCATGGTCAAGTAAAAAGCCGAGAGAGTTTAGACGGTCAAATCGCTTTCGTCAACCCCACTTTACCCAAGGCGAAATTTGGTCTCTATTGGTGAATAGCACAGTGATTATGACTCTAGGCAGCCCCACGGAGGAGCCAAGGGAAGAAGGACCACCACGAAACATCTTCCAGTAACCTTCGCTCCTTGCGGACGAACCAGCGCTGGAGAGTAAGAAAGCGATCCGAGTGTAAGGACAGCGTGCCGAGAGATACCCCGGAAACATCGGGGCTTACGGCAAAGGTATAGAGGGGGGAGTACAGGAAGATCGCGGGAACATCTGCAGCCAGCATGCGCCGCAGGTCTTCCAGAGCACTCTGGCGTTCGCGTTCATTCGTTGTTTCCCGAATGGTTTCGAGGAGATGATCACTCTTCTGTGATGCATACTGCGAAAGGTTGTAGGCGTCGAGTCGCAGATTAGCGATGCCCCCTTTGGACTTCTGTACGCCGGAACTGTGCCAGTAAGGATAGCTGTCGAGGTTATCGAGCAATGACTGGCCGAAGAGCAGTACATCGTAATCGCGCCGGAGCATCCGCTGTTCAAACTCATCGGCAGTGGATGGAATATCAACCGAAACGAGAACTCCCAGATTACGCCAATGCTTTGCCACATTTTCCGCGACTGTGCGGTAGGAAGGAGGACTAGGGCTTGTTAGAAGCCGGAGGGAAAGCTGCTCGCCCTGATCGTTGACGCGGATATCGTGCGCATCCGTCGGAAGCCTGCGACGAAGTATGCCCTGTTCCAGTGTCAAATTACTGACGCCAAGCTTTTTGTCCTTGGGAACATCCTCGGATTTCGACGCAAGGAACTGATTGATGAGGCGCTGCTCCTCGGTGGCCTTGCGGTACTGCGTGACATTCGATGTTCTCCAGACGTACGTGGAGTCGATGATGTTGCCGTTACTCTTCTTCACCAGTCGTATGAGATTGACGCCCATGGAAAGCGACCCGCTGGATGTATCCGTACGCAGCGTCACGATCCATGCTCCCGACTGTGACGGATGGCGTTGAAGTGGAACACCATTGAGCTCTGCACCCGTACCTGCAAGGGACAGTGATCCTGTGACCGTCAGTACAGCACCGGTATCCATCAATACAACAGGTGCGATATGCAGAGGGCCGGTGGCATTCGCCTCGCGCTGCTCAAGAAGGCGCTGCAGACGAACTTTCTCGGGCAGGTTCCAGTTGGACTCAAAGAGCGCACCCTGCGCGGCCGAGGGATCGAAGTGATACCGCCAGTCCGATGTGTCGATTGCGAGAAGGGGAGTATCGACGATCATGCTTTCCTTCGCGGATTCCATGATCTGCTGCTTGTTGGTTCCAAGCTGGAGCCCCAACCGCAGATTGCGATCCTGCAGCATGGGCCGGTCCAGATTGAAAAAGAGTGCGACGTACTGGGGAAGCGTGTAGCGGTGCAAAACAAATTTCTGCGGAATAATGGGGTCGCCCTGCGCATTGCGGGGCACAACACGCACGCCGTCCAGATTTCGTACGTCTGTAAGAAGCGTCCCGTAGTCGGGGAAGATGCGGAGGATGATCCGCTCGAGGAAGTATGTCTGATCACCCGGCCGTGCAAATCGCTGCAGAGTGACTTCCGAGCTACGTTCGGTCTGCACGAAGCTCTTGAAGGAATACGGACCCGCGCCTGTCGGCTGGAGCCCGAAGTCTGTTGTTTCACGCAACTTGCGTACGGGAATACCTTCAAAGGAACGGCGCGGGAGAATACCGATGGTAAGATTACTCGGGAAAAAACTATACGACTGCTCCAGATTGAAACGTACGGTGCGTGCATCGATCTTCTCCACGTTCACCCCCTCAAAGTTCTGACGCAGAATCGGATTTGGGAAATCCGGATCCTGAATCGTTTTGAAGGTAAAAAGAACATCTTCAGGGGTAACAGGATGCGGATGCTCCGGAGTGGAGTCGTGCCACAGTAGCCCCTCACGGAGCGTCAGGGTGTAGATGCGCGAATCCGGACTGACGCGCATGGTTGCAAGATCCGGCTCGATAAGCTTGGTCTCCGGGTTGTAACGCAGAAGTCCCGAGAACACGAGGGAGACGATATCGCGGTTCACGTCATTTTGAACGGTAAACCAAGGATTCAGCGGCTGGAACTCCCCAACAGATCCCTCAATGTAGGTGCCTCCTTTTGTCGGAGTCAGCTCCGAATGCGCAAGGAAGAACCTGCGCGCGAGGAGGAGGAAGCTTACAAGAAAAAGCCCGATGAGCACCGCAAGCACCATGCGTTCATGTCGTCTCGCCAGAGAATAGAATCGGTAAAGGTGTTCCAAAGTTGAAGGGCCGCGGCAGTATACGCGAACCGTGGGCATGAGCGAAGGTGATCGCTGCTTTTTTGGAGCTACACGTACCAGCGAATGATTGCCAACGCGAAGAAGGCTACGGAAAGCCAGACACTGACATGATACAGCATCTTTTCCGCTCCGCGACGCTGTACGTAGGTGGATCCCGATCCTCCGAAGGTAGCAGAAAGTCCGGAAGCCCTATGCTGCAGGAGAATACTGATGGAAAGGGTGATTGCGATGGCAACGTGGAGGATGACGATGGCTTGCATACGATAGTTGTACCAAATCATTGGATATTCAGCCAGAGAAAAGAGAGAATAAGGATATGGGCGCCTAGCTCAGTTGGGTCGAGTACCGCTTTGCGGGACGAGCCATAAAAAAACGCATGCTCGATCTTCACTCTTGTTGTATGATCGCCTTACTTCAGGGCGCCTAGCTCAGTTGGTTAGAGCATCTCGTTTACACCGAGAGGGTCGAGGGTTCGAATCCCCCGGCGCCCACCATTCGACTCGTCGACGTTAGATTCAACGTTGCTTGCGAAACACTCGCTTTAATAAATAAAGCCGCTCCATTGAGTGAAGCGGCTAAAAATATTGTCTTATTACATGTCCATCAGCGTTTTAATACGCCTTGCATTGTTTTCACGAATCCGATCTTGAAAGGCTTGAGAATCTGCACTTGAATTTTGCTGCTTAGTAGCCTCCAGTCCTTTAACCGTCTCAAAAATGACCTTGTTCCAAGCCGACTCAGCATCATCATCCTGTCCGTGGATAAAGCCAGATTCCTGACCATCAAGGTAATAATACTGGATGCCATTAATGATATGCACCTCAATATTGTGCCCATTCGACGCTATCTGCACTACCCCATTGACAGGGTATCCTTGGGGATTATTTTCAATTGCTTTCTTGACTGTCACAGTCCTCCCGCCGGCTTGTATTTGCTCCCCCTCAGCCATATGTACACAAGCATCCAGAAGCTTTCCGCTCAAATCTAGAGGCAGGTTGAGATAAAGTTTATCGTTCCACTCCTGATCTACTACAGGCTTAGGTGAAAGTGATCTGACTTCATTTTCTGGATCCATATGACAAGTGGGAAAATATTAGATTGTATATATTATACTATAATATGCTGACTATATCAAATAGTTACTTTCAGTATTACTGAAATTGATTCTATTCAGCCAATAGCTATGTTATATATATACTTGACATATTATAATACTAGACGTATATTCACTTCCCAATTTACGTACCCCACTTACGGATGATCCTCTCCCTTCGTATGCGCACTCTGGCGATTCTCGCAGTTGCTGCGCTGTCCGTATCGACTCTACAGACGCTCTCTATTGGAGTGGAGCCGTCGTTGGCACAAACATTCGCCTGCAACGATGGAGTGGATAATGATCATGACAGCCAGACGGACTTTCCGATTGACGGTGGATGCGAAGGCGCACTAGACCAAAACGAGGGCCCCGGTATCTACGCAGACCGCGATCCGAGAAATGTTCCCGAGCGGAATTACCCTCCGGTGATCATCACCGTTACGGACGGACGGGAGTTTGCAGAGCCTCAGGAAATTCTTCACTACGACATCACCATTAGCAATCCTACCAATACAGACCGCACCGTTGCCCTGCGTGCCATGGTGCCGAGCGAACTATCGCTTGAGGCAATAACCGGCGATCCCGTCATCGATGGACGTTCCATCCTCTGGCCGGAAGTCCTCGTAGCGGCAGGGGAGTCACAGACGTTCGGCCTCGCCGCACGTATTGCCCAAGGTACTCCGGATCTCCAGCCGATCAGACTGCGTGCGTATGCCGGAGAGGCAATTGGAACGGACACGACAAGTATTTACAGGGGCGTTGTCCCTGCAGCATTCGCCATTACTGTATCTGATGGCATTGCTATGGCGGCTCCCGGTGATGAGCTGGATTACACCATCGTGATCAGTAATCAGGAGACCAAGCTTGCAACGGAAGTCGATGTCCACGCAGCCCTCCCGCAATACACAGAATTCGTTGCTGCAGATGAGGGTGGAAGCTGGACAGGAAAAAGCATTTACTGGACGGGACTCACTGTAAGCCCGAAGGGGGAGCGCATTCTCCATGTCCGTCTACGCGTCCGTAGCGATGCGCCTTTGGGAACATCCATTCAGTTCGTCGCATCCACGAAGGGTCACCAAGGTGTGGACCGCACCGATGTGGGAACGGATTCCGACAAACAGCCCAAGGAGGTGCAGGGTTCGAAGATCGTTCTGCGCAAAAGTGCTGACCGCTCCGAAGTTCGCCCGGGCGAGAACATCACCTATACCGTCTATCTGCGCAATACGACAGATGCGGAGATTCGCAACGTGATCATCGAAGACCGTCTCGATCAGCGCTATATGAGAGTAGTATCCGGCGATGCAGGTGCGCTGCAGGGCGATCGTATCGTCTGGACTCTGGAGAGTCTCGCCCCCGGCCAGAGCTGGCAGGCCAGTTACACGGTTTCGATTGCCGAGGATACGCCTCACGGCGAAGCACTTTTGAACATCGTCAGCGTCAGCGGCGAAGGCATGGAGGATATGTCGCTTACACAGCGGGTCTTTACAGCACAGATCAATGTCGTCTCCAGAATGCCTCCGACAGGAGCTCCGCTTCTGGATCTTCTCTTCCTGACTATTACCGGTATCGGTGCTGCAGTCCCTGCAGGGCTTAGGCGCAGGAAGCTCTAAAGAAACCTTTTAAGGATTTTTAGAAAAAGACGCCGTATACCGGCGTCTTTTTACTATGTACCTGAGCCCTTTTACTATTTCATAGACTCAAAGATTTGCGTCATGATATCTACAATAGTGGAGAAGTCGAGATCGAAAGGTATGTCGAGCAAGCGGGCGATGAAAGAAACGATAAAGTAAGCGATAAAGGAAACAAACAAGCCGATAATGGAGTAGCGGATGGTGTGCACAGCCTTGCGGATCTTTTCCTCGTTTCCCGCCGAGAGAATGAAGGTAATGCCTCCGACGATGATGAAGATAAGACACAGCACTGTTGCAAAAATAAGCGCTAGGGCCACAAAGGTTGCAACTACTTCCACAACACTGGAATTTTCAAGGAGTTCTCTCAGCATAAAAATGGGGGAATGCTATGAAACCGGTTCTAAAATCTTGAGGTTGATGCGCTGCTTTGCATTCCCTCCGATGATCCGCAGCAGCGTGCGGAGTGCCTTCACTGTCTGGCCTGCCTTGCCGATAAGCTTTCCCATATCACGGTCGCTGACTTTCACCGTATGGAGTACGCCAAGATCATCCACCGTGGAGGTGATGTCGAGCTGGTCCTTGTCTTCGACAATGCTCTCAAGAACATAGCGCAGAAAGGAAAGGCCGGGGTGTTCTGTCGTTGTCATAACAAGCACATGCTATACCCAAAAGCTCTGCAGATGAAAGGCTATTTCTCTTCCCACGACTACGCAGCAGGAGCCTCGGTGGCAGCTGCCACAGGAGCTTCAGGTGCAGATACGGCAGGAGTTTCGGCTACAGAAGGTACAGGTGTAGCAGGAGCCTCGGGTGCAGATGGTGCAGGTGCAGCAGAAGCTACCGGAGCAGCGGGCGCTGCTTCTTCCTCGTTCTTTGAGCGCTTCTTCGTATAGCGGGTGATGTACTTCTCCATCCCCTTAACGCCGTTTTTAGAAAAAAGGCGTGCCGTGGTATTGCTGACGGAAGATCCTTTGGAAATCCAATGAGCGATCCGCTCCTTCTTCAGTTCCACAACAGGAGGATTGGCTGCCGGGAGGTAATGCCCGAGAAGCTCAAGGATGCCACCCTTCACCGGACGTGCCTTCTCGGCAACGACGATACGGTAGGTGGGGAGGTTTTCCCGGCCGGTGCGCTGGAGACGAATGATGAGCATAGGGATGTCAGACGCGAAATTGCCCGAGGAGTGTAGCAATTGCCACGCCCTGCGCAAGCGAAATATGCAGCCTTCTTGTACGTGTAACCTCCGGAATGCCGGTAAATGACACCGGATCCGAACCTTCGCCTGAGGCAGACGCTTACTGGAGCGCCTCTTGCAGCATCTCAGCCGTAGCCTTTGCTGCAAGGCTCCACTGTGGGCGATTGTATGCTATGGGACGCTTTGGCGGATGGCGCATAGCATCCGTTATGGCCTCTACGGAGGGCTCCACAAGCATCGCAGAACCCTGAGCAGTCTCCGGTACCGCCGTACGAGCTACGGCGATCACCGGACAACCACAGGAAAGTGCTTCGGCAACGGGAAGCCCATACCCCTCATAGAGAGATGCCGTGATGAAGCATGCGGCGGCAGAGTAGAGGGCAGGCAAATCCGCTTCCTCTACTGGGGACAGGAAAAGAACATTGCCCGTATGGGGAAGCTTCCGGATTTCACCCGGCATCACTACTACAAGCTGTTGTTGATCGTCATGAAGCGCGGCAAAGGCTTTAAGAAGCATGGGAACATTTTTATGGGTCTTGCCAGAACCGATGTACAGGAAAAAATCCGGACGCAATCCATAGTTCTTCACGACGGATGCCACGGATTCCGGAGTCGCCGTCACAAACGCAGCACCAACACCTTCGCCAGTGACTCTGCACTTTGCATAGGCTTTCGGGCCAAAGACACCGCCGATCTCCAGCGCCGTAAACGCACTCACGGCACAGAGTGCCTTTGCCCTGCGCACGGTATGCTCCATCTGCATGCGGTAGGCCAGTTGCTTTGCTGGTGAGCGGCTCGGATAGCGGTGAAGGATGAGATCGTGCACCGTTGCCACGAACGGTACGGGGCAGAGGAGGGGAACATTGAAGTGTGGTGAGAATAGAAGGTCGATGCCGCTTTGCTGAATAATACGGGGAAAGCGGATCTGTTCAGCAAAGGAATAGTGATCGATATCGGCGATCCGCAACGTGTGCGACTCTGCAGGAAGCTTTGCGATCCATCCATCGTTTTCCGATCGTACAAAGAGGATATAGGAAACAGAATCATTTCTGTGCAGAAGCGCAGACACGATCTCGCGCGTATAGCGCCCGAGTCCGCTGAGCCCACCTGCAAACCGGCAGTCGATTCCTATTGTCTTCACCTCGCCATTGTTCCATTGTTCGGAGGCTTTGAGAACATGGATATCGCTTCAGCACTCCTATCGGCAGGGTTCGCACGCATCGACGCTGAGACGCTGATGGCGTTTCTCCTCCAATGCGACCGGTCCTATCTTCTCGCTCACCCGCAGAAGGATCTGACGCAAGAACAGCAGAATCTCTGGAATGCCTTCGCGATTCGCAGGAGAGAAGGGGAGCCTGTGGCCTACATCACCGGCCAGCGGGAATTCTACGGCCGAGGTTTTTTCGTTGACCGACGTGTGCATATTCCCCGTCCCTCCACGGAAAATCTTGTCACGATGACGCTCGATTTTTTGCAAAACCCGAAGGAAGAAAGGCGGGAACTGGAAACGGGGATCGCAGGTACGGCGATTGTTCTCAATGCTGATATCCAGCCAAGAATGATTGTGGACGTTTGTACGGGCTCGGGTTGCATAGCCATCACACTCGCTTTAGAGCGACCGGATCTGCAGCTGATTGCCATCGATATTTCTGCAGATGCACTGGAGGTTGCCCGTAGCAATGCGCGCAAATACGGAGTGGAAGCTCACATCAGGTTTCTACAGGGGAGTCTTCTTGAGCCTGTCGAATCTCTGGCAGAGCCTTTTATCGTTGTCAGTAATCCGCCCTATCTTTCGGAGGACATGATCACTGCGCATCCGGATATACACTGGGAGCCCCGCATTGCTCTCGATGGAGGAAGAGACGGCGTAGAGCTTCCGGAGCTTCTTTTGCAGAACGTACGGAAAAATCCTTTCTGTACGGGGGTTATCATCGAGGGCTTAAAGCAACAGCACATATGCTGATCAACTCAGCGGTGTGGGAGAATTCTCTACAGCGACACTATCGTCCAAGGTGATTTGAAATTGTTTGCGGAAATCCTCTTCGGTAATCTTTACAGCAAGCCGTTCACCATCAACAAAATCACGAAGTTGTAGTTGAAAACAATCGCCCCTAGGTTGTGCAAATTTTACCCAGCGATGAAAATCAGGCTGCTTCTGGAGCTGCATAACCAATGTTCGAGGAATCATAAGCTGATTACTGCCAGACTGGGTATCGTTGGATGGTACTCCGATTGGCATAACTGCATTGTATGAAAAATCCTGAATGTACCAAGGGACTTTTCCGGATAAAACCTGATAGTGTAATCGAAGAATATGGCTAATATTAGATGAAAAAGCATATAGTTGTTCAAAAAAGAAACAGAGGAATATTGTGCTGATCACTCCGTGGTATGATGCGCATGTGTCGAGCAAATCCCTTACGTCATCGGCAACGGCGGTCATCGGTACGCAGTGGGGGGACGAAGGAAAAGGAAAGATTATCGATATGCTCGCGGAAAAGTTTGATGTGATCGCGCGTGCCTGCGGTGGCGCAAATGCGGGACACACGATTGTCGTGAATGGTGCGAAGCATGTTTTCCGGCTGCTTCCGAGTGGCTGTCTCCACGATCATGCGGAGATCATTCTCGGCTCGGGTATGGTTATTCATCTGCCGACGCTTCTCGAGGAAATCGATCTTTTGAAAACCGCAGGCATAGACATCCTTCCGCGGCTGCGGATTTCTTATGAAGCACACATTCTTTTTGATTTTCACAAACTGATCGATGGAGCAAATGAGGATGATAAGGCCAAGACTGGAAAGGGGATTGGCACCACTCGCCGTGGTATAGGGCCTGCATACTGTGACAAAGCTGCGCGTACGGGTATTCGCATGGAACGCATTTCCGATGACCTACGAGAAGATCTTTCCGAGAAAGCCACGCTTCTGAAGCGCACGCACGGCATCGACGTCGATATCGAGGCCGAGCAGCAGTCTGTGACGCACGCTGCAAAACTCATTGGGTCTTGTGTGACGGATACCGTCACGCTCCTTGCGGATCGTATGAAATCCGGAAAAAAAGTTCTCATTGAAGGCGCGCAGGCAACGATGCTGGATATCGATCATGGAACGTATCCGTTTGTGACGAGTAGTGCGACAACCGTTTCGGGAGCACTGCAAGGACTCGGCCTTCCACCGCAATGTGTTTCGGAAGTTATCGGAGTAGCTAAGGCCTACTGCACGCGCGTAGGTTCCGGTGATTTCCTTACGGAAGTTTCAGGGGCGACTGGTGACCGACTTCGCGAGCGAGGAGGGGAGTATGGCTCTGTCACAAAGCGACCGCGCCGCTGCGGATGGCTTCATCTTCCGGATCTGAAGCGATCTGCCATGATCAACGGCTGTACATGCTGGAACATCACCAAGCTCGATGTGCTTGATACTGAGGAAGTGATCTTTGTCGGAGTAGGGGAGTCGAATGGTAAAGCTGTCTATAAGGAGTTTATTGGTTGGAAGTCCTCTACGGCCGGTATGACTTCTTTTGAGGATCTTCCGTTGCAGGCGCAAGAACTGATCTTGTTTATAGAGAAGGAAACGAGTGTTCCAGTCCGTTATATCGGAACGGGGCAGGGGAGAGGGGAGATGATTGTGCGCTAATACAAAAGACTCATGAACCACTGGACATACAGTCCACAGATCGCATACTTGCACTATGCATCCCGTCCTCAATTCTGCGTTGTACTTCAAAGAAAACGCTGCAGATGAAGATGTTGGCGTAGAGGTGTTCGCTGAAACAGCGAAGAAAATTTTTGATAACATTGCTTCTCAAAGAGACATCGTACTCGATTGGATTGAAAGAAAGTGGCCAACGCCAAAAACATCCACTGAAAAGCGATTTATCCCGAGTGAACATTGCGAAGCATCTGATCCTGAGGCATATGAACACCTGGGGGGATTCAGGTTTTCCAGTGATGTTGCCATTTTTCTTGTTTCTGAACTTTGTGATGTAGACGCAGCAATTCCACATCTGCTCTTTCGCCAACGAGGCAAGCTGCAGCATGTATTTGTCATAACAGCGAAGCCACTTTCCCGTAGGCAGCTGAGATTGGCAAATGCACTCGATATTCCCCTCATTACAAGGCAAGCTGGGATTCTTGTGGAGCCGGTGATAAATACATCGTCTGTGGAGCAGACACAATCATCCGCACGAACCGGTGGCTATCTGAGTTTTCATGACGAATCCTCTTTGAATACACAATTTCCTGCAGACTTACTGGAGTTAGCGCACTTGCGAAAAGCAGGCAGGGCATAACTACTCCCCCCACTTCAGCTTCTGGCGCAGTGTGTGGAAGAACGTATCCTGAGCCTTGCGCAGGAAGCGTACGGTTTTCGCACACCCGCAGATGCGAATGCGGTCACGGCTTTGCAGTGTCTGGTAGACCTGCCCGTCGAGCGTGAGAACAACATTCGCATCCTGAAATTTATTGTGCTTCGTCAGGATCTCCACATCAATGGTCTGATCGCTGGGAATCACGACGGGTTTCTGGCTGAAGCTATGGGGATTGATCGGCGTGAGGATGGTCGCCGCAAGAGTGGGATGCACAATGGGCCCGCCGGCTGCGAGAGAATATGCCGTGGATCCTGTCGGAGTCGCAATAATGAGACCGTCCGCATGAAAGGTCGTGAGAGGCTCACTTTGCACAGATACCTGCAGATCGACAAGGCGGGCAATGGTTCCCTGAGCGATGACTGCTTCATTGAGCGCATAACCCTGAAAAAACGTCTCTCCGTTTCTCTCTACGCGAACATGAATGAGACTGCGCGATTCTATAACGCCACTACCCGCAAGCAGGCGGGGGATTTCTTCTGACGCTTCGTGCATTTCCAGTTCGGCAAGAAAACCAATAGTCCCGCGGTTGATACTCAGGATCGGTACCGAGAAATCTGAAAATGTACGCACCGTGCGCAGAATGGTTCCGTCGCCGCCGATGATGACAAGGAGGTCAATGTCGCTCTCGGAGTGAAACTCCGGAAACACGTCCCATGCGGCTGCATCACCCCTACGATCCGGATCAAAAAAAATCTGCGCACCCTGAGCCAGAAGAATATCCGTGATGCATCGTACGGATTCCTCCTTCTCATCAAGATTCGACTTCACAGTAATGCCGACGCGGGGGTACCGAAGCATGACCTCAGTCTAGTGCGTGCCAGAAGTTTCATGAAACAAAATACTTGTTTCTCATGAGAGCGTGCCTTGGACGCATTACAGTGCCGAAAGCACCAGATTGGCTGTTCTTTGCCATGAAAACTGTGCAGCCTGCAGAGGGCCAATTCTGGAAAGCCGCTCTCGAAGGGCAGGATCCGTGGTCAGCTGTATGAGTCCGCGCGAAATATCCTCCGTGCTTTCCGGATCAATAAGCAGCGCACTCGCTCCAGCAACCTCCCGCAAACTTCCGCGTGATGACGTCAGGACGGGGATTCCCCGTTGCATGGCATCGAGGACAGGAAGACCGAAGCCCTCGTAGAGGGACGGAAAAGCAAGGATGGATGCCGAGGCGAGAATACGGGCGTATGCGTCATCCGGTACGTACCCTTTCCATTCCACTCCGAGAGTGCATTTTACGGCACGAAGAATCTCATCGTCCTGCCATCCCCGAGCACCTATCAGCAGCAACCGGTACTGCCGGCGAATGGTATCGGGAAGGGCTGCATATGCCTGTATGAGCCGCAGCTGATTTTTGCGGGGACACAGGGTTGCCGGGCAGAGAATCGTATGGTGGTCATCCGTGACTCGCTGTGGTGTATCTTCTAGAGGTCCGGAAAATACCGTTGTCACAGGTGTTTGCCCGATCTCGCGAGCAAAGCGTGTAAAAAGATCACTGTGAGTCGCATCGCTCAGAGTGAGAATATGACGGGCGTTTCGTAGTACCGTAGGGAGCGTCCGCTTCTCTATCTGGCGCGCTTTCCACTCATGGGGATCCGGCCGAAAAGCGATAAGATCATGTAGTACCGGAATGCAGGGTACGGTGTGTCCTAGAAGGGAAGGAACAATGAAGCTTGTGGGAGAGATATAGATTGCCGCGCTTTTTTTGAGTTCCTTTGCAACTTGCCAGTGCCACCTCCAGCCGGAGGAAAATCGTCGCATGCAGTGTGCATGAGAATTCCAAGCAAGCGGTATTTCGCCGTCGGCAATACATACAGTCAGAGGCACATGCTTCAGCAGGTGCTCAATGAGACGCAGCGTCCACTGCCCCTTGCCTGTTTTTGTCCTTGCACATGCGCTTCGACCGTCGATCCAGATCTGCATGCAGTCAGTGTACCGGTGTTCATGCGGAAATTGGACGTTCACTCCTTCTTGCAAAGCATGTGAAGCATGACATTGTCACTTATCTTTTCTGGATGCCTGAAGATGCGCGTGATACGATTCCCTCATGTCTGTATCGATTTTCCGTAAGATTTCGGCACTCGAACTCGAGGAACAGATTCTCAATGGAGGAGCACTGGTCACGGTGATCGGTATTTTCCTCCCGTGGATGGGAGGGGAGTGGCTTGGAGGAGAGCGTGTGACCTACTCGGGAGTGGGTTTTTATACTGCATTTATCGGTTTAACAGTGCTTGTGCTTCAGCTCCTTGTTCTCGCCATTACTGCTGCGCCGCTTTTTGGAGGGGTGGTGATCGTTCGCAAGCGTAACCGCGAGTTTGTCCGGCTCTGTGCGACATCCCTCTCATCGGTGTTGGCTCTTTCAGCACTTTCGGTTCTGGCAAAGGTCACCTTTGAATTCTCCCGTATGGAAATCCGTTTTGGCATTTATGTGGCCATTGTCGGCAGTCTGGTTGCAACTCTCTACGCTTTTCTGCGGTATCAGGAGCAGCACAGGGGACTGGTGCAGGAACTCTTTCACCACCCCGAAGATGCCCCTACTCCGGAGGTGCGCAATGAAGTGGCATCGGTTCCACCACCTCCGCCCCCGCCTCCACCTCCTGCCGCCGAGGAGCACCGACTTTTCAGGCAGTAGAAGTACATTCCGCGATTTTCTACGATTGTGATAACCTGCACATATGACAGATGTACCCTACAGTGACGAAGATCTTGTGTACGTTGATCCGGCAAAACGCTTGGTGATCGGTAAAGTGGAATTTGCAAAAAACGGTAATGCAAAAACTTTGCTTATGCCTGAAGCCCCCCCCGAGGAGGCAAAAGAGGGGAGGAGACCCCGTATCCCTCGCAAACGGTACTACCCGTGGGGCACCTACCGCTCTATGCGCAAGCTCTACAAAATCGACGGCGGTATCACACAGGAGGATCGACAGATTTCCCTCGATGAAGCGATGGAGAAATCGTCCAAGGAACCATTTTGGAATTAGCTATCTGAGCAAGCGATCAATTTCTTTCACCTCCTTTGTCGATCCAACAATAATCGGCGTCCGCTGATCACTCGCGGTGATTTTTTTGTCGAGAAGAGATATCGATCCATCTGAAGACATACCCCCTGCTTGCTCCACAAGATACGCAAAGGGTCCGCACTCAAAGACCATACGCAGTTTTCCCTGCGGATACTTTGCATTGCCGATATTGGTGAATATTCCCTGTCCTTTGGTGAGAATATGGTGGATATCGGCGACCATGCAGCCTGAATACCGCAGGGTCATACTCTCCAGCCAATGATCGAGTGCTTTTCTGTATCCGGAGTTATCGTGGATTGCCGAGAGATTTCCGGGACTGAAATTCTTCGCCGTATCGGCGATACCTAAGTGTTCGCGCAGCAGGATAAACTCGCCGACATCACTTAAAAGAAACATATGAACGCCATCCCCCGTGCTGTAGACAAAGAGTGTCCGCGGACCGTAGAGGATGTATCCGGCGGCAACCTGCTCGCGCGGCGTTCTGCCGAGTATTTCCGTACCGGAATAAATGCCAAAAATTGACCCGATGGCAAAGTTCGCATCGACAAGCGAGGATCCGTCGAGAGGATCAAACACAACGCTGTATGGGGCCTTCGCGTCCATCTCGACAATGCCGTCGTGCTCCTCGGAGCAATAAGAGGCGACACTGCCGCTTTCGCGGAGATAATGCTCCATGAGTTCATCTGCAAGTACGTCCAGCTTGAGCTGCTGTTCACCGAACTGATTACTACCGCCGGAGAGGTCTCCCGCCGAAGTCTGGATGGCATAGCGGATGTCGCGACCGGCGCGGGAAATATCGACAAGCAGGTGACGCAGGTCATCGGGAACTTTAGCCTCTGTACGCAGATGCCAGTTGAGCGTCGATCGTTTCGGCGGATGCGCGGAAGTCATCGGGCTTTAGGAGAGAAGGGAACCGATCATTCTGGCCATTTCCGTTACACGCATGCCGTATCCCCATTCATTGTCGTACCACGCGAGAATCTGGACAAGCGTGCCGTTGATCACCGTCGTGGACTCCAGATCGACCGTGCTGGAGTGTGAATCAGATACGTAATCCGAGGACACCAGCTGCCCTTCCTCAACAGCCAAAATACCACGCAGTGCGCCCTGTGATGCCTGCGTCATTGCTGCATTCACTTCCCCTGCAGTAATCGGCTTCTTCACATTGAGAGCGAGATAAGCAGCGGAAACATCAGGGAGGGGAATGCGTAGCGCCATGCCATCCATTTTCCCGTTTAAATGGGGGAAGAGTTTGGCACAGGACTTTACGGCGCCCGTAGTCGACGGAATGATATTGAGACCGGCTGCACGAGCAATGCGGACCTTGGAGCTATCCGAGGAGTTATCCAGCAAATTCTGAGACGATGTGTATGCGTGCGTCGTGCACATAAGTCCGCTTTCGATGCCGACAAGCTCATCGAGAACTTTAATAACCGGTGCGATGCAGTTTGTCGTGCACGATGCAGCACTGACAATGGGTAGGCCTGCCTTGAGTTCATGGTCATTGATGCCGAGAACAATCATGGGAATATCGTCCTTGGGTGGCGCTGTAATGAGAACTGCGCGTGCTCCGGCATGTAGATGACCCTCCGCTTTGTCTCGGCTACGGAACTTTCCAGAAGCCTCAATGACGAGATCCACTTTCAGTTTTTTCCACGGACAGTTCGCAGGATCACGTTCCTTCACTACTTGCACTGGTGTGCCGTCCACGATGAGATTTTCACCGTCGACATGTACTTCTCCACCGAAACGACCGTGAAGAGAATCGTACTTCAGCAAATACGCCCGCATAGAGGCATCACTTGAGGCATTGATGGCAACCACGGAAACATCCCCTGAAAACCGCTGCAAAAGCTGACGATGGACCACCCGTCCGATGCGACCGTATCCATTGATGGCGATGCGGAGCATGTGTGCATTATGCAGCGCAAAGGAGAAAGAGCAAAGAGCAAAGAGGTCGACTTCCCACAATCACGTATCCGCAACGCACTCTCACTCTTACCCGAATATTCCGACAATGATGCCCAGCATCGCAGCAAATGTACCGACAATCCAGAAGCGCATGGTGACCTTGCTTTCGCCCCAGTCGAGAGCCTCGAAATGATGGTGGATCGGTGCCGCACGAAACACCTTCTTTCCCCCACGATACTTCTTGCTGAGGAGCTGAATGATGACGGAAAGCATTTCCATCACGAAGACAAAGCCGATCAGCGGAAGCACGAGTACCTGATCGATCATCATGGCAATCACGGCAAGCCCACCCCCGAGCGCCAGTGAACCGGTGTCCCCCATAATGAAGCGGGCGGGCGGAACGTTGTGCCAGAGGAAAGCTGCAACCGCCCCCACGCATACTGCGCAAAAAGCGGAAAGGACGGAAAGACCTTCGAGGTAGGCAAGAACGCTGAAGGAGCCGAAGGCGATCACGAGAAGACCACCCGCAAGACCATCAAGACCGTCGGTGACATTTACCGCATTGGCGGTACCGACAAGCACGAAGATAAAAATCGGTATGTACCACACGCCAACGGAAAGTGTGCCGTAGTAGGGAACATAAATTGTGTCGTAGCCGAGCTTAAAGTAGAACCACGCAGCACCCAGAACGCCGATGGCGATGAGTGTGAGGATCTTCGGAAGAACATCCAGACCGCGCTTCTTGCCGACTCCGGTGATATTCAGATAATCATCGAGCCCCCCGAGAAAGCCAAGAGCAACCATCGTACCGAGCGGCAGGTAGACTTGCCCGCGCTGGAGAAGGGAGGTTTCGGCAAATCCCAGTAATGAGAGAATGCGCGAGAAGACAATCGTAAACAGCACGGAGCCCCATATGAGAATACCGCCCATCGTCGGTGTTCCGAATTTGTGCTGGTGATACGTACG
Source organism: uncultured Candidatus Peribacteria bacterium (assembly GCA_964471125.1). Taxonomy (GTDB): domain Bacteria; phylum Patescibacteriota; class Gracilibacteria; order Peribacterales; family Peribacteraceae; genus 2-12-FULL-55-11. The sequence continues at coordinate 34,070 of CAYYFD010000001.1, forward strand.
GAATACGGACGGATCCTGACCGTCGACAGTCTCTACGCGAAGCTGCTTTCCTACACGGTTACGCACCAAAAACCGTACAAACGGCGGCGTGAGTAAAAGACCAGCGGCAAACGCAAAACACGCGTAGAGGAGAATGTGCATGAGCTGCACGTCCGGGCGCATGATCACCACATCAGACATACTCCGAGCATAGGTCGAAAACCACAAAAAGGAAATCACTCGTCGTCGTGATCCGAGTGCGCTTTGTCGATGTCGTAGAAGCGCATCTGTTCTTTCTTAAAGAGCAGCTCCACTCTGCCGATGGGGCCGTTGCGATGCTTCTTGATGTACATATCCGTGATGCCCTGCCGGTCGCTGTCTTCCTCATAGTAATCCTCGCGATACATCATGATCACCACATCGGCGTCCTGCTCGATGCTGCCGGAGTCACGCAGGTCCGAGAGCTGCGGAATATTTCCCGGACGGTTCTCAACGGCGCGGGAGAGCTGCGACAGAGCGACGATCGGAATGTGCAGCTCTCTGCCGAGCTGCTTCAGAGAACGGGAGATTTCCGAAATTTCTTGGACGCGGTTACCGGCGTAACTCATGTTTCCTGTGCTCATGAGCTGGAGGTAATCAATAATGAGCAGATCGAGCCCGTGCTCCATCTGCAGGCGCCTCGCTTTTGCGCGGAGCTCGGGTATGGATGATCCGACCGAATCGTCGATAAAAATATTCGCCTTGTTCAACTCGTCCATGATCGGACCCATATTCTGAAAATCACTATCTTCGAGTTTACCGCGCTGCAGTTTCCACGAGTCCACCCCGAGCAGGGAAGCGAACAAGCGGTCGACAAGCTGTTCCTTGCTCATTTCCAGAGAGAAGATCCCGACACATTTGTGATGACGAATAGCGGCGTTTTGGGCCACATTCAGAGCAAAGCTTGTCTTTCCCATGCTCGGGCGAGCGGCAATGACGATAAGATCGCTCGGCTGGAGTCCCGAAAGCTTCATATCGAGTCCGCGGAAACCCGTGGGTACACCCTTCACATAGTCTTCTTCCTTGGACTCATGCAATTCTGCAAAGCGCTCATAGCGCATCGTGAGCACGTCACGGATATGGATAAACTTTTCCTTGAGAAAGGTATTGCTAATGGCAAAGACGGTTTTTTCGACGTCTTCGAGCATCTCCGGAACAGAGCGCGTCTCCTCGTATCCAAGTGCGGATATCTTCTGTCCCGCGGAGATGATACGACGGTGCACAGCCTTCACCTTTACGATCTGGCCGTACTGGTACACGTGCGATGCCGTCGGCACTTCCGCAGCAAGCTGCGCCAGATATGCAGACCCCCCCAGCTCCTGCACGCGCGCATCAGACTTCAGCTTCTCACTCACAGTGACAAAGTCGATCGGCTGATGTTGCTGATACAATGCGTAGACAGACTGGTAAATCGAACGGTACACCGGATCGTAGAAATCCTCCGGCGTAAGAAAATCACTTACTTTGATGATACCGTCCGGGTCGAGAAGAAGTGCACCGAGAACGGTCTTTTCCGCATCGAGAGAATGCGGTTGTATGCCGATGGTGCTTGCGGAGGCTGCGGGCACAGGCGCCAATTGTACGGGAGGACAATCGCGCTGCAATGAAGTGTGATTGCCGTGGGATGGTGCTTGTGCCCCCGTCTGTGAGTCTGCAGTGGAGAACATGTGGAAAACGCGTCAGGTATACCTGACGCGTCTCCAGAGATTATCTAAGGAATGAGGGTAATTTCCCGTATAGCTTTCTCGATCTTCGCGCCGATATCCTGATGCTCATCGAGGAACGTGCGGGCGGGCTCTTTGCCGTTTCCCAGTGTTTCCTCACCGAAGCGGTAGTAGTTACCGGACTTTTCGATCACGCCGTGCTTCACACCGAGCTCGAGAATGTCCCCCGATCTGCTGATGCCGCGGGCATAAAGAATGTCGAACTCCGCCTGACGGAACGGCGGTGCAATTTTATTTTTCACAACCTTCACCCGCGTGCGACTTCCAATAATCACCTGATCCTCTCCGGTTGCGACTTTCTCCATGATTTTATCGATCCTGCGCACATCAAGACGGATGGTTGCGTAGAACTTCAGGGCATTGCCTCCCGTGGTCGTTTCGGGATTACCGAACATGACGCCGATCTTCATACGGATCTGGTTGATGAAAATCACCGAGCAGTTCGTGCGGCTGACGATCGACGTAAGCTTGCGCAGTGCCTGACTCATGAGACGTGCCTGCAGTCCCATATGGCTGTCTCCCATCATGCCTTCAATTTCTGCGCGTGGCGTAAGCGCCGCAACGGAGTCGATGACGATGACATCGATTGCACCGGAACGAACGAGTGTTTCCGTGATTTCCAGTGCCTCCTCGCCGTCATTAGGTTGTGAGACGAGTAAGTTATCGACATCGACGCCTATTTTCTTTGCATAGGTAATGTCGAGTGCGTGCTCCGCATCGATGAATGCCGCGCGGCCGCCTTTCTTCTGCGCCTCGGCGATGGCATGAAGCGCGAGGGTAGTTTTTCCAGAAGACTCCGGACCAAAGATCTCGACAATACGGCCCTTGGGAATGCCTCCGCCGAGAGCGATATCCAATGTCAGCGATCCGCTGCTGAACTTCTCCACTGCGACAATCTGCTCATCGCCCATACGCATGACGGCGCCTTGTCCGTATTGCTTTTCGATCTGCGCGAGAGCAAGGGCTATCGCATCTCCCTTCTGATCGGAAGCGGGTTTTGCGGTTGCTGCAGCTTTCGTTGTTGCAACTTTCTGAGGTAATGAAGTTGCTGCTACTGCAGCAGGTTTTGGAGGGGGTACCATAGAACGGGTGGGGGAAGACTTCGCCATAGTCTCTTTGGGGAAAGGATTTGTAAAGGTGTAAGAACGTACACCCATATTTCCTGAGAGGCTGTATAGTTGCAAGAAAGTACACTTGCAATGAGAATAGATGCATTGTGGTGTATGAATGTACACCTTCTACTCCACGCTCCTGCAAATACCAATATTCTGATCGAGATCGGTTATCTCGCAATACTGACCTGAAGGGCAGAGAACGCCTGCCACCCCGCCACACGGTTGGCGATCACGTAAGGACGAGACGCCGGAAGTGACTGAACGCGATGTGCCGGATACACTCGAAGGAATATTACCCTTCACGCGGACGGACCGAAGAAATGCCATCCACTCCGCGCGCGCTGCAACTGCATCAGGTTCGTGCTGGGGAGTGAAACTGAGCTCCAGATAACCGGACCCTTGCCCGATGGCTATGCGCTGTTCGCCGGAGATGTCATCGAGGAAACGAATAGCGCGACCTCCGTCGATGGAAAGCGCAATGCCGCTGGGTAATGGGCGCTCGGTGAAGCGGCTGATAGCAACGACGGGGGAAAGGGATCCTGCCGGAATGAATCTGATACCTCCGTCCTCAGCAGCAGAAATACCCCAACGGGTGGGAATGTTTGCATCGATACCCAAATCGATACTGACCCATGATCGGAATGTTTCATCAGAAGAAACAATACTTTCCACGACAAATACGGGTAAATCACGCTCGTCGATATTACGCTCGAAGTGCCCCCGCAATGCAGTCGTCCGCCCCTGAAACTCACGGAGAAGTACCGTAGAGCTTTCCAGATACGCATGATCGCTGCCGGATTGTCTGAGCAAATGCGTTCCACGACGGGCTGTGCTCATCGTCGTCGGGACGATCGTTCCCGTAAGCGTCTGTACCCCCTCGGGGAG
>CAYYFD010000002.1:0-33399 GCA_964471125.1 uncultured Candidatus Peribacteria bacterium
GGGGGTTTCCCCCGCCCCTCCCGGGTACTTCTTGGCGCAGGAAGGAGCTTTGTCGCGCGCGTCAGTGTCATCTGCGTCGAAGGCGCCCAGTCTCTCGCAGCAGTCGCCGTTTAGCGGGTCATCGTTGCGAGCCTTTTCCTTGTTGCCGTGCTGCACGCAGGTTTGTCTGTCCACAACAAGAGGAACAAGGGAGATGATCTTGTACCAGACATCAACCCAGACAGGAGATTGCCATTTATTCATACGCTGACAGATGGTCTGACAGCGATCCGGTGTCGACATATTGTCCTTGTTCGGGTCATCGTCCGGATCTTTACAAGGGGGGGCGTCATCGAAAAACGGCGGAAACCCCGGGCGGCATGCTGTACTCCATCCTCGCGCGCGCGTAGTGACCGGAAAGACATAGCCGTCACCTAGCGCTCCACTGGACTCATCACGCATGGCCATGCCGGAGGGTTTTTTCGCAAATGGATCTCCTGTGCTCCCTGGTACCCCCACCACCGTAGCAATTCTATCGACGACGCTTAAGTTTATATTCCATCCGCCACAGACCGCACGATCATTCAGATCCTGATAGATTTCACCTTTAAGCTGACCGATCTTCCCCGTGACATCGAAGATGGCATCCATATCAGCCGGATTTGTCGTAGGGATTTTATACGGCTCGGGAAAGTCCACCGTATCTCTCGGAGCGGCACTCGCTGAACTCACTGTCAGAAGCATTCCACATCCGAGCAATGTCGCGAGAAGTCGGCGGGGAGGAGGAAGTGTTCGCACAGCGGTTCCTATGGTAACTCTTTTATGCGCAGAGGATGGTGAAGAAAAATTGACACGACACGTAGAAAATAGAAGAGCAGCAGGACGAAAGAAAAAAAGAAATAAGGGATGTACGGGAAATAAGGGATTATCCCTTACATCCCTTATTTCTCTTATTCCCCTTATTTCCCTTATTTCCCGTATTCTCAATCCCTTCGTCTATTGCACCTTCTTTTTCATGGGTGTACGAATGTACACGTTGCTTCTTTTGCAACCTCGCGTAGGCTCCGCGATCCACTTGTCTTTCCCCCATTATTCTATGTTTTCCCTCAATCGTGTTTCCCTCATCGGGTACCAAACACAGCCTGTTGAGCTTCGTCAGACCCCTTCCGGAACGGCAGTGACCGATCTGAATATCGTTGTTCCCACAACATTTTCTTCCGGAGCGGGAGAGCAGCTCACCGGCAAAGGATTTTTTACGGTGACGGTTTGGGGAGCGATGGCGGAAGTCGCATCACAATATTTGCGTGCCGGCGGACAGGTGTACATCAGTGGTCGTCTGCAGACCGATAGCTGGGAGGACCAGCAAAGCAAAGAGAAGCGCAATAAAACAAAGATCGTTGCTCAGGACATGATCCTTCTGGATCCTAAAGATGGTCAGCGCCCTGCCACCGCGGGGTCAGAGCTGGGTAAATGCCTGAATCGTGCCGAGATCATCGGCAATGTAACCAAAGATCCCGAAATGCGTACAACAACGAGTGGTCAGAACGTGCTGACGATCGGCGTCGCCAGTAACGAGAAGTGGAAAGACAAGCAGAGCAATGAGATGAAGGAGCGCACGGAGTTCCACAGTGTTGTCGTATGGGGTGCGCTTGCCCAAGAGCTTTCAGCGCAGGTGAAGAAGGGCAATAAAGTATTCGTTTCCGGCCGCGTGCAAACACGCAGTTGGGAAACGCAGACCGGAAGCAAGCGGACAACGACGGAGGTTGTTGCTGATCAAGTAAGTTTGCTCGGCGTTGCGAATGCTATTGCGACTGAAGCAGTTTCTTCGCGCTCTGCAATGCCTGCACGCGAGAAGCAGGAAGAGTCCGCATCGGTTGCTGCAGAGCCCGTCGGCGTGATGCCGGAAGTGCAGTACCAGTCGGATGTGAAGGTGGAGGATTTGCCGTTTTAAAAAATTCTTCCAAGTCCGTAGCGGAGGTTCATGAACCTCCGCTACGGTTTTTTAAAACGTAAGCGATCCATTGGGTTGGATACATCGCATCTCCACCTCCAACTTCTCCGGGATTTTTTCTTTCACCGTATTCACTACATTTACCGCGTCCTTAAACGTCGCGCCCTTTTCTCCAATCAAAAAATTTGCGTGCTTCTCGCTGATCATCACGCCGCCCGACTTGTATCCCCGTAATTCTACGGCGTCTATCAGTTGCCATGCAGGAGTATCGCCAACTGCCTTGAAGCAGGAACCTGCCGTGCGCTGGTGAGGCTGCGTTTCAATCCGTTTTTGCAGGAGACGTTCTATTTCGGCTTTGACTGCGGCAGGGTCGCCATGGGGGATAGTGAGGGTTGCAGACCAGATAATGGGATAAGCTGACAGCTTTTTTTTAAAGATACTTTCGCGGTACTCAAAGCCACATTCTTTTTTCGTAAGTGTTCGCCATTGGCCGTCGAAGATCGTTACTGATTCCACAAACTGATCCACCCATATCCCCTTCGGTCCCTGTCCGGCGTTACCGAAGATCGCACCGCCGATCGTTCCCGGAATCCCCGTAAGAGGGGAGAGATCGAGGCCTTCCTTTGCAAGTTCGTTGATGAGCATGGGAAGGTTCTTGCCGGAGGAGATGGCAATGGTTGCGGAGTTTTCGACTGTCCAGTCTTGCGCGGCGATGCGAACGATAAGAGCGTTGATTTCACCATCAGCGAAGATTGTGTTGCTGCCTGAGCCGAGAACGATCAGGGGAAGATTCTTTTCCTGTGCAAATGCGTACGCTTCCTCAGCGGCTTCTTTTGTCGTGAGTTCTGCAAAGTAGCGTGCGGTACCACCGATGCGCATGGTGGTTTTGGGGCCGAGGGGTTCGTGCTCCTTAAGGTGCATGTTTCTATTGTGCCTTCTCGTCCTATCTCTTCGATAGCAATGCCGCCGCCTTTTCCATACTATCGAACACCTTTTGTCCCCCTCCGCGTAGCTGTACTTTACTCATCATCCATCCGACAGCAGCAACGGCGACAAGCCCGCCGGCAAGGATGGCCAGTTCTTTGGTTCCAAGGCTAATATTGACCTGAAGAAGGAGGAGTTCCATCACAGCGAGCGCAAACACTCCACCGATCATGCCGATGCCGAGTGTGACAACCACAATATGTACACGGTTCTCCTGACTGTCCTGTGCGGCTCCGGCGAGGCTCGTCAGAAGTTCTGCATCAATTACCACAGGAGATGCACCCCAGTCTTTGAAGAGCGTGGTGACTTTGCGCTGGATCACCAGCATCACGAATGTTTTAAAGGGAACGGTCGTCTTTCCTTCGATGATTGCTCGTGTTCCGTCGGAACGGAGCGTGACTTCTGTGTCGTGTTTGCTGGAGGTAGTGAAGGCCATAAACGGAGTGTATCACCTTTTGGTAACAGGGGAACTTGCCTGCCAGAGGATTTCAAACCATGCGCGGAAAGCATCGGCGATATTTTTATTTTCGATGCGTATGATTGTCTGTTCGTCATCATGGGCAAACAAGGCGAGCGTATCTTCAAAGAGCATGGTATCCAGATCGAACTGTGCATCCTTTGGCAGTAGCCGCATCTGGTAATCATCACTGGGCGGCACGTCGCGAATGTACTGCATTGCCATTGCACTTTGTACGAGAAGATCGCGACCACGTAACTTTGCCGATTTACCAAAGAGTGACGTGACGATATTCCCGCCAAACGATTGAAATAACGATGCAGGATTGAATATGCCGCAGATTTCGTGGGACAGTGCATCTCTGTAGAGCTGTCGCATGCCTTCCATACCCCGCAGTGTGGTGACACGCGGCGTTCCCATAAGGGGTTTTGTCAGCTGGGACAGCAGAGGGAGTGATCCCAATATCAGAGGTTTAAGAGAGTGCAATTCCCGTTCTCTGTTTTCGACAAACTGCAGCAGGCGCTCCGGCGGTTCTGCAATGAAGTGAATCACCTTCCCGCGTTCAATCTCAGAGACCAACCCTTTTGCCTCAAGATTGCGCAGGAGCAAATACACATGACTGCGTTCCTGCTTTGCAGCTTTTGCGACTGCGCTTGCCCGTGCGACCTTAAGGGAGAGGAGCGCCAGATAGACTTCCACCTCTTTTTCATCGAGCCCGATGCGCAGAAGAAGCGGGCGGATAGCAGTGAAGCCTGATGGAGAAGTGGTAGCCATATGTTGTTAATAATTATAGACAAAATGAGTTTATAAGTAAAGCATTGGCTTCATATAGATATTATTTGGTGATGTGAAGTAATATACAAAATGTATATTTATGAAATAATAGTGTTGTTCAGTCAATGTTTGATTGAATATGGTCTTTCACACAAGCGGCTCAGAAAAAGGTGGTAATCCATTATGCGTACCAAAGCGACAAACCAGAAACGTGAAACTTTTATCAAGATTTTCTCCAGCCTGTCATCGCGAGATGATGGCCAGGGAAAATTCTTTGGTTGCAAGAAGCTATTGTTTGATCCACTGATTCTCCAACGGGAAATCCAGGAATGGATCGTAGACAATCCTCGGATTGAAATCTTACAAATGGTGCAAAGTCAGCATATGCAGGAAGCGTCCGACAACAGACTGCCATGGATTACCATTAGTCTTCTCTACACACGGTAGAGTCAGATGTGAGCCGCACACCGCCCCAACTTCGGTTGGGGCTTTTTTGTGATGCTCTACGTCGGCCGCTCTGTTATTTGCCATTAGCAACTTCCAACCCGCCCGCCTCGAGCATCAGGCGTCTGATATCGAGTACAAACCCCAAGCTTTTGCTGTTGATCTGCACATCCATTCTTTTGCTTCGGGTATCGAATGTCACAGGGCTTTGGAAGTCCCCGAAAATCCAGTCACGCATTTTCGTTCGGGATTCCTCCGTCATTTGCGTCGTGTCAAAATGCAAAACTGGGAAGAGTGACCGATCTGTTCTATCTGAGAATAAGTGGGCGAATTCCATGATGTAGAGAAAATAAATAACGCTCCATTCATTTTCCTAGGTGTTGATGCTTTGGGTAAGAGGGCATCCAGCTTTCTCCAAGAGCATTTTAATTGTGTCACGATGTTCTTGCCCTGAAGAAGTAAGTTGAATTTCGATAAAATCCCCATTTGCTTGTACATCTCCCCACCCACGGCCTGAAATTGTTCGCATCGCCGTTGGCCAGTCCACTTCAGAATCTAGAGAGTGCCCCCAGTGCGCTGTCATGATTTGCTCGGATGTCATATATGATTATATAAATATAATTATGAGCATGCGTCAATCCTTTGCAGCGTCTTTTCCTTCCCTAGCGCCTCCGCCACCTCAAACGCCCCCGGGCTGTAGGGCTTGCCTGTAAGTGCGGCGCGTAGAGGCCACAGGATTTGACCGAGCTTGTATCCCTTTGTTTCCACGAGAGCGCGTAATCGTTCCTCAAGAATTGTCCGGTTCCAATCTTTTGCGTCAATGTCCGCGAGCACTGCATGTAACTGCGGCAGAATTTCCTTTACCAGCTCCGGCGTTAGTTTTTGCTTAGGGTTGGCCAGAAGTTCCATCGTCACGGTCGGTTCCTCGTAGAAGAATCGTAGTGTCTCAGGCGCTTCAGGAAGAAGGATCAGGCGCTCCTGAATGAGGATAGCCTTCGAAAGAATGTCGTGGTCTTTGGAAGCAACAGGCAGATCTTTTTGAAGATATGGATGAATGCGCTGCAAAAATTCCTCAGGCGTGAACTTGCGGATCCACTGCCCCTGAATCCAGTCGAGTTTCTCGTGGTCGAATATCGCGCCTGCCTTTGAAACACGCTCGATCGAGAATGCATCGATGAGTTCAGCAAGTGAAAACATTTCCTGTTCCGTACCGGGGTTCCACCCGAGAAGTGTAAGGAAGTTCAGCAGCGCTTCGGGGAGGTATCCCTTCGTCTGGTAATCCTCTGCGGCGACATCACCCTGGCGCTTAGAGAGCTTGCTTCGGTCGGCATTCAGCAGGAGCGGTACATGCGCATAGCGCGGCGGTTTCCAGCCGAGGTACTCAAAGAGTAGTAGGTGTTTGGGAAGAGAGCTCAGCCACTCCTCTCCGCGGATGACGATATCGATATCCATGAGGTGATCATCCACAACGTGTGCGAGGTGGTAGGTGGGGAATCCATCACTCTTGAGAAGTACCTGATCATCGATGGTTTCTCCTTCGAAGGAAACAAAGCCACGAATGTCATCGGTGAATGTCACCGCCGAACTTCGGGGAATCTCCATGCGGATGACATACTTCTCTCCAGCTGCGATCCGACTTACAACGACTTCCTTGGAAAGTCCGAGGCATTTGCGATCATACATCGGAGCCTGCTTGTGCGCTTGCTGGTCTTTGCGCATGCGGTCGAGACGTTCTGTGGTGCAGAAGCATGGGTATGCTTTGCCGGATGCCAGAAGTTCATCTGCATATTTTCTGTAGAGGCCGAGACGCTGCGATTGGATGTACGGTCCCTTCGATCCTTTTTGTACAACTACTCCATTCTCCATCAGTACTCCTTCATCCGGAGGAAGTCCTGCCCAGTGCAGGGTCCGGAGAATATTTTCAATCGCTCCATCCACACTTCTTTCTTGATCTGTATCTTCGATGCGCAAGAGGAAAGACCCCTTCGTTTGCTTCGCGACGAGGTACGCAAAAAGCGCAGTGCGTAGTCCCCCGATATGAAGCATGCCGGTGGGGGAGGGGGCGAAACGGGTGCGCATGAATGCAGCTTATAGCTGTCAGCTTTCAGCTTACAGTAGCTTTATCTAAAAAACCTGACAGCTGAAAGCCAAAACCTAACAGCTATTACTTTACCTCCACACTGAACGTCACCGGCACATTCGGCATATCATTCTGATTACGGTCCACTTTGGCGATTTTGTGGATGACATCTGTACCAACAGTGACTTGTCCGAAGATCGTGTAGTTCGGGGGTAGTGGATAGTCCGCGTCCATAATGAAGAACTGCGATCCGTTCGTATCCGGTCCGCGGTTGGCCATGGCGAGCACTCCTACTTTGTAGCCAATGGACATCAGAGCATTGCTGTCGTCCGTTTCATCCTCAAACGTATCACCGTAGACGCTATTTCCTCCAGTTCCGTTTCCATTTGGGTCTCCTCCCTGAATCATAAATCCCGGGATAACACGGTGGAATGTAAGCTGATCGTAGTATCCACTCTGTGCGAGGGTGATGAAGTTCGTTGCTGTTTTTGGTGCATTATCTGCATCCAGTTCTGCGGTGATGTCGCCCTTTGAGGTCTTGATGACGACTGTGTGCTTGCCGGAGAGAAGTTTTCCATCGAATCCTTTAAGCATGGTGGTGGGGGCAGAAGGTTGAGCAGCCGGAGCAGGGACGGGCTTGTCGCCGTTCACCTCTGCAGGGGAGCAGCCGACAAGGAGAGCCAATGCGAACAGCGGGACAATGAATTTCCACATAAGACGGGCCAGAGTAGTCATGATCAGTGCTTCCCGACAAGAGTCTCAGAGATGATATCTACAATTTGTCCAGCACTGTCTCCCCCCTGCATCTTGCGAATTCTGTCCTTCATGAGCTGATACTCCTCAGAATTCGCAATGAGTTGCGAGACCACATTCATGAGGTCTTTGTCCATCTCATTCTGTGTAACGAGCAAGGCAACTTTACGTTCTTGTAAAGACATCGCGTTTTTTAATTGATGATCATGTGCGAGACCGGAGATAGGGATGAGAATCGTCGGGATTCCATTCCCAAGAAGTTCAGCAATGGAACCTGCTCCTGCGCGACTGATGGCAATCGAGGTGCAGGCGTAGAGATGGGGGAGTTCTGAGTGGGCGAAGGGGAGGGAGAAGTAATTCCGAGTTCCGAGTTCCGAGTTCCGTTCTGCATATTTTCCCGGGCCGGTGAGATGTATGACATCACATATCGTCGTTAATTGATGAAGGTTTTTCAGCGTCCATTCGTTGATCACTTGCGCTCCTTGGCTGCCACCCATTATCAAAAGAATTGGTCGGATGCCGGAAAAGCCGGTGATGCGAAGGCCTTCTTCGCGCGAACCTTGGGTGATTTCGGGGCGGAGGGGGTTGCCGGTATAAAAATTCCTGGTTGCTTGTCCTGAGCCGCGTCGAAGGGCTGATTCCTGGTTGCTAATAGGGAACCCAAGGCAGACCTTTGTTGCCATCTTTGCAATCAATCTATTTGCCCTTCCCATCACGGCATCAGACTCATGAAGGATGATTGGTATGCCGAGTTTCTTTGCGGCGAAACAGACCGGTACAGATACGTAGCCTCCTTTACTGAAGATGGCCTTGGGCTTAAGAGACCGCAATAACTTCAGTGACTGACGGTGTGCGATGAAAAATTTCCACGGGAAATTCCACGACAACCTCGGAGCATCAAGAACGGTGTATGGCAGAGATTCTTTTTTCAGAAATTCCGCTTCCCCACGGGGGCTGCAGACGAAATGGACGGAGAACTCCGGATTCCTCTCCAGAAGTTTCCGTGCAACAGCGACGGCTGGGACAATGTGACCGAGGGTACCGCCGCCGGCGAAGAGGATTGTGGACATTGATTCCAGTATAGGGGGACTACTGAGAGAGTTTGGCATGATTTATAAAGATTATAAAAGTAGGACAGGAACGTTCCTGTCCTACTTTTATAATCTTTATAAATCTTCACGTCATCAACTTCTGCAGCATCCCCGTCTTGCGTCTTCCTCGTCGTGCCATTACTGCCTCCTGCGTTGAATGCATCGAGATATTGAGCAGAATGCCGGTGCCCATGAGGATGGACATCAGAGAGGATCCTCCGTAGCTGAGAAAGGGGAGAGTGAGTCCCGTGAGAGGGAACAGCGCGAGCGTCACGGCGACATTGAGCAGAGCCTGAAAAGCGATCCACGTGGTGATGCCGGTTGCCACCAGAAACCCGAAGCGATCCGGTGCGCAGCGCGCGACTGTATACCCGCGCCAGACAAAAATGCCGTACATGCCGAGGATGATCATGAGCCGCAGAAACCCAAGCTCCTCCGCCATCGCTGCAAAGATCATGTCTGCCTGCACCTCCGGGAGGTAGCCGAATTTCTGGATGGATTTTCCATACCCAACGCCGAAGGGGCCGCCGGAGCCGACAGCGATGAGCGCCTGTTTGATCTGGAAGCCGATGGACTCGGCGATCGACGGGTCATCCGGATGTAGAAACGCCATGAAGCGGTTGCGCACATATTGCTGCTGTAAAATGAGTGGTAGTCCGAAGACTGCTGCGATGGATGAGCCAAGAATGACATGGAGGATATTGCCTCCAGCGACGAAGAACATCGTCACAGCGATGGCCGAGAGGACAAGAAAAGATCCAAGATCCGGCTGGATGGCGACGAGGAACGTCGATACGAGGAGAAGCGATGCAAACGGCATAAATCCCTCTTTCCATGTGGAGATTTCCTGCTCGCGTTTTTGGAGCCAGAGCGCAAGGTAGAAGATCATGGTGAGCTTTAAAAACTCCGATGGCTGCAGAGAAAACGGACCGATGCGCAGCCAGCTATGGGCTGTGCCGTACTCCGCGGAGATTCCTGGTAGAAATACGATGACAAGGAGAAGAAGCGTGAGGCCGAACAGTGGCATCGCCAGTCGCTCCCACAGCCGGTAGGGCACGAGCATACAAAGGAAGCCCGCTCCTATACCCAGAAGCACATGGAAGAAGCTACGCCAAAGATAAAATGAATTACTTGGTGCATCCATTGCTCCCTGCGCTACCAGTCGCTCGGTGATCTGATAGCTTTCAAAGACCGACACGCTCGCGATCATCGCCAACCCGAAGAGCGTGAGCACCACAGTGACGCCGGCGAGGAGCATATCCATCCTGCGGAACATAAGGCGTGAATTATGAATTCAGAACGAGGAATTCGGAATTGTATTTGTTCTATTTTGCGTTTCGTATGCCACTCAGAAATGCCCGCCTGTGCTTCCCTGCCATCGTCGGCAGCATTGCAGATAATCTATAGAGCAAGAGCTTCCAGCCGTGCGGCAAACGGTCAAACCCTGCAAAGAGCGATCCTATTCGCACGGCGGACTCTCCGAGCACTTCCATACGTTTTATAGAGGACTCCATAGTGATGCGGTGGCGATGCAGTGCGCGGGCATCCGGCTCAAAGATCAAAGGTACTCCTCCATCCCGCAGCCGCGATCCCCATTCGATGTCCTCCCAGCCGTAGAGTGTGACGTCTTCGCGGAAGGGATATTGTTTTGCGATTTCCGTCGGAAGACTGATGTGACTGGTGTACGTGAAACGATGCTGCATGTGCGCTGGTATGGGTTTGTGTACATAGTTTTTCAGAAGCGGATAACCGAACTGCCATCCGGATTTCTCAAGCCAGCGCATCACCGGCGTAATGCCGAGAGCGGGATCCCAAGTGGTGTAGCCGAGGACGGCAGACTCATGGTTGTGGGTTGTGGGTTGCGGGTTGTGTGCCTTTACATGAATTTCGCATGCACTCCTCTCCAGAAATATATCATCACCGATGAACATGACGAGTGGAGCGGTAGCGAGGGCGACACCGCGGTTACGAGCGACACCTTGTTGGGATTTGGGGATTTCAAGGAACCGTAAGTTGCAAGTTGCAAGTTGCAAAGCAGACTTCGGACTAAAGAGCTTGGTGGTTGCATGGTCGTGTCCGTCGCTCACAACGATGACTTCCAGTTGGTCGGCGATAGTTTGCGTTGAAAGATGATGCAAGCAGCGCGCGAGAATATCGGCGCGTTCATGCGTGGGGATGACGACCGAAAGAGAAGGTTGCAAAGGAAAAATGGAAAATCGATTAAATTGTAGGCTAAGAACGTTCTTGAACTACAATTTAGCTGTGAAATGTCTCTACATCGATCTCGCTTCCAACAAAGGATCTTTGGCGTTGGTTACGAAACAGGGAGTTTCGGCGATAGAGCATATTGATCAGCGCTTGGAGGATCAGGAGCTACTGCCGAGGGTCGAGAAATTATTGCAGGATGCTGGTTCCAGATTTGAAGACCTCACGCAGATTGTTTGTGTTGTGGGTCCGGGGGGTTTTATGAGTTTGCGGGTGGCGGTGGCGCTGGCAAATACTTTGGCGGATCAACTTAACATTCCAATCTGTGGAGTCCATTTGAGTGATGTATATGGAGGAAGGTTGCAGGTTGCAGGTTGCAGATTGCAGAGTTGTTTATGGTTACATTCCACAAAAAAACAGGAATTGTTTGTACGGGGATTCGGGGACAGTGCGAAGATGTGGCCGGAGGCAACGCATGTGACATTGGAGGATTTTTTGAACATCCTCCGTAGAGACGCGCCTTTGGCACGTCTCTTGTGGGTTGGCGAATTAATCCCCGAACACCGCGATGTCCTCGCCGCATCCGCAGCGGAGATTCATGAATCTCCGCTGCTACCCATGGAACAAATTCTCCCCGCATTCCTTCTACATCACGAATATAAAAAACAAATCCTCGAACCGTGGTACGGAAGAGGGTGGTAATTTCTTCCGAGAGATACTTGTTAATTTTCATGAATATTCTATATTCGCTTTAGGTATCTCCATGCACGTCTAACAAAAGGAGGACATCGTGCTGGGTTTTCTTCTCTGTCAGAACTGTATCGCTGTTCTGGTTCTCGGGGTTCCACCCGACAAATTCAGGACGAAGATACGCCGCGTGAAGCCATCACAGGATTGGCCGACTGCGGTAGAACAGCTGCGGTCTCCGCAGCGCAGAGGACTGCCGGTGCACATGCATCGGAAAGGCTGACATCTGTCAGCCACAGAATACCTACGCCCGGAGTCTCAGACTCCGGGCGGCATTTAAAACACCATCGAATCCTTCGAACTCTTTCCATTCTTCGCTATCCTCTCCCCGATGGCTGTCATTGAATTTTTAAACAAGCTCCTCGGCGATCCCAATGAAAAGGAACTCAAACGTGTTCGGCCGGTGGTGCCGAAAGTGCGCGAGTGGCAGAAAAAGTATCAGGATCTACAGTTAGCCGATCTTCCGATGAAGACCGAAGAGTTCAAAAAGCGCATTGCCGGCGGAGAATCCGTCGATGATCTTCTTCCTGAAGCTTTTGGACTGGTGTGCCGTGCATGCGAACTCCTCAAGGGTAGTTCCGCGTCACTCGGTCAGCAGACCTTCACATGGAACATGGTGCCGTTTGATGTGCAGATCATTGGTGGTGCGGCGCTTCACAAAGGATGCATTGCAGAGATGAAGACCGGAGAAGGCAAGACACTCGTTTGTACATTGCCTGTGTACCTCAATGCACTTTCTGGAAAAGGCGTACATGTGGTCACCGTCAACGATTATCTCGCACGTCGTGACAGCACATGGATGGGCCTTCTCTACAACGCTCTTGGCCTCACTGTCGGTGTGATTATTCACGAAAAGACTACAGAAGAGCGAAGGACTGCATATGCATCCGATGTTACCTACGGAACGAACAACGAATTCGGTTTTGACTACCTCAGAGACAACATGTCGGTGAGTATCGACCGGCAGGTGCAGAGGGGTCTTCATTACGCCATCGTCGACGAAGTCGACAGCATTCTTATCGATGAAGCTCGCACGCCGCTCATTATTTCCCAACCTGCAGGAGAGTCCACAACGAAGTATCAGCAGTATGCCCAGCTTGTGCAGGGTCTTGCGGAGAATACGCATTACACGCGTGATGAAAAGCAGCGTGTGGCGACACTTACAGAAGAGGGTGTAAAAAAAATGGAGGAACTTCTCGGACTGGAAAATATCTATACCGAGAAAGGTTTTGAGGAAGTGCATCACATCGAGCAGGCATTGCGCGCGCATGCTATCTACCGCACGGATGTAGATTACGTCGTGAAAGACGGCGAGATCATCATCGTTGATGAATTTACAGGTCGCCTGATGCCGGGCCGGAGGTACAGTCACGGCCTTCACCAGGCTATCGAAGCAAAGGAGCGGGTCGAAGTGCAGCGCGAGAGCAAGACGCTTGCGACAATCACCTTTCAGAACTATTTCCGTCTCTATGGAAAGCTCGCAGGCATGACCGGAACAGCGAAAACAGAAGAAGAAGAGTTTGAGTCGATCTACAAACTGGGAACGCTTGTCATCCCCACACACATGCCAGTGACGCGCGACGACAATTCTGATGCTGTCTACAGCACCGTCGTTGCTAAGTTCCGTGCCGTCGCCAAAATTGCAAAAGAGAAGTACGAGAAGGGTCAGCCGGTACTCATCGGTACTACTTCCATCGAAAAATCCGAGGCGATGGGGCTTCTCCTCGAAGAGATGCAGGTTCCCTACCAGATTCTCAATGCCAAGCAGCACCAGCGTGAAGCCGAGATCATTGCGAATGCCGGACAAAAAGGATCCATCACGATCGCAACGAACATGGCCGGGCGCGGTACAGACATCAAGCTGGGAGAGGGAATAGCAGGTCTTGGGGGATTAGTCGTTCTTGGAACCGAACGCCACGAAGCACGGCGTATAGATAACCAGCTCCGTGGTCGTAGTGGTCGCCAGGGAGACCCAGGAGAGTCACGATTTTTCGTCTCTATGGAAGATGATCTCATGCGTCTCTTTGGCGGAGATCGCCTCAAGGCGATGATGGTGCGCCTGAAAGTTCCTGATGATGTTCCTCTCGAAAATTCCCTTGTTTCGCGCAGTATCGAAAGTGCGCAGAAAAAAGTGGAAGGTCGCAACTTCGATATCCGCCGGCATGTCGTGCAGTACGACGACGTGATGAACAAGCACCGCGAGATCATTTATAAGAGGCGGCAGAAGATTCTCCAGAGGCTTGCGGAGTTTGAGAATGGCAATGAAGAATTGAAAACCTCCACAGAGCAGCCATCTGACGAATCTCCGCTTCATGAAGTAGTCCTCAATATTCTTCGTGAGGAGGTGCAGTCGCTTGTTGCATTACACTGCACTGCTACTGATCCGGATGCATGGGGGATCGACATCATTCATTCAACGATCGTTGGCATGCATCCCGATCTCCAAACGCGTATGCCACTGGAGAAATGTAAAGAGTTTGCGGATGCAGATGCACTGGTAAAATTCCTCGGAGATCAGCTGACAGGGTTATACGAGGAACGGTGTGTAGCAGCGGATCCCATTGCTGTTGCGCAGGCGGAGCGTGTCGTCACATTGCGTTCTATCGACACGCACTGGATGGATCACATTGATGACATGGCGCACCTCAGAGAGCAGGTGGCCTTCGCCGGATTTGCCCAGCGCGATCCGCTCATCGAGTACAAGGATCAGGGCTTCCGTCGTTTCCAGCAGCTTCTTGCGACGATCGATTCCACCATCGCACGCACACTTCTCCAAGTCGACTTCCGGCAATTCCAGCCGCGCGCGATTTTGCAGCAGGCCGACGATGAACTTGCCAGTATCCGGACGAATGAAGATCAGATCGAGGCAGAGCTGGAGGAGACGGGCGTGGGAACAAGTAAGGCAGCTGGGGGAGGGCAGATGGCGGGTGATATTCTCAGTGCGCGACCGAGTGGTGGACGGTCATCCGCGCCCATGGTGAAGGAACGGCATACACAGGATGTCGGGCGCAATGATGCGTGTCCTTGCGGGAGTGGAAAGAAGTTTAAGAAGTGTCATGGGAAATAACACACATCACGCCAATCGCGTTCCTCTATCAGCATCGATCACAATGCCTTCCTTGGTAGGAATAGCTGTACATGTTCTTGCATAAGGAGCATATCCATCGCCATGGATTGTCGGTTTCTGTGTTTTGAGATTAAGAATATTCTCTATACCTGAAACCACATGCCGCGAGCACATATTACAAATCCCATGGCCTCCACAAGCACCCAG
Organism: uncultured Candidatus Peribacteria bacterium; assembly: GCA_964471125.1. Taxonomy (GTDB): domain Bacteria; phylum Patescibacteriota; class Gracilibacteria; order Peribacterales; family Peribacteraceae; genus 2-12-FULL-55-11. The sequence goes on from CAYYFD010000002.1 coordinate 14,740, forward strand.
AAGATTGATCCCGATGCGGCTGGCTGCAGAGGCAATGGACTCGCCGTCATTCACTTCACAGGGGATATCAGTGCCATCCTGCCTGATGGTTATTCTCATATGATTATTATGTGTTATAACCTAATATTGTCAACCATTTGTAATAGTCATGTCTGTGAAGATTCCCTTCCCTGGAGACGCACTAAAAGTGCGTCTCTACGCATGCTGTAACAATACTATTGAAGCGGTATACTGCTATCTCTATACGTATCCCCGATGCCATTGTCGGCCACGCAGAGCAGCTTGAGGCTCTGCGCAGTGACATTACTTCAGAGAATGTCTCCCATGCGTATCTTTTCCATGGACCTGCGCATCTCGGGAAGATGACGGTTGCCATGTGGTTTGCGCGTGAACTGCTGCGTAGCGGAGTAAGTGCGGATGCAATGGAAAATATTGATCATCAGATCGAGCGCCTCACACATCCCGATCTCTTTGTGCTCGATCAACTCTGGATGGAGGAAGTTTGCGAGGACTGGAATGTTATCGCGAGGACATCCAACGTGCCGCAGGGGCACAGGGAAAAATCTGGCGCGAAGACCGATGTTATTAGTATTGACGATATTCGCGCGCTCCATGACCGCCTGCATGAAAAAGGACTCTCGCGATATCGCTGCTGTGTCATACGGTCGGTTGACCGTATGCAGGACAATGCGAGCAACGTGCTTCTGAAAATTCTCGAGGAGCCGCCGGCAGGTTTAGTATTTATCCTGACAGCGGATTCTTCCGCATCGCTGCTCCCCACAATTGTTTCGCGTGCACGCGTCATGCCTTTCCATCGTGTGGCGGATCGCGCGCTTCTGCCACTTCTGTCCGCTGCCGCGGATGATGATCGGCAGTTTATCCTTGCACTCGCTCAGGGTGCTCCGGGCATTATTTACAATCTCAAGGATGACCCTGATGTCCTGCGCAGTCACCGGCTCCAGCAGAGCGCGGCCAGTGCATTCTGGCGATCCACTTCACTCTCCGAGCGTCTTCAGTACCTCGAGCCGGTTCTCAAGCGCGGAAAGGACGCTGATGATTTTCTCCTGCATCTAGCACTCGCACTACGTCAGCAATCCGTTGCGCATCCTCGCGCAACCCGCGCACTCATGGAACTTCTGCGAGGCTTTGAAACCAATGCCCATCGGCAAATTCTCTCGCAGCGGTTTGCGATGAAAAGTCTCGCTGGGTAGCGCTCTAGACTTTTGCCAGCTCCGCCATCTTCGCTTTTACTGCTTCATCGTAAGGCTCTAGACGGTTGATGCGTCGGTACGTTTCCTCGGCCTTATCCTTGTGGCCCAGCTGCAGATAGCATTCGGCTAGGAGATGCAGGAGCTCCGTACTGCGGCCCAGACGATGTGCCGCTTTTTCTAGTAGGGGAGCGGCTTCCTCAAACCGGTGTGCTGCAATACAAGCTCTTCCGAGGGCTGCAGACCTCTCCGGAGTTTTCGGATCACGGTTCAGTGCCTCCTGATACGCGCGGCAGGCATCCACATATTTTGCCTGTCGGTAGTACGCCAGTCCGAGGTTGGCGTGGAAAGATACATCATCCTGTTGCTGCAGGAGCTCTTTATAGAGTGCTTCCGCTTTCGGTTCGCGCTCTGTAGTGAGGTAGAGCTTCGCGAGCTCCGCACGCACATCGCAGGCCGTAGGGTCAATGGTAAGAGCCTGTATGAAGAGTCGCTCCGCTTCCTCGGTCTTGCTCTGGGCAATGGCTTTCTCTGCCGAACGGAAGAGTGTGCGTACCTGCTGCATTTCCATAGCCGACACGCGGGGATTTTTCTTCGGCTTACAGATAACGCGCTCCTCCACCACATTCAATCCCCGTTGCTCGGCAAGTGCGGCGCGGTAGCGGATCGACCGTACGAATCTGCGTACCATCCTGTTACGGACAACGATTTTTAGTCCGAGGATGGTGCAAATACCGAGAAAAGAGCCGATAAGGACGAGGACATAGATCAACGGCAAGAAAGCCTAACATTTTTCGTTAAAGGCAACAAGGCTAATACTCTATGACCTCCACCTCTACATCATTTTCCACCTGCGCCTGACAACTCAGGCGATCAGGGTCTTCTATGACGCCCATATTTTCTTCGCGGTCATTGCGCGGGCTTAAGTTCTCTATGCCCTGTTTCACTTTGCACATGCAGGTGGTGCAAAATCCATTCCCTCCGCAAGCATGTTCCATGGGAATGCCATGGTCCAATGCAATTTGCAGAAGTGTCTGGCCGGTTTCTGCCTCGACGGTTTTTATCTGGCCGGAGTAGTGGAATGTGACTTTGGGCACGGGGGGCTAGAGTACTGGAATACGAGAATACTAGGCGAAATTTAATTTCTAGTACTCTAGTATTCTAGCCCAAGCCCCAACTATGTCTTTCCTTTCCATCTCCAATCTCCATGTCTCGGTAGATACCAAGGAGATCATCCGTGGTATTGATCTGGATCTCCCCGAAGGGGAAGTCCATGCCATCATGGGGCCCAATGGATCGGGGAAATCGACGCTGGTGAATGCGCTTGCAGGTCATCCCAAATATACTGTCACCTCCGGATCAGCACAGTTTCAGGGTAAGGATCTTCTGGCGATGGAGCCGCATGCGCGGGCCAAAGCAGGGATGTTTCTGGCGATGCAATATCCAAAGGAGATCGCCGGTGTGACACTACGCAGCTTTCTTTTTGCCGCATACAAGGCGCAAATGATTGCGCGGGATCCGGCTTTCAAGAGTGTGTCCCCGGTGAAGTTTAAGACGATGCTCGAGGCGCACATGAAGCAACTGCATATGGATCCGGCGTTTGCGGAGCGGTCCGTGAACAAGGGTTTTTCCGGCGGTGAAAAGAAAAAAGCAGAGGTGTTGCAGATGAGCATCCTTCAGCCATGTCTCGCGCTGCTCGATGAAACGGATTCCGGACTGGATGTTGATGCACTGAAGATTGTTGCCGAGGGAGTGCAAGCAATGCGAACGCCCCTTTTCTCTGCCCTGATTGTCACGCACTATGCCCGCATCCTTGAGTACATCATTCCCGATCGAGTGCATGTCATGATTTCAGGGAAAATTGTGGAAAGCGGCGGGGCAGATCTGGCGAAAACACTGGAGAAGGAGGGGTATCGCAAATATGAGTGATCCCCGTGCGTCAGATTTGTATTTGCCGATAGAAATAGTAGAATTTTGGAAATGAGCCAAAGCACGTCTGCGTCCATGGAACCAGGACCTTCGGGTGCACGAGACGACATTGTGATACGTTCGTGGGTTCTTTCTTATGAAGATGATATCAGGACGAAATTGACAGGTGAGGATCCTAAATTGATTGAAGGATTCATCCGTTCCATCGAGCAAACGCGGTCAGAAATTGCCTCTTCGGATGCTCTCGCCGAGGCCCACAGAGCATTGGAGACGACGATGAAATATTCCGACGCAGAGTTGCGCGGGATGTTCGCAGAGTTTTGCAAGGATGTGGGTCTCCATGGAATGCAGGAAGTGTTACAACGGTTTGCCCGCGATAGCAGGAGTGGTTCATACACCGTGACATTGCCAGTAATGATGCACGAGGTCAGGGGTGCTTATACGAATACACTTGGCTATGAGACGGATGGCGCTGATGATTTGTAAGAGTCATCGCCTTCATCCGTCTTAGTGTAAAATACTTCCACTTTCCCCCTTATTTTGTATGGACGAACATCTTCTCAAAATCCGCCCGCCTGTGTGGCTACCTCTTCTGGTAGTTCTCATTGCCGGCAGTAGTTACATTGCTGGAAAACACGTTGAAGTAAGCGGCTATCAGCCCGTGACTATCTCTGTAAATGGTGAGGGTAAGGTCACAGCCGTTCCGGATATCGCAGAGCTTTCTTTCGGTGTGCAGACCGGCCCGCAGCCGACGGCCAAGGCTGCCATGGAGAAACTCCAGAAATCCATGAATGCTGCTTTTGAAGCCGTGAAGGCTCTTGGGATCGAAGAGAAAGACATCTCCGTGCAGTCGCTCTGGCTGAACCCCAGTTACGACTGGAACAATGGCAAGCAGACCCTGAGAGGTTACGAAGCTAACCAATCACTGAGCGTCAAAGTCCGCGATCTCGACAAGGTCAGTGATGTGCTGAGCGCCGCGACGAATGCCGGAGCCAATCAGGCAGGCGGCGTAACATTCACTATCGACGATCCGGAGATTCTTCGGGCCGATGCGCGCAAGAAGGCGATAGCCAATGCGCAGGAAAAGGCCGAGCAGCTCGCCGAGCAACTTGGCGTTGAGCTCGGTGATCTCAAGGGATTCTCCGAGGGCGGTGGCGGTTACCAGCCTCCGATGCCGTACATGGCCAAGACTGCAATGATGGAAAGTGTGGGCGGCGGTATGGCTGATGCCAGTGTGCCTCTTCCTGCAGGCGAACAGGAGGTTATGGTGAATGTGAGCATGACCTACGAGGTGGAGGATTAATCAGAGAAATGGTTGTTTGTAGAGACGGCACTCTGTGCCGTCTTTTTTTGGTGATTTTTAATGTAGATGGAGACGGCACAGAGTGCCGTCTCTACATCGTATTCATAAATCCCACACATTCAATCCCGTCTCGTCATCCTTCACTCGTGTAATTTCCGTTTCCGTGGCATCGATGATTACCTCACATGTAACGCCGACGCGTGCGTTATGCAGATGTCCTGCGTACGCCTTGTACTCCGTATCACCGATGGTGATGTGGAGGTGAGCCCAAGGCTTGCCGTTCATAACTGAGACATTGCCAAGGAGTGCGGTGATCTCAAATTCCCCCTCAAATGTTTTACTGAAGTATTCCTTCTTCTTCACATCGTAGTACCGGAGCGTGACGATGTCGGCTGCGCCGATAGCACTTATGGATCCCGCACGGATATTTCTCTCTCGCACATAACTATTGATCTGTTCGCAGATTTCCTCGCCACGTTTGAGGACAAGAAAGTGCCGGGAACCAACGGTACGGGAGTTCATAGGAGAATGTTATGGGTTTTGTTCCAAAATTTGCAAAGTTTTTCTATTGCGGTCTTGTATTACTTTTGTAGAGTGTGCGCCTTATATGCCATACGAATTCATTCGCATTGTCGATACCGAAGATGATGATCTCGTCCAAACCATCCTCTGGCGTGAGGAGAATGAAAGCCGTGATGAGGCTATAGGGAGGAGCTTTGGGGATTCATACAAGCTTCTTTTTGGCTTACAACTTCCTGCATGCATTGAGACCGTGCTTATAGAATCCGAAGAAACGGGACATGTTGCTGCATCTTGCCACGAAGAGTTATGCGAGATCGTTGGACGCTGTAGAGAAGTCGTTGCGATAGTGCTGGAGCAGCTCAGACGCGGTAGCATCGTTTGTTGGGAGCCGGTGGCATCGTATGGGAATCCTCGATCTGCAGAAGAAGATTTAGGGGAAGCACATGATGGATTTAGTGGAGGAATGCCGGTTTTCCATGATGAAATTCGCAGACTGATCGCAGATTTACTTGCTGAGGAACTGCATACACTGGATCTTCAATGTCTCGCGGCACCTATGAACTAATAGCATGTAGTTTTTGCATTATGCATGACAGAGAAGCGTATAATTTCTCTATGAGTGACGGTGCAATTTTCGCAGGTCTCAATCGCTCCGTCTTCGACGACGCAAACCCTTCTCCGTACACAGTAGGATTAAAAAAAGGAGTGGATGAAGAGCTGGTCCGTGCAATCAGTGCGGACAAAAAAGAGCCTGCATGGATGCTGGAGCATCGTCTGGGGAGTCTGAAGATCTTTCAGGACAAACCGATGCCGACATGGGGAGCCGACCTTTCCACGCTAGATCTCGATAATATTATTTATTACGCAAAGGAGGGTGCAAAGGAAACAGATAACTGGGAAGAGGTGCCGGCGGATATCCGCCGTGTCTACGACCGCCTCGGTATCCCTGAAGCTGAGCGCAGGATGCTTGCCGGAGTCGGTGCGCAGTACGAGAGCGAGATGATTTACCACAAACTCAAAGAGGAGTGGGGGGCCCTTGGCGTAATTTTTTTGGATATGGATGATGCACTTGAGCAACATCCAGACTTGGTGCAGCAATATTTTATGAAGTGCGTTCCCGCATCCGATCACAAGTTTTCCGCTCTGCATGGGGCTGTATGGAGTGGTGGGACATTCCTCTATGTTCCGAAGGGCGTGCATATTCGCGATCCGCTACAGGCGTACTTCCGTATGAACGCAAAAAATATGGGACAGTTTGAGCACACGCTGATTATTGTGGAAGACGGCGCATCTGCGCATTATATCGAGGGCTGCTCGGCTCCCAAGTACGGGTCACAGGGGCTGCATGCAGGGCTCGTAGAGATTTTTGTAAAACTCGGAGCGAAGTTTCGATACTCGAGTGTGGAGAATTGGAGTCGCGATACGTATAACCTGAATACCAAACGCGCCATTATCGAGCGTGATGGCATCATGGAGTGGGTGGGGGGCAATATGGGTTCCGGTGTCACGATGCTTTACCCGTGCTCGGTACTCGCTGGCGAAGGTGCACGGTGCGATCACCTAGCGATTGCGTTTGCAAACAAGGGGCAGTGGCAGGACACAGGCGCAAAGGTCATCCATGCGGCGCCGCATACGAGCAGTACGGTGATCAGTAAGAGCATTAGTAAAGATGGAGGAGTGGCGGTGTACAGGGGGCTCCTCAAAATCGCTCCCCATGCCCATGACTGCACGGCAAGCGTGGAGTGCGATGCACTCCTGCTCGATGAAATATCGCGCACGGACACCATCCCCGATATGCAGATCCGCAATAACGATGTGACCATCGCGCACGAAGCGACAGTAGGAAAGCTCAGCGAAGAAGATGTTTTCTACCTGATGTCGCGTGGCATTGCCGAGGAACAAGCAAGAGCGATGATTGTGAATGGCTTTATTGAGCCGATTGTGCGGTCTTTACCGCTGGAATATGCAGTGGAGATGAATCGGCTTATTGAATTGGAAATGGAGGGAAGTGTGGGATAACTCCGCATAATTTCTTGCCATGTATTGTCTCGAGGGCATACTGCTTCTCCTATGTCTTCTGCTGAATCCACTTCCGCCAATGCCATTCCTGTCATCGAAGACGATGTTCTCGTAGAACATGTTCTTGGCATGGGCGTTATTCCCCAACTTCAAAGTGGTGACAGCTATGCATCGAATGCTATCCCAGCCTTGGCGCGCCGCGCACTGACTAAGCATAATCTTCCAGCACCGCAGGACCATATACAGAGATTGGTTGATTCCGTTACGACATCCTTAATTGCAAGGGGCATCACGGTTCAAGCTTCTCGTTCCCTTACGCCCAATGGAGCTCCTCAGAGAGTACAAGCCCGATGGAGAAAAACTCTACAAAATCTTTCTACTCTTATAGATACAGAACAAGCCATTGTAGAAGAGATTGCTGCAGCTGCGGTTGAAGCAATGCATGGATCACCTCGCTCGCGCAGTAGTATTGAATCGGCTACACACCTTCGTCTTAGTGAACGTATGGATATATCGATGTCTCGGATGCGTGTGATGACGGAATCCGTCATAGCACGTATAGAGGCATTGATGGGGCAGCAGAATGTGGATCCTACTACTCAACATAACGATGCAGCTGAGAATGCGGATGGAGATATTGTAGACGCTGCAAATGCAGATTATGCCGATAGTGATCCGGAGGCTGACTTGCAGGATCTGACAAAAAAAGGTGTTGATCCCAGTAAGCCCAGCAAGGCAAAGCCCGGGTCGGAAGAAAGAATATTACACATTGCTGCGTGCTATGCAGCCGGGAAGCCGCTCTGGAAGCCCGGTGATGAAAATGAAATGACGTCACCTCAAGATGAAGAGCAATCGCGCAGGGCTCGCGTTGAGGCAAGTAAACAGGCGACTGATCGCGTTCGTGCGGATCTTGCAGCACTCAAAGAATATTAAGCTCTATACTGCCGGAGCGTGGATCAATCCATCACCATTCCTGCAGGCGAACATCGTAAAGATCCGGTTATTTTTCGTGTACAAGAATCTACTGCAGTTCGCGTACAACTGGAGCAGGGTGCACGTACGATTGTTGTGTGTCTGTGCATTTCCGCTCGTGAGAAAATTATTCTTGAGCAAAAAGCAGAGGTTGCTGCAGGCGCACATCTGCACTGGATCAATATCACCGTCGGCGATGGCATCGAGCAGTCGCTCGTTGCAACATGCATAGGTGACGGCGCAGTGAGTGCTATCGATTGGGTGTTTCGTGCGGGGAACAAAGATCGGCAGAAGCTCAGTGTACGCAATGTTTTTGCGTCCTCACATGGAGCAGGGGAGATCACGATGAAAGGAGTTGCAGAAGACTCCGCTCACGTCGGTGCCTCCGGCATGATCGAGATTGGGCTACAGGGTGGCGGTACGCATACCTACCTCACACAGAACGTCCTCATGCTCGACCCCACCGCAAAAGTAGATGCCATTCCTGGACTGGAGATCAAAACAAACGACGTGAAAGCGAGCCACTCGGCAACCGTGTCGCGCGTCACTTCAGAAGATCTTTTTTATTTCGCTGCGCGGGGCATTGCAGAGTCCGAAGCACGGACGATGTACATCGAGGGATTTCTCGGAGAGATTGTGGATAAAATTGAAGATAGCGCGCTGCAGGAGGAGATGAAACAGGCCTTGTTTGCCTGAGGGGAGAAAAGCGCTATAGCGCTCTGAATTGGTATATTGAATGTGTATAGATGATTGCAAATATCTAAAAATATACTATAATATTTCCTCTCTCATTTTTTGGGAGAGATGATCATTTTCTCTACTGCGATCATTCAGTCCTGCCATGTTTTCTTGTTGAAATCAGGGCCGGGCTGAATGTGTAGGTCCTACTTTTTTTCTCACATGCACTGGGTGCAGAAATGGAGGTGCCATGTCGCGTTATTCATTGCGGCATGACCGGTATTCCGACAAGGACATGGAGATGATTCTGAGGATGTGCGCCGGTTCGTTGCTCGTTGCAGCAGGCTTTGGAGGGTGGATGATCCACCAGGGCATCTTCGGAAAACTCTGGGCGATTGCCTGGGGTGGTTTTCCCATCTGGGTGATTTTCACACTAGTGGGAGGCTTCGGCTTGATATGGAAACTCAAGCATGAAGAGTTCTCGTGGGGAGAGTTTGCTTCCTTGGGTTTCCTGGTGCCACTTCTCAGTACGCCGTTTGTCATGGGTGGCTACTACTTCACGACAGATCTCCGCGACACGGAGATTTGGAATGGGTACGTTACCCGCGCGGAGTACGAGGAGGAGTACACCACAGAGACCACATCGACGGACGATGATGGAGATACCACGACGAGTACGACGTATCATCCGCCAGAGTGGTGGATCTATACGTCCAATCAGATGGGTCTCGGGCCTGAGCGAGTGCGAACGGACTCTGTCGTTTTCGATCGCTATGCGCAACTCTTCGGCAACAAGCGGGAGGAAGACAAGTATCACCCTGACCAGAGCAGCATCGGTGACGGTGATGTGTGGATTACGGATTTCGACGGGCTTCCTGCCCATCAGATCCCGACTGCCGTGGAACACGAGTTTGTGAATTACGTCAAAGCGACGGATAACATTCTCAAGGTCCACGGGGCACTCTCCGGGTACGAGCAGTATTTGCTGCCCTACCCCCACGTCCATGCCGGTCCTCATGGTGAGATCGAATTCGATCGCATCGTTAATCCGGGCGTGAATGTCCCGACAACATGGTCAACGGAAGTCGACCAGAAGCTGGATCGCGTACTGATGAACATGGGCCAGCGCAAGCAGGTCAATGTTATCGTGTACTTCGCTCCGGCCAATCAAGGTTTCTTCCAAGCTCTGCAAGAGTCGTGGTGTCTGGGTAAAAAGAACGATGTCATCGTGGTCATCGGCATGAAACAATGGCCGACTGTCGATTGGGTTCAGGTTATGGCCTGGACTGACCACAAAATCTTTGTCGAAGAACTCAAGGATCATGTTCTTACGATGGGCCCTCTGGAAGGAAAGGCAGAGGAATTCGTCACAGGTGTCGTTGGTTGTATCGATGGTACGAAGGGTGAGGGGTATGAACGCAAACCCATGTCGGATTACGACTACTTGGTCGCCGATATCGGTCTGCCCTGGTGGGCTGACTTCGGAGTTGCGGTCATCGGTTCCATATTGATTCTGCCGTTTATCGGCTTGTTTATCCGCAACTGATCGTTTCAGATGCGAATGGTGTCTCGTTTCACTTTAGTTCACTTTCAGGAGGCCAGTCATGAAAAAGCTTTGGTTGATTCTCGGTGTGCTCGTTGTGGTCGCACTACTCGCTGCAATCTATGTCTTCGGAGTTCGCAATAGCTTCGTCTCACAGGAGGCCAAGATTGTTGCACTTCAAAAAAAGTGCCAGAACACCTTGTCGACAATGACCAATTCCCTGCGCAGTCAGGGTTTGGTGCAAGCAGAGTACAAAGACATGCTGCTCAAGGCTCTCGATAAGGTCACGAGTGCTCGCAAACTCAGTGGCGCTTTGGCTGTTATGAACGCTATCAAGGAGGATAACCCGACCGTATCAGACGATATCCTCAAGAAGATTCAGAATGCCATCGAGGGGCATTACACAAAGTTCGAGTCGGATCAGAATACGAAGGTGGATGCCGTGCGCATCTTGCGTTCGCAGACCGATCCAGCCATGTTCCCACGGGGAGCCATTGCTCAGTTCTTCGGCTTCCCTCGTATTACCTTGGATGATTATGACCAGATCATTATGTCCGAGGAGGCATCCAAAGCCTTTGATACCGGAAAACTCGCACCGGTGAACCCATTCGGAGAAGAAAGTAAGGCCGAAAAGGAGTGATGCCAGTGGCATCGCTTCTACGCAGTAGAACAAGCGGGCGACCATCAGGTCGCTCGCTTTTCTTGTATTACAATATCCCTTCATATATTCATGTATCCTAAAACTATGTCCCCCTTACAGAAGAAGAACCACCCTTTCATCAAATTTGCCCGTTGGGTGGCGTACATCACCGGTCGACCTTTAACATTCCTTCTCGCGCTCTTGGTCATTGTCGTATGGCTCGCGACTGGGCCGTACTTTCACTTCAGCGATACGTGGCAGCTCGTGATCAATACTGGAACAACCATTATTACCTTTCTTATGGTCTTCCTCATTCAAAACACACAAAACCGCGACAGTGTTGCTCTTCAGGTGAAGATTGATGAGCTTCTCCGAACGAATGAAAAAGCCCACAATGCATTACTCGATCTTGAAGAACTGACAGAGGATGAGCTCCTTGTCTTCCGCGACCGTTACCAAAAGTTGGCGCAGGAAGCCCGCAAATCTTTGCAGAGAGGAGGGAGTGATACGGGGAGTCCAACGGTGTAGAAATAGCTGTTTGCTATTGTTATATTATGGTATATAATGATATTAGTGATCCTTCTCATAATCGGCGCGCGCTGAGTGGGGAGGTCATGTCTCAAACCTGAGGAGAGATCATGTTGCATCCAGTCGTCATCTGTTGTTTCTTGTTGATGTTTGGGATTGGCTTTGCAATCCCCGTTGGGATGATCATCTTTGAAAAGCTCCGTGAGCAAACGGTTGCGGGAATGGCTGGATCTTCCCAGCTCAATCCGGCGATGGCTCAGAAGCGCCGAGAAGACTTTGCAGGCATGCACTGCAAGTACTCGCTGCCGACTGAAAGATCACTGACAGCCGGCCTCTACCAAGAGGCCGGCTACGTTTGTTGTATTTGTCCGTTACGCCGTTCGTCTTTAGGAAAGCTGGTCTATTTCGAACTGCCTTTTTGCAAAGTCCTGGACCGAGAAGATGTTGGTATCCAGCTCATAAAACGTTCTCAAATCATTCCCTTGATATTCATGATATTGATGGCTGCTGCCTTGCTGTTTCCTTCTGTGTACTTCTTTATTGTAAAACACTTTGAATTCATCAAAATTCCAAGGTTCTTGGTTGAATGATTCGATGCCAGTGAATTGTAAGTCGTTCATGATGTGGGGGGTAAGGAGAATTCGGGGAATTGCTTGAGAAGCTGCGAACGGTAGCTCTGGATTTGTAGGAGTAGGAACCGTGATGCCTTGGAAAAACGTGTAAACGTTTCCTGCTGCATCTGCGCATACATGGGTTCGATAATCGGCAGAAAGAACTGAATAAACCACTCTTTGGGCAGTTGCCGCTTTGCAGGTGGTTGCTTCGTATCCTGCAGAACGCTGCGGTAATTATCCAGCATGTCTCCCAGTTTTATGATTTTTACGCCTTCATCTGCGGCGTGTATCTGTGCAAGATAGGCGGTCACCGAGGCATCGCCTGTCGGGTTTGTAAGTGCCGCGATCTTGCGGTCGGTATCTGCGCCAAACTTTTGCTGAATTTTCTCATGATCGACGTCGGTATCTTCATAGAGATCATGCCCTAGGGCAGCAAGGAGTATGGTTTCTTTTTCAGCATCCGGAACATCTCGATCCAGTGATAGTGCTGCTTCGAGATCGCATGTCACATCGATGCAGTGCTGCCAGTCGGGTCGCCCGCCTGATCGCATACCGTGATGTTTTTGCTGGATGAGCGCTGCAAGATCTTTTTTCTTTCCCTCCCAGCGATGAGGAACACCGCCTTTGTGCGGGAAAAATGTCCTGTAGTAGGCTTCCCAAGATTTCTCATTGAGCATGTCCTGATCTTTCACAAATCCGTAATACTCTTCTCTCCCACGATATGCAGGCAGAGGGGCTGATGCACGTGCAAGTACCCATGCACTCAAGACTTTAGCTACCTTTCCGCAGCCATCTTCGAAGAAATGGTCTGTGAGATCGATCTTGTACTCCACCCAGGCCGCAAGAGCGACGGGATCCTGGTCTCCATCACTTAGTCTTCGGTGGAACTCCTCGCAAAACTGGTTCATGGCATCGGGCAACTTCGCGATGGCGGTATAGGGGAACTTTGTCGAGTCTGCCGTGCGGTACAAGATCCCTTCCTTCACGATTCCACGATTGATTTCTGTCGCAATCGTCTCGATGAATACACGAATATCCTGGGGACTTTCGAATGCACGGTTACGTTCGGCATGTACCCGCTCGACGACACACTGGAAATTGAGACGTGCGAAATCTCCTACTGATCCGTCGATCTTTGCCATGGATGTAGCCTTTTTTGCGGTTGCAGAGGTATCCACGGTTCCACTGCCGATGGTTCGGCTCATGCCATTGATGTTTGCCAGGCATTTTCTGGAAAAGAGCATGCCTTCAGGAGCTTGCATCGCATGCATGACAAGCATGGGATAGTCGGTGTTTAGCGTGGGCTCAGCCTCACTTGGCTGCTGCTGCGCAAGAAGCACAGCCTGTTTTTCGCCCGGGATATCGCTTTTCAGGAGCCAGTATTCGCCGTTGATCTCATGAATAAGATTCGCCTTCTCTCTACGATGAGACACGGACTCTGTATATCCGCCATCAATGATAGTGCGTGGAGGGATGGGCGAGGTGCCGTTAGGGTTGCGTCCCTTGATTCCTTTGCCCGGGTTTCCATAGACACGATCGAGACTTGTCTGGAGCTCTGCATCAACATCAATCATGATGGTGTGATATCCCTGTGCCTGGTTGGCGACCTCCCGTACGTCGCTCGGTTTGGTAAATCGTTTGTCGATAGCGACGTGCATTTCTTTTCCCAGTGCCCAACGGATAAGGTCTTCGGCCATCTGCGCACCTTCGGTATGCGCCTGAATGGAGGTAATTTGTGGGACTCCATTCACCAATTCTTCTCCGCGGATAGCAGCTTTCATTTCATCAGGATTGATGGCACACGACGGGTCGATATTCAAAAGCCCGATTCTTTCGCATGCTGCAGGCGGGTGCTCCACGGTATAGCTCTTGCCGGATGCAGTATTGCCACTCAAAAGCACCAATACTTTTTTTCCACGCAGATCTGCCAGTCCATCTTTTTCTGCGATCGCACGCTTCATTTTTTCATGGCCTTCTACAATCTTTGCGCGCCAGGTTTCTACAATATTCTCGCGAACCGCATGACGCTCGGGGATCCATTTGTCGATATCGGCAATCTCGGCTTTCTTATCATCTTTACCCTGCGGCAGCGTGTTATAGGTATATGCGTCGATGGTATGGATGTCCGGATTGCGCCACATGCATTCACGGAGTAATTCGTAACGATTTTTGCTGGCATCTTCCTCACCGGCTGTTTCAATCTTTTGCGTCGGGCTTACTTTGTAGCGTGCCAAAACCTCACGCGCACTTTCCCGAGTAATCTCTTCAAAATATACCCTGCCCGCACTATCGATCGTTACCACGCCGTCTTCCGAGCGGCCAACGATGGTAAATTGGCACTCACGGAAATTGGGGACTCCGCCAGGGTACAAATCATTCACTTCATCAATCGCTGCATCTCTCTTTTTCGGATCATTGAGGACATCGGGCGAAAATTTGGTCCGCCAGTTATCTGCGACATCTAATCCAGTGATAATTTTCAGTCCTTTCTGGTTTTCTCGTTGTTTTGCCAATTGCTCGAGACGGACAGCCAACGGTACATTCTCTCGGAGCATCGCCTGAAATTCCTCCTCCCGTACTTCCAAGACCACAGTACCGTCTTCTTCCGCCGTTACTGTTGCATTTCTGCGTCGATCCTTACTGAAATGGAGCATTTCGCCGACGGTGGTTCCGGGGCCGATGATGCCGAGAAAAATAGGATCGCCGGACTCACTGCGGCGATAAATGCCCGCACGTCCTTTCAGGACAACAAAGATGCTGCGCTCACCGCTCTTTTCCTTCGCAGTCCCCGTGCCCCGATGTTCCGGTGACTGCGTGATGATGCGGCTGTCACGATTGAATTGTTTCCGGAGGAAAAGATTCTCCGCATTGGGATGGGCATTGGCATATGCAATGACTCCTTCCAGAATGTCTTTCTTGTGATCATCAATTTTGCCACCGTTCTCATTGAGGACATTAGCAAGCTCCTCTATACCCTGCGCAGAGGAAAGGACTTCGGTTTTGGTGACGTAGGCAAGCAGGCGCTGCCGCGCAAGGCTCTGAAATGCCTCTTCGAATCCTTCCGTGCTCATCAACTGATGGAAATCATTACTCGTCATGGTGATTGCTTCTACATCGCCGCCTTCGATGACGACGTCCGCAGTCGCCGTATTGTCGTTGAGCAGTGAGAGCTCCCCGGCAACATTCGGGAAGGCCATACGGTCAATGAGGCGTCGCTGCATTTGCCCCTCTTTTGTGCGAACTTCTTTGTAGACCGCTGGCTTGCCTGTACCAGAGAGAAGCAGGAAGACCGTATGGTTTTCCTGTCCTTGTCCCAGAATCACTTCTCCTTCTTTTAGCGTCCGTCGCTGCAATCGGTTTGCAAACTCCGGATGGGCACGTGCGTAGTCCACGACACAATGGATCATCGTACCGCGACGGCTGCCGGGGCGTAGTACTCGTGCATGGGACTCGATCTCATGTATGAGTGAGTTTTCCTCAGGTTCCTCGGGCCTTGCGCCATTCGGTGTCCTGACTGCTTCCCGAAGCTCGCGCAGTTTCTGCTGGGACATAGGATTGCCCTGAATGCTTTGTAGGAACGCAATGAGATACTGACATGCCTCACGGTCCGGATGATCCGGCGGCATTTCGCGGTATCGCGAACGCAGACAGGCAAGATCCTGCGTCATGTTTGTGAGATGGCCGGTGACACCAATCACAGTTTTTCCAAAGGCAAATGCCTTTCCGTGAATATCTTCCAGTGCTGCGATTTCATCGTTGGAAGTTGCGAGTAACTTCTTGGCCAATCCTTCTAATGTCGGATCGATTTCCCGGAAAGCGATGACAAATGCGTCACGCTCATTTTTTGTATTTTCGATAGTTCCATGGAAAATGTTTTCACTTGTCTCGTCTGCTAGCTGAGAAAAATTCCTGACGATCAAGGGGTACTTTTTCTGTGCTTCTCCGGATGTCAGGAGGTTACCCTTTGTATCTGCTGCGACAATGCCTTGTTCATCGATCTGTATATCCCGCATGCGCCGTGACGGCGTAATGCGGTCGAGTGCATATCCCAGTAATCCGACCGTGCGCGCTTCCTTCTGGGGAATGCCCGCTTGTCCTGCTCCAAAATCGATAATTTTCTTGCGCAGTTGATTGGCAAGCGCGTCGAACTCAGGTGAGTCCTTTTTGCCTTCCAATAGGGATAATTCGCCTTCTTCCGATGGAGTCAGGACAGCTTTAGGTACGCTCTTTTTCTTCTTCAATGTTGCGAGCCGTGCCGCTTCTTTTGAGCAAATGAAAAGGATAGGGCAAAGATCCGGAGGGACATCGCCGCCCGGAACGAAGTTGCGGACCATGTCGATGGGGTACCCCGGATGATGCGCTGCGAAGATGTACGAGAGCCCTCGGGCTTGCTCCGGTGAAAGGCCAGCTGCCTCCAGCCGACGCATACCTGCGACGATGCTACCCGTTCCATGAAGAAGGATTTTCCGTACGGTATAATTCTGATTCTCTGGACGTGTGATGAAATCATATGCTTCACCTGCCTTCACCTCCGCATCTTTATCTGTATATCCGGCGATAATGGCATTATCGGTGAATACCCGTCGCAGTTCCTTTTCATGGCTTACAAGATTCAGCTCCGTATCGCTGTAGGCAAGGTCATGATGTTTAATAAAAACCTGCAGTAATGTTTTCAGCTCCGAAGGTTCGGGAAAAATGCTATCCAAAAGCTCCAGATGAGAGGCGAGGTGGGGGTCTACTCCCGGTGGGTAATCGGAAGGACTTTCTTGTCCTAATGCCAATGCTAATTTTTCCAAAACGTCCGGAGGAAGTTGCAGATGGAGACTTGTAAGTGCATTCCCATCAAGCACATGAGGAATGGCATCTCTCACATCACCAATCCCTGTCGGGATCGCTGTTAGAGGATTGCTAGGAACAGCATTTTCAGCCGCATTATTTTCATCAATACGATCTGCAGGCATCAGATGATTATAGCAAAAAATGGCACATTCTTCAATGCACGGTATTGCAGATATTTAGTTTGTAAGTGTGGTTTTGGCTGCAAATTGCTCCCTCCACGCAGTAGTAGCCTCTTGCCAAGCTGTCGCTTGTGTAGCCCCATCTGCAATCATATGCAGAATAGGGAGTGATGTTGTCAGTTTTGGTTCCACGCAGTCACGAAAACAGGAATATGCCTTGCGGAATCTCGCCCAAAACTTTCGTATGGCTGGAGGTGTGATCTCCGTTGGTTGGAAATGCATCGCTGCGATACGCTCCGCGCATGTCAGATTGTCGACATCCTGCGTGGAAAGTTCTGTGAGGAGGCTCCATGCATCATCGATGGTTTGCGCATCGCCTTCGCGTCTACTCGCAAGGTGCTGCAGCGCGCGTTCCATGAAATTGCGGTTTCCCCGTTCGCGGTCCATCACCATCATGAGGCAGTCATCTTCAGTGCCGATGCTGAAATCATAAGCATTGCGCACGACGCCCATATCGATGAGCGCGCGAGCAACATCAAAGTAGGGAAGGGGATCTTGTTCACTGAGAGCAATGATGGTATTTGCCTTGGATTGCATATCAGGATGCCCGGCAGTGTCATCCAGTACATCTTCACAAAGCTCATGCGTTCGGGCTATACGTTCGTTTAACATTGGTGGCCTGGTGACTACTTCTGTTCGTGTTTCAAAGAGTTGGCCTTGGAGCCGGTCAGGTGTGTGGGTACGCCTCATAAGGACTATAGTAGCAATCATCTTTTTGTGTGTATGTCAAAATACCCACTAAAGTGAGTATGTATTGTTCACAGCATTGCAGAGTAGAGAAGGTCTTCCGGGCCGCATTCGCACTTCCGTGCGGTGCGGGGTAGCCCCCGGGCAATCATAAGTATGATGGCAATTGGTTACCTGCCAGAGCATACGTCCCTAGATCACACTAAAGAGTATGATGCTAGGTCAGAGAAAAATTCCTCTGGTAAGGAAATGTTCCATCCGCAGGTTCTCCTACGGATACCTTGTTACGACTTACTCCCAGTCAGCAGTTTCACCGTGGTACCGCCGCTTGCGCGTAACGGCCCTTCGGGTGCCCCTACCTTCCATGAGTTGACGGGCGGTGAGTACAAGACCCAGGAACATATTCACCGTGACATGGCTGATTCACGGTTACTAGCGATTCCGGCTTCATGAAGTCGGGTTGCAGACTTCAATCCGAACTGAGACCGGCTTTTTCCGATTGGCTCCCCCTCGCGGGTTTGCTGCGGTTTGTACCGGCCATTGTAGCACGGGTGTCGCCCCAAGCATAAAGGCCACGCTGATCTGACGTCATCCTCACCTTCCTCCGCCTTGGAGGCGGCAGTCTCCCCTGAAAATACAACAGAGGATGAGGGTTGCGCTCGTTTGCTGACTTAACAGTACACCTCAAGGCACGAGCTGACGACGACCGTGCAGCGCCTGTCTTCGGGTTCCTTGCGGCACAGTCCTGTTTCCAAGACCTTCCCGAGATGTCAAGCCTGGGTGAGGTTCTTCGCTTAGTATCGAATTAAACCCCATGCTCCACCGCTTGTGTGGGTCCCCGTCTATTCCTTTGAGTTTTAGTCTTGCGACCGTACTTCCCAGGCGGCGTGCTTACCGCGTTAGCTTAAGGCACAGGGACAGATTGAAGTCCCTACACCGGGCACGCATCGTTTAGGGCGTGGACTACCGGGGTATCTAATCCCGTTTGCTCCCCACGCT
>CAYYFD010000003.1:0-31023 GCA_964471125.1 uncultured Candidatus Peribacteria bacterium
GACCTCCTGTGCCCGCAAGAGCCCCGGCTGCGATGACTGTGTCTGGATTGCAGAACATCTGCGGCTGACGAGCCAAAATAGCAAGCACATATCCGCCCACACCAACCAGAAGAGAGAGTGCCATCAAGTTTCTTCCACCCTGAATGTGCTGCTCTGCATTTTTCACAATCCGCCCCAGCATTCGCATGTCGGAATCCTCAAGAAGATCCGGACAATCAATCATGTGGGAATTTTACTACAGACTCTCCATTGCACAAGATTACTCAAGCAATCGGAGTGAAATCCAACGCTGTGATTTTTGCCCATACATCGCGTATAAGACCCCGAAGATCCTCTTTTTCTTTTTCTGTAACAGAAAATTGGCGCGTAACCGGGTCTTCTCCCCGCTCGCCGATAAATTCGACGGAAAATGCTTGAGGAACTATCATCGCGTCGGCTGCTTCGAGGAGCAATGCATAGAACGTCATCTGCCGGAAAATACTGCCTTCCATCGTGCGCGACACGCTGCCATCTTCCATACCCCCTCTGATTTCACTCATGGACTTGGAGCGGCCGGTTTTGTAGTCGATAACGATCACATCTGCGGATGTAGGCGTCAGCTGATCTATGCGATCGATTTTTCCTTTTAAGGGAATCCCATCGCCTCCTTTCTTTTCTGGCGCGAGAAAACCGCGGAAGTCGCGCTCCACAGCATGGAGGTTTGGCGATGTTCCGTGCAACCGCTGTACGTAATACTTTGTCAGAGCTTCCTTCGCTTGGGAAAGCAAGTCGCGCTTCTGAAGCTCTGTGAGGATCGTGTGTTCCTGAAGATAAGAGGCAAATGCAGCAACGAATTCTTTTTCCGTAAATGGCTCTCGCTTTCCTATGGCATACGCCCACTGCCGTAATGCCCAGTGTGTCGCACTTCCGTAACCGAATGCCCGAAGCTCGCTCTCGGTAAACTCCTCGGGCTGCTGCAGAAGATCAATGCGGAGAAATTCCTGCGGATCCTTCAAAAAGCGCGTAAGCGAAGTTGCTGAAAGTGAAAACTTTTCTATGCGCTCGCGCAGGTACACCTGAAGCTCGGCATCGTGATCAGACTTCAGGGAAAAGAGAAGCAGGGAGGATTTTTCCGGGTCTTTCAAGCCACGGTCCTCTTCCGGAAGTGGTCCGGCTTCAGCGAAAAAAGCTGAAGGTGCTACGGTGCGGATCCGCTCACCGACGGAGAATTCCTTCGGACATATCATGATCAGCTCACGCTTCGCACGCGTCATGGCAACATAGGCAACCCTCCGCTCATCCTGATGCTTCTCATAGCTTTTTTGTTCACTCTCCCACCCGAAGAGCAGATCTTCAGGAATAGATAACCCTGAAGGATTTCTGCGCTCGTCCCAGTGTCCGTCACGGAAGCTACTAAGGATAACCGTATGAAATTCGAGTCCCTTGCTCTGGTGCGCCGTGAGGAGGGCTACACCCTTGGAAACGAGGTGCGGTACCTGATACGTAAGACGTACCTGACTGAACGCTTCGTCGCGGAAGAACTGTAACTCATCGATGAACTGGCGGAGTGTAAGATCCGGCATATCGAGACAGCGCTGCTTTACGTACTGGAAAAATGCTTCAATAACCGCAAGGTCAATAGGATCAAAGGAGGACGCAGCAGTGGAAATACCCGAAAGCCGTAATACCGTTTCCACGGTCAGAAGTACGGTTCGTGATTCCTGTTTGAGTCGCACATCGAGAAGCGCATCGCGAGCATGGATCAGTGCTTCGGGGCGGGCAAAGGGTAGCGGTGAAGTCTCCAGCTCCAGAAGAATATCTGCGATCGACCGTTTTGCTTCCCGTGCCGCCTGTGAAATTCTTCCCAGATCTTGCACCGCGCAACCGAACGTATCGCACGCCATCGCCTGCAGAAGAAGAGTGTCACTTGATCCATGGGCGCACCGCAGCATCAGGAGCACCTGCATGACTATGGGATGTGTAAGCAGATCCGCTTTCCCATGAAGGATGACCGGAATTCCCCGTGCGCGCAGCACATCGTAGATCGGACGAAGCTCGGCGTTGGTCTGCGTGAGGACAGCAATCTCCTCCAGCGGAACATTGCGCTTCAATCGCTCATCGATGAGATCGGCGATCAGCCACGGCTCCGAAGCATCGGACGGAGCACGCAAAAGTAGAGGATCATCGCCTTTCTCATCCGTATACGCCTGCAGATCCTTGTGAAGACCGGGGATTTTTCCGGTAAGACGCTCTTCGTTATTCGCGATAAGACGGCCTGCTGTATCGAGAATTGTCTGCGTGGAGCGGTAACTGGTTTTCAGGACAATGACAGGTGCCTTGGGAAACCTGTCGCAAAACTCCAGAAGGTGGACGATATTTGCACCCTGAAACCGGTAAATCGCCTGATCGTCATCGCCAACGAGGAAGAAATTCGGATCATGCGGAAGATGGTCATAGGTTGTCAGCCTTCTGATGACATTCCACTGTGCACCGTTCAGGTCCTGCGCTTCGTCGACGAGAATATACTGATAGCGCTCCTGCATGCCCACAAGGAGCCATTCCTCCTCCTGCAATGCCTTCAGGACAACAAGAATCATATCGTCATAATCGTAAGCGCTATGCTCCTTACACCAATCCCCATAGCGACCGAAGAGATCGACAAAATCCCGAAATTTTTTCGCCTGCAGGATATTTTTTTGGTGCTGCTTCGTCGTAGGCTTACTCTTGGATTCCATAAGCATCTCATACTCGTCTGCAACGCGCTTCAAATCTGTAAGAGTCTTCCCCTCTCTCTTGCACTCACTGATGCGCCCGAGAATCGCCGGAATCCTATCGTACGGGTTTTTAGGGTTGATGAGAGCGGATGTGTCGCTCACTTGATCGATAATTTCCTGCATCATCTGGTGTTTTTTGAGATCGGAAAGATGTTTGCCTGCATCCCACTCGGAAAAGACGGTTGCATTACGCTTAATAACGCTGTCGCAAAATCCATGAACGGTGCTTACGGTAACCTTGTAGGCATCAGCTCCGATCAGTGTCCGCATGCGCTCCCGCATTGCCGTTGCTCCAGATGTGGAAAAGGTCAGACAGAGAATATTGCTCGGCTTCGCGTGCGTCTTTGCGAGAATGTTCGCAACACGCATCGCAAGAACCTGCGTTTTTCCTGTCCCCGGACCTGCAACCACCATCACCGGACCTTCGACGGTATCCACAGCGAGGCGCTGCTCCGCATTGAGCCTTTTATAATGATCCGCAAAGGACATAAGAAAATTGTATAGGTTTATGAGGAATAAACATGAACACAAATTTTGTTCTTCTCAAGACGACTTGGATTGCATCAAGCGCACTGCTGATAGAATTCCTCTGGTTTTTATATATTCTCCCCACTTCACTTTATGGGTTGTTGCTCAACTGGTTCCTGCGGCACTGGCTGCGGCGGATGCAAGTTCGGATGTATTCTCATTATGATTGGTGCAATCAACTGGGGTCTCGTCGGCCTCGGCTATTTCCTTGGACAAGATCTTAATATTGTTCACATGATCCTCGGGATGTACCCAGCAGTAGAGTCTGTTGTATACGTTCTCGTCGGACTTGCCGCCATCGTCAAGCTTCTGAAGCTCTGCAAGTGCTGCAAGGCATAATAAAACTGCACCTGATGAAAACGGCCTTCCGATGAGCGGAGGGTCGTTTTTTAAAACTTCGACAGCTCGTACGCGCACCGATCGCACTTTCTGTAGGGGCGCCCCTCACGGATGAGATCCACCAGCGTGCCCTTCCTGCACTGCGGACAAAGTGTGCCTTTGAGGAAGGAATCAGCAGCATTGAACCCGACACGCTTACTTGCTCCTCCGTGCTCGCGGATGGAAAGAGAACGAGGATGATCGCGCATTTTCTGCAGAACCTTCGCTTCGATCTGGCGGATACGCTCGCGGGTGACGCCAAATTCCTTTCCTACTTCTTCGAGGGTGTGACCTACACCATCACGGAGCCCGAAGCGCATCTCAATGATTTTGCGTTCACGGGGCGTGAGAAATTCCAGCATCGCATGGACATTCTCTTTGCGTAGCTGCCTGTTGGTTGCTTCGAATGGATTCACTGCCTCTTCATCTTCAATAAAGTCGCCAAGCTTGGAGTCTTCCTCGGAACCGACAGGTGACTCGAGCGAAATAATGTCCTGACTGATCTTCTGGATGTGACGGACTTTCTTGATGTCCATGCCCATTTCCACGGAAAGCTCTTCCACCGTAGGCTCACGACCAAGTTCCTGCACGAGTCTGCGCTGGGTATGGGTAAGCTTATTGATCGTCTCAACCATATGCACAGGAATACGGATGGTGCGAGCCTGATCGGCAATCGCACGCGTGATCGCCTGACGGATCCACCATGTGGCGTACGTGGAGAACTTGAATCCCCTTTCCGGATCGAACTTTTCGACGGCACGGAAAAGACCGATGTTTCCCTCCTGAATGAGATCGAGGAACGAAAGTCCGCGACCGATGTATTTTTTAGCGATACTTACCACAAGACGCAGGTTGGCTTCAGCAAGCTGCTGCTTCGCTCCGGCGTCCCCTTTGCGGATACGGCGGGCAAGCTCGACTTCCTTGCGACCGTCGATGAGCGGTACGCGCCCAATCTCAGAAAGGTACATACGAACGGAATCATTGCTGATCTCGAGAAGATCCACTTCCCTCTCCTTGCGCTTCTTCTGGCGGTCCTCGGCCGTCTCCTCCTTTTCATCCATGGCGATGCCGGCTGTGGCCACCATCTGGAGCATGTCATCATCCTCGTCATCAACTTTTCCTACGACTGCTTCGGTTTCCTCTGCCTCCTCCTCGGCTTCGGTTTCCTCTTCCGTCTCTTCCTCGGCACCCTCTGGAACAACAGTGACTACTTCTGCAAGATCTTGCGTGGGTTCATCTGGCTTGCCTTTCTTCTCCCAAATAAGCGCATCCTGCACATCGATCACCTGAATACCAAGATCCGTAAGAAGCGTATAGATTTCATCCAGCAGCTCGACGTTTTCCTCCGCGTTGGGAACAACGGACATGATCTCCTGATGCGTCACGTAGCGCTGCTCACGACCCTTTTTGATGAGATGCTTGACGGAATCAGGGAACTTCTTGAGATCGTCGTCCGTAGGCTGGGCGATGAATTTTCGTGGATGAGAGGCCATAGGGGAGCTTCGGGTAAAAACCCGTCGCGACGTAGATTACAGGGTTTGTGAGATGAACAAAAGAAGAATCTTTACATCATCCAGCCATTCTCCCAAGCTTCAGTACCTGCTGAAACTGCATCTCAAGCTGCGCAGCTTCTACCAGACGTCCTTCCGCCTGCGCCGCGCGCATCTTCTCCGTGATCTCGCGCTGCTTTGCGAGAATTGTTGCGCGGTTCGCTCGCTGACAGTTTGTACGAATCTCACGTACGGCTAGGGACTCACTCCAGTCCTGAAATGCATGCTGTTCACAGTAGAGAAGAAGGACGCTTAGTCGCTCGGCATACTCCGGCGCTAGGACAACATTGCCTGTTTTGGCATCGGTAATCGCCTTATGAAGCGCTGCGGAAAACGGATCGTCGGATATAATGAGCTCTCCGAGCAAGCTACGGACAGACGGATAGAGAACGAAAAGCCCAAGAGTGACTTCCGCGGGAGTGAAAAGAGATGAAGCTCCGCCGCGGGGTTCTTCTTTGTGTTCGCCGGTCAGTTTCTGAGCTCTGAGCGGATCACTTTCGGCAAGCTGCAGTCTACGGGAAAAGCTGTCTCCGAAGATCTTGCCGAAACGGGCACGGTTCTCATCGCGCTCTACGCCTGCAGGAAGCGAAACAAGGAGACGAAGTGCACGCTCCTCGGCATTCCTGCGTAACTCAGGCGTTGTGAGAGCAGTAGCTTGCATATCGTGGAGTACGGCATCGAGATACGGGACTAACTTTTCACTGAGCATCGTCTTCAGTGCTGCAGGATCGCCCTGAGCCACTTCATCGGGATCTTTTGCAGGAAGCCGGACAAGGTACACGATGAGACCTTCGCGACTGCAAAGCATAAAGGCCCTCTCTGCGGCATCCTGTCCGGCCCTGTCGGCATCAAGACAGAGCACCACCGAGTCAGCACCCCGCTTGAGAATACGTGCATGTTCCTCGGTAAGTGCCGTACCACTTACGGCAACGACGTTACTCACTCCGGCTTTATGGCACGCAACCACATCGAAGTACCCCTCCACCATGATGATGCGACGCTCGGCACGAATTGCTTCTTTGGCCAGATGCAAACCAAAGAGTACGGAGGCCTTGCGGTAGAGCGGGCCTTCGGAAGAATTGATGTACTTGGCATCGTCATCGCCGATGGTGCGGCCACCGAATGCAATGATGCGGCCCTGGGCATCACTAATGGGAAAGATGATGCGGTTACGAAACCGATCGTAGATTTTTTCCTCCGCAAGATCTTTTTGTATGCCGAGGCCCGCAGCAACTATCTCACGGCGGCTGAATCCCTCTTTAAGCAAGTGCTGGTAAAGCGCACTGAAGGAATCCGGTGCGTAACCGATGCCGAACTTCTCCATAAGCTCCTGCGGGACACCTCGCTTTGCGATGTAATCCTTTGCTGGAGTGGAAGCCTGGAATGACGCGAGGAAAAACGCCTGCGCAGATTCTGTGCAACTTCGTAGTCGCTCCTTCTCATCTTTTTCTATGACGGGAGCCTTGCCGCGGTCCGGAAGAGTGACACCTGTCTTTTCGGCAAGATCACGGATTGCTTGTGGGAAATCCACATTCTCGATTTTCTGGTAAAAGGAGAAAATATCGCCGCCGGAACTGCAGGCGAAGCAGTACGCGATCCCTTTGTCGGGAGAAACCAGAAAGCTCGGATGCTTATCGTTGTGAAACGGACAGAGCGAGATAAAGCTCCTGCCTTTGGGCTTCAGCTGGACATATTGCGAGACTAATTGCTCGATCGGGAGCCGCGCTTTGATTTCGGTAACGGGGTCCATGGAGGATGATTATAGAACCTTTATGATCGCTTGCGGTAGAGACGGCATTTTTGCCGTCTCACAATACCGGAGACGGGACAAAGTCCCGTCTCTACCACACGAAAAATATCACCGAAAACCATTGCCAGATAACATCCAATGCATATCCTGCATATACATGGTGTTCATAGTGTAAAGGCCGCACACAAGCCTACAGGACTTGTAGAGCGGGTTCGATTCCTGTTGGACACCCTTCATGGCCACAATCCCCTCGGGATTGTGGCCATTTTTTAAGCATAAGGAGTTTCCCTTTTGGAGATCTTGGTATCTAATATCTCTCCTCTTATGGCTGATAACGCACAGAATGGCCAAGAATGCTTTCCTTCAAAAGATGGAGGTGAAAGGCTACCTATAGTACTCATGCGAAGTGCCGTTGGCTCACATCTCGAACAAGTCTATACAAAACTACTAAAACGTCTTCCGGATCTTTTTACAGGAGTGAAGTTGCAACAGAATCGCGGACGACTCTCCGCAGCCTTTGATGTCATCCGCAAAAAAGCCGATCTTCCAAAAGACAGGAAAATCGAGGGTGAGATGGTAACATTCGGCGATCTGCGCGCGGTACAAAAAAGGATAAATGACTGTATCAATGAAGCACTGCAGGCCACATCTGGAGGGGCGACTCTCGATGACAGCATTCAGGTGGCAATCAGAGAAGAATTTGAAAGTGAATGTACCCGCTACCGCACGCTCATCGGAGGTAAGTTGCTCTTTGACGATGCTCCCCTGACTCTCGACGAGATACCTGTAAGGGCTGATACAGCAAACAATGAAGCTACAGCAACTGCAGTTCCTGCAAGGGTACGCATCATTCATCATGCTGAAAGTATGCAATTCCCAAAACCCGAACCACTCCTTCCTCTCAGTACAGACGAAGTCCTCAAGGCATCTCCGGCTCTCATCGTCAGGTACGTCGACGGCATCAACGCAGAATCAAATGGAGGACTGGAAGACGACGTCAAACCGATCATCGCGAAGCTAGGGATTCCATGGGCAAACTTCCGCCTATGGCGCGATGATTACGAAGTGATTGCGATCGCCGCAAAGATCCTTGGAGCCAGTCATCATGACGGAAAGGCGGGACGACTGAAGCAGGGCGTCGTGCAATGGGTCATGCGATCCGTCAGGATAGAATGCAACGGTGATGAGGAAAGAATCGAGCAGCGCATGGAAGAACTCGGACTCGGTGCGCATTACGCCTACAGAAGCAAGGAGGCCGCGGAAGATGCTCCTGAGCCAAAAGAGAGAGTGCGACGCAAGGTGGAACCTCTTATAGATCCAAGGTGGAAATTCCTACAAAACGCACCACGACGGGAACTAACCCCAAAGCCTGTAAAAGTAAAAAAGGTAAAGAGAGAGCGTGATCCAAGGCTTCTAGACGAGGACTACCAGCTTCTTCTCCTTACCCGCCGCCTGCTGAAAGCAGTGGAAACAGACCAACCGGATCCTTGGGTATACGCCATCGGGAAACTCACGAAATCCCTCGACGAAAAGACCGAAACAAAGCTTGCATGAGGAGCTAGAACTCCTAATATACGTCCCTTCTTTCCTCATTATGCCGAACGAAACACCACCAGATAGAACGGAAAAAGAAATCTCGGCAGGAATCAATGCTGAGGTCTACGATAAAATTGAAACTGCCTTCGGAGATGACTGGAATCATTTTCCGGAAGATGAACAGAGGAGAATTTGCGAAGTAGTAGGAAGTATTCCCGAAGTACAAAGCGGAACTCGTCGCCCCTTTGGACAGGAAGTACTGCAGCAACTTGTCGAAGTACTCGGGCTATTTGCTTATAGAGGAATCGATTCCGAGCCTCTCAGCTTGGTTATCGGTGTAAATAATATTGCGACCATCAGGCAAAAAATAGTAGCATTCAACGATAATGCTAAAAATACAAACAAGGTGCATTTGCTCAGTGAGCAGGAATCTGAACTGCTCGCCGAAGTGGAGCGTCGTCTGCAACCCTATATGGAAAAACATCGACGTATTTCAGATGAGCAACAGAAAAAATATGTACCATTGGTGGTCGCATGGGTTCGACTACAGCGAAAGAAAGGATTTACCAATCAGATTTCGAAAGGGGTACGAGAAACTGCAAATATGCCAGGCCATAGAACAACTGGTCCCGATGAAGATAATATCGGTAAAAGTTTGGTTGATCTTCTGCCCAAAGATCTTAAAGCAATCCTACACCCACCTGCAAAAGCTGATGAAAACGTTGATGCAACAAGTGGAATAGTAAAAGAAGATCTTTCAAAAGTTCTGGATGGAAAGGGAGACGATGACCAAGGTCCAGACGCAGCTGGTGTTGCATTTACAGTTCGTGGAGAGACATTGAAAAATCAAGGTGATGCCCCTCAGCAACCTGCAGAATTCCGGCCGGAAAGACCTGCTGAGCGAGGGGATTGGATTGCCACTTTAGTGAAAAAATCTTTAGAAGTGGATCAGCGTGAAACAAACGATGCGGATGAAGTACAACCAATAAGTGATGCAGATCGTGCCGTCATCGACGAAGCTATGAAACTACTTCGACGTTATGCGGACATTCTTGAATCTATACCTCCTGGAGCAGAAAACAGCGCAAAGGCATTATCGGCTACAGAGGCGATTCCTATGTTGCGAAATATTACACACCGCATAGCAGGAGATGCTCAGACATCTAAAAATTCCGGAAGACAGCCACTTGTCCTCGGAAACGACGTCATCCAGCTCGATGATGTGACGCTCAGGGGAATCGAGGCAGGCAGACTTGTGTTTCGCGTAACAACGCACAGTATTATTATTGAGAAAGGAGCTGCCGCAGGTACAGAAAACGCATAGTGGTATACTAGCCTCCAATGCTCCTCCTGCAACTCGATGAGAGGTATGACCGTCCTTCTGCCGATCTGCAGCGCAGAGGTATCTCTCTACAGGAATGGACAACTCGTTTCTCTCTACGGGATGTTTTGGAGCACGGACAACATACAGTGAACCTCCGTTCAGTGAACAGTACTGCAAAACCGCCCCCTGAGTTACCGGCCTTTGAAGAGCCAAAGCCGATAGAGCTTATTGAGAGTATTGC
Source organism: uncultured Candidatus Peribacteria bacterium (assembly GCA_964471125.1). Lineage (GTDB taxonomy): Bacteria > Patescibacteriota > Gracilibacteria > Peribacterales > Peribacteraceae > 2-12-FULL-55-11. The sequence continues at coordinate 10,061 of CAYYFD010000003.1, forward strand.
CGATGCCATAAAGCAGGAACTAGAGATCGTAGATCCGGAAATTGAAGCGGAAGCTAAAAACAGTGAATCGGACAGCACCCAAAGTCCTGTAGAGAGCAATGAAGAGGAACCGAAGGCGCTGAAGTTTCACAGAAAAGCAAAACCCCTGAATGTCGATAAAGTCCTGAGAACGAGAGGCGAACCTCCTCCCGATGTGGATGGAGTGTCGCTCTGGGAAACAGAGGAAGCACGTCGCGAGAGACTTGAGAAAAAGCGCAAAAAAGCGGGAAAAGAGCCCGATGATCTTATTTTCTGGTCACCAACTCCGGCGAGGCGCATCGTACGACCCCAGGCTCCCACCGAAGAAATACCTGAAACAGTCGATGAAGAACAGTACCCGTTCCTTGCAGCTATGCATCGCGAGACTGCACATCGTAGAATTCTTGCGGATGATGATGGCGAAATCGAAAAGCCTCTTCCGAAGCCAAAAGATGAGGTTAGTGAGTACACGCTGATAGAACCCGGTCCGGATAAAGTGGATCTTCTTGCTGCGCGGTATGCGGCAGGATTGCCGCTACACCCTCCGAAGGACCGTAAAGATCATGGAACGTGCACCATACAAAAGAAAAGCAGCGCGAGTCATTTCGGTGGACACCATAGAAAGTAGAGATCTGCCGGCAGTACGTCCCTACCTCAAGCCGTGAGGGACAAAACGCATATTCACTTTCTACGATCCCTTCAGTTGCACAATCCACCGCGACAGACGATTTTTGAGGTACCCCTCCTTTGCAAGCCCTCTCCCTATAGCAAGTCCGTTCCAGTGGAGAATCATGTCACCGTGCACATCGTCCCTGCATTCGATGTTCTGCCCTTCGAGAAGTTCCTGAAGATCACTTTCGCTGACAGTCAGCACACTCTTCGTCGCCTCTATGCCGCGAGCGGTAGCTAGTTCATCAGTAATGCGGAAGCGACCGTCCTTGAGGCCCTTCGCATACGGAATTCCCATACCGTAATCCACAACGGGAAAGTGCAGTGATGCCGCAAGTTCAGTTGTCAGCAATACCAGATCACCGCGGTGCACAAGTATCTCCCCTTCGTGCACAAAATCCGTGCCGTAGATGTCTGAAATGCGCTTTCGGATTTCCATCTCCATATTTTTCGCAAACCGTTCCTCTCGGCGCGGAACGGATGGAACATGTTCACGAGGTCTCGTCGGTGCCTTTTTCCGGAGAACGGCACAGAAGAAACCCTCGCTATCATAGGTCTGCGGCCAAATGCGGAGAAGTGGGGAAGGAGAATGCAGCAAAGAAAAATTACCTGTGCTTTTCAGATACTCCTGTACTTTTTGCGAATCCCCGATCGCAGTTCTCATTACTAATTTCTCATTACGTATTTGAGGGTCAACGATCTCGAGTTGATCACAAAATTTGTTCAACATATTCAGCACCACACCTTCGTTTTCTTCCGGTGAAAGGGTGCAAGTCGAGTAGACGATTGTACCGCCGACCTTCGCCGCATGAATCGCAGCTTCAAGGACTTCCGTCTGGAGCCGCGCCATCTTGGCAATATTTTCGGGACCACAGAAATTCAGTGCATCGCTGTCTTTGCGTACCGTACCCTGCGCAGAGCAAGGCGCATCGCAAAGCACGCGGTCAAACTGCTCGGTCATCTGCTTCCCGAACCACTGTCCGACTTTTTTCGTGAGAATGACATTGGTTACTCCAGATCGCTGACATGCAGTATTGAGCGTCCACATACGCTTCTCCTGCACTTCATTGGCGATGATCACTCCCCTTCCCCGCATCATCGCCGCAATCTGCGTCGTCTTGCTTCCGGGCGCCGCGCACATATCGAGAACAGTTTCTCCAGGTTGCGGATCCAGCAATACAGGAGGCAGCATCGACGAAGCCTCCTGAAGATACACATGACCGAGAAGATGCAGGAGATCTTTGCCGAGAGCTTCGGAGCGGTCTTCTCTGTCTATGAAAAATCCCTCAGGACACCACGGTACGGGATCAAGTTTCCACCCGTGATCCACCGCCCACTGCTTTACTGTTTCCACACTCGTCTTCAGCGTATTCACGCGGATACATTTACGCAGCGGCCGCGCACTCGCGGCCTTAAGAGCTGCAAGATCGGTAAAGGAAGCGTAGCGGTCGAGGGGGGTGAAAAGGTCTTTGGGGGTCACGGTAGAAGCAGCTTGAAGGAGGAAGGGAAGAAGATCCAGAACATACAGCATTTGGCTTGCTGAAGTCATAAAATCTCATACGATAAGCCAGATGTCCAAAGCGCAAAATATCCTCGAGGAAGTGATTCTAAAGACGCCCTACAACAATGCAGAGGTTCTTTTTGAGAAAGTGGAGGGTCGCCGCATACGCACGTTTGGCGGCAGCTGCCGCCATCAGTTACAGGAAATTGCATTGCGGGCAAATGCGGAGGGAATTCTCATGGACTTTTTGGGTGCATGCAACTCGACACACTGGATCGGCCTTGCACAGGAAGCAGATGAACTGGTTTTGGTAGACCCGGCGATGCGCCAAAAAGGGATTCTTTCCATCACAAAAATGTTCGCGGATTTCGCTGAACAGGAATGCCCCGCTTATCCGCAGCATGGAAGTGTCGAGGGCATAATGAAGATAAGCCCCGCAGGTAACCAATCATTCACGGAATGGGTGCAGGTAAAAAACAATGGAGTGCCCATCTCCCACGGTCGCCTCAGTGGATTTAATCTTTGTGACAGGAAAGATGCACTCCCGGATGTCGATTTTGATTTGCGGACAACGATGGAGCAAATAAGGCATAAGTTATCTTTGTTTGGCGTGTGCACAGACGGACAAGTAGTGAATGTGCAGATGAATATGCGCGGGGAAATATCCGCGCGACTGCATGGAAATCCACCTGGTGATGGAGGTCCATCATTGGATGATCTCCTGCGGAAAGTAGTGGAGCCCCTTGGTCAAAAAATTACCCCAGCGGATCTCACGGACTACTTCAGTGATGCCCGCGCAATTCTTCAAAGACTATTGAAATAACACTACCGCTGATTCCAAACCATCGCCCCGATACCCTGTGACATTTTGTCTCCGGGGTGTGCCAAACAAATCCCTGCAGCGGGAAATAGCACGACATCGCCGGTTTTTGGGTCGATTCCCTGTATCTGTCCGAGACGAGCAAGAGTGGAAGGAATAGTCGCCGAAATCGTATTGCCCATTCCCTCCATACCGTTCACAAAGCGAACCTCGGGGATCCCATAGTCTGCAAATTCCCCTTTCATCAGTTCCGGACTCACCATCTTATCAAACGCATTGATCATCTTCGCATTGGCCTGGTGAGGAACGACAAGAACACGGCGTCCATGCATCACCGGATCCTGCATGACTCGGTGCAGGGATCTTCGCGTTGCATCTTCAATAAGCGCTCCACCGTTTATGTATGCAAGGTCACCATCCATGCGGAAGATGGTTCGTAGCGTCCGCTTTCCGCTAAAGTCTTCCGCCTCCTCAGGTTGAATACGAAAAATTTCAACATTACTTGGACTCTCTGGCGGAGTCACTTCCTGCGTCTCTGCAAAAAGCAGACGGTGCCCCTCACCCTTTGAAAGACTGGTCGCTGTTGCTGCCGCAGCGAATATGGGCGTTGCACGCGAATCGCGCGAATCCATCATGCGGTCGGGAGTTTCCACATTCAGTACCAAAACATGCTGATCAGAAAAGAGATCTTTTGCCATGGCTTCGGCATGATGCACAATTTCCGGAAAACCCGTGCAGCCGAAGGCGATCGCCGTGATCTTGCTCTGGTGGATGCCAATAAGATCAGCAACTGCCTTTGCCATCTCCTGTCTTGCATTACCCTCATAATGGGTATGGACAAGTGCAAGAGAGGCAATGGCATTGCTATGAATCTTAGAATCCTTCAGGAACTTCTCCGTGATCTCCAATGCAAGATCCACCGGTCTTGAATCGGGCTTCAGGATGTAGCGAGACCTCGTTTTTGTTGATTTCCAGATACGGTCTTCATCCAAGCCCGTAAGATCGGAGATTCTCTTGTTATCGAGAAGTTCCAGATGCTTACTACCAGTGCTTTCGACGAATGTGGAAAAGGAGAGTGACATTAGTGGAAAATACTAGAAGTCTGGTAAATGGCATGCAATACAAATCCCAGAAGAACCTCAGCTCATCCTGGCCTTTCGATTCTCCACAAAAAGAGCCCCCTCTGGGGTACCGGGAGGCAAAACAGGTCCTGCAGCATGCAAAACATTCTGAAAAATATTTACAGATCCTGGCTTGGGTCTACGCTCAACTTTTGCTGCCAACCGGCGCTTGAGAGCATCCTCAACTAAACCAAGTTGATGTTGAGCATTCTTGTTTAGGGAGCCTGCAAATTTTGAAAAAAGAGACATGGAGATATTTGCTGCACGCCTGTACATAGAACCGGTTTTTGCTGCAAAGAGATGGTCACATGTATCCCCAACAATAGCGCGGATTTCGGGTGCAGATTGCTGCCACAATTCAAGAAGCTCCTGCTCGTCAGAAGCAAAGATTGTAGGCCTTTCACCCTCAAGTGTTCCATATGCTGTTGTGATGTATCCGGGATGTTCATGAATGCATGAAGCATAATAGTCGCGCCTCTCGCGCTCATCGAGAATGTAGACCTCCCCTCTTCCACTGTAATTTGTTGTTACAGCAATATCTATTTGCTGGTCCTCAAATGAAAAGTCGGGCCTCATATTTTCTGCATCAACAAAAATGGCACGACAATTTGGTGTCGATGTATCACCTTGTAGGCGAAAATCATTCTGCGCCAATTGCATGATTTCATTGTTTACAATTTGTCTCAAACTTGTGAGCGTATGCTCCCCTTTCAGCAAAAGAAGTGGCGCGAACAGACTGCCATCGGGTGAACGATGCTCACCGACTTGTTCAATACGTTCGTGTTGAAGAATATGAAGAGAATTCATAGTTAAGGATGTCAAATCCATCATCTCAAATTTGTCATATTAAAAGCCTATTAGATCATATTGTCTAGTGTTTTCCAGACATCAGGCCAGACACCTGCTAAGCACCATCGCACGATGCAGAATCTCCTCTTTGGCATGATCCGGCAGAAACTGAATGGACGCCTGCGACTTAAGCCAGTTACCGATGAGCATCCGCTGCGCAACGAGACTGACGAGAAGTACCCTTTCACTTCGCGCTGCAAATTCAAGCGTTTGGCCCGCTACAGGGCTTGGCATGCACAGAGGCTTTTGCTCCGGGGTCAGCTCGCCCCACGAAAGCGACCGGCCACCCGCCGCAGATTTGGTTGCCAGTTCATAGAAAAGCCTGCCTTCAAGTGCCGACGAGATAGACTGTCTTTGCACAGGTACCGATCTGGAATCACCTTGGATAATCGGCCTTCGAATAGACTCGAGAAAGACAACAAATTGATCATCATATTTTGTAGACACAATATCGTGTTTTGGAGAACCACTCAGTGAAAACCCACTCCATGGAAACAGGGCAATCAACTGCGACAATTCTCCGGAGAGCAGGCAATCCATACGATCCAGCATGTGATCCCGGACGCCTTGCACCGCCTCAGAGGCCATCGGCCCGTCGGTAAGACGATCAAGGGCATGCTCAATAATGAGCTTCTGTGGAGAACGAAAGTCAACCTCGGATAAGCGATTTATAGGTCGTGCCATGGCTCAAAAGAATAGCACCATAGGTGCCAAAATAGATCATCTTCATCTACTTTTGCGCAATCACCAGACTCACCAGTTTCCCCGGCACATAAATCTCCTTGAGGATGGGAGCATCAGCAAGAAACTTCGCGACATTCTCCTGCTTCTTGGAAGCCTCAATGATCTCCTCTTTGGTAGCACTCGCAGCAACCTCAATACTCCCACGAAGTTTGCCATTCACCTGTATGGCGATCGTCATTGTAGAACTTTCAAGCATCTTCGGATCGAACTGCGGCCAACGCTGGTCAATGAGCAACCCCGTACCACCGATCATCTCCCATAGTTCTTCAGCCAAGTGTGGGGCAAGCGGTGCAAGGAGCTTTGTAAGCGTCTGCATAGTCTCTATAGCAATAGACTCTTTCTCCTCAAGAACATTCAGAAGCTCCATGAGCGCACTGATAGCGGTATTGAAACGGAAACCAGCGATATCCTCGCCAACTTTCTTAATGCTCTTATGAACCAAAGACAATACTTCCTGCGAATCTTGAACAACTTTTTTGTTCATACTTTTATCTTCTCCATAGGGCTGAATACTATTTTTTTCTATTAACTTATAGATACGCAATGCAAAGCGATCGATACCTTTTATTCCTGTATCACTCCAATCACCGCCGTCGGTAAACGGACCCATGAACATCAGGTACATGCGGAAGACATCACTACCGTGCTTCTCTACAAAAGCATCCGGAGAGACGACGTTGCCTTTGCTCTTACTCATTTTCGCTCCTTTGTTCGTAATGACACCCTGATGCACTAAATGCTTGAATGGCTCACTATGCGAAACGTATCCCCAATCCTTCAGTGCCATCATCACAAAGCGCGCATAAATGAGATGCATACATGCGTGCTCTGCTCCACCCACGTACATGTCTACAGGCAACCAGGGATTTTCAATCTTTGGATCAATAAAATTTTCCGCCCTCTGCTTTCTGCCCTCTGCCTTCATCCCGAATCCATCGGATTGGAGATACATCAAATAGTAAAAGCTGCTGCATACAAACGTATCCATCGTGTCATATTCCGGTATCCAGCCTTTACCGAAGATCTTTTCTGTACGCTCTTTAAATTCATGGGAATACTTGAGTGGCGACTCCCCTGTTGGTTTGAATTCGATGTCTGTAGGAAGCACCCACGGCAAGTGCTCTTCGGGCACGGGGTGTGGCTTTCCTTCAGGATCGTAGACGATGGGGATGGGCGCTCCCCAATAGCGCTGACGAGAGACAAGCCAATCGCGGAGACGGTACTGTGTTACGGGCTTTGCGAGCCCGGTCTCTGTCATATTTCTTATAATATCTTCGCGGACTTCCCCCCATTTCCTCCCCGAAAATAGATCGGGCTTGGATAATATTCCTTCTGGATCTTTGGCATAGCAATACTCCAGATTTTTCACTTTTTCGGCTTCATTCGGATCCTCCGGAAACATGACCGGACGAAGCGGAATACCGTATTTTTTTGCAAATGCAAAGTCACGCTCATCATGGGCACTGCAATGCACGATGCCTGTGCCGTAATCCATGACCACAAATGACGCGACCCAGATCGGAAGATCTCCCGTACCGAAGGGATTTTCTACGTAGCGGCCCGTGAAGATGCCTTCGACGTGCTCTTCAAAATTATATTTCTCTGTTGCTTTCAGCTTTTTCATCCGCTCGACAAATGCGAGTACTTCTTTTTCCTGTGGAGTACCTTTGACCATTTTTTCGACCAACGGATGCTCGGGTGCAATGACTGTAAAAGTCTGCGCCATGAAGGTCTGCGGCACCGAGTCAAAGACTTCAAATGCATCTCCGAGATCCTTGATCTTCGAAGGAATCTGAACGCCCTCATTGCGCCCGATCCAGTTTCTCTGCATCAGCTTGGTCTTTTCCGGCCAATCAAGTGTATCGAGACCGTCGAGGAGCCTCTGGGAATATTTCTTGATATTCCAAAACCATTGCTCCAGAGACTTTTGAATGATGTCCGTGCCGCAACGTTCGCACTTGCCCTCCTGCGCCTGCTCGTTTGCCAGAACCGTCTGACAGCTCGGACAAAAGTTCACATTCCCTTTTTTCTTGTAGGCAAGTTTGTTCTTGAACATTTGAAGAAACAGCCACTGCGTCCAGCGGTAGTACTCCGGCGTACTCGTATTCACCATTTTGCTCCAGTCGTACATACAACCGATACGCTTGAGCTGTGTGATCATCGTCTCCACATTTTTTCTCGTGGAAGCATCTGGATGTACACCTGTTTTGATAGCGTAATTTTCTGCAGGAAGACCAAAGGCATCAAAGCCCATAGGCGAAAAAACATTTTTACCCTGCATACGCATGAAGCGTGCAAAGGTGTCACTTGGAGCATAGTTGTACCAGTGACCCACATGGAGCTTGTCACCACTGGGATACGGAAACATCACATGCGTGTAGTACTTCTCTTTTGTATCACTCAAATCCGTTTCATAGGCCTTCGCGTCCTCCCAGCGCTTCTGCCATTTCGCTTCTATTGCCAGTGGATCGTAGGTACGGGACATCGGCCACAGGATACCCGAATACCCGAGTATCGGGGTATCGGAATACTGGGATATCGGAATGTCGATCGGGATATACATGGTGCATTGACAATGACCTGCAATTTTCTAGGATAATCTCATGCTGGAAACGTTGGTCGTGGATGATGAAGAGGTCGACGTTCATGCTCACCCTAATGGAGTGTGGTACGTTGACAGCCCGGAATTCCACGAGCAGGGCATTGAGGAAAGGATTAGAAAACCCCCCGAGGATCTCTTTCGTAAAGAAACGGAGGAACCTGAACATTCTCTGGACGAAGAGCTTGGCGCTCGCGCATCAACTCTCAATCATCCGGTGTTCACGCGGGAGGCAGAAACGCACTTCTTCCGCCTGAAGAACTATGACCGATTCCAGATCCATCAGCTCATGCTTCTCGTTGATGGAAAGCCGCAAAAGCTGAAGTACGGTGATCAAGATCGCCTGAAAGAGAGAATGCAGGAAGCAAGTGCAGTCGATGATCAAATTGCAAAGGCAAATATCCGGCTGTGTGCCTATTGGGCGAGAAGATGCCAGTATCCGAATGAACGTGTTGTTGAATTATTTGATGAACTGCACACACCGCTTGAAAGATGTATTCGACGGTTCGATTACATGATGGGAAATAAATTTTCCACATATGCATCCTGTGCAATGCTTTTTCATCTCTCTCGCCTTCGTGAATATCGTGAGCGGGATGCTCACCAATGCGAAAACATGGAAGATCCGTCACAAATAATTGACAAAGCAGACAGCATCGAAGGATTGCGCGTCCCTATAAGATCAAAACTTATTACATTAATTGAATTGCTTCCAAATACAAGAGAGCAGGATATTCTTAAGGATTACTACGCACTCAACGGATCGACTGATCCACTTGTCCTTGAACAAATCGGACATAAGTTTGGCATTACGAAAGAGCGTGCCCGACAATTGCTCCATCGGGCGGAAGAAAGGCTTAGAGGCATAGTACAAAGAAAACACATCCAAGCAGAAGACTTTCAGCAACGCATATCGTGGGACACCGTCACAGATGAATAAGAAAGATACACATACGTAAATATCGGAATACAAGTAGTAGATACTCGAGTATTACGAAAATGCGTTATTGTGCACTAACAGAGGCTATGCTACAGTTTACGCTCACAGATGCAGCTTCCTCTTGTCGCAATAGTTGGCCGTCCAAATACGGGAAAATCCACGCTCTTTAACCGGATCGTCGGGAGTCGTATCGCCATCGTCAGTGATGTGCCAGGGACAACCAGAGACCATATCGCCAGTAGGATCAGCAACGAACGTATGGATTATCTGCTCATCGATACCGGTGGAATGGGAGGAGGTACGGAAGACATCGATTTTGAAAGTGATGTGGAGGCACAGTCGGAACTCGCCGTAGAGCATGCAGACGTCATCGTCGTCGTTCTCTCAGGAAAAGAAGACCTCACCAGCGCGGATCATGCGGTTGCCGAAGTGCTGCGCAAGAGAAAGAGGAAACACGTTCCTGTGATCGTCGTCGTCAACAAGATCGATAATGCCGCAAAGATCGATGAGATTCTCCCGCAGTATTACGAGCTCGGAATCGGTGAAAACTTTTTCCCTGTCAGTGCCGCTCATGGCTCAGGATTCAGCGCGCTGGAAGATGCGATTATTGAGGAGCTCAAAAAACTCCAGTTTGTAAAAATCCCGAAGCAGGAAACCAGCAACGTAGAGGCAGTGCCTCCGCGTATCGCTGTCGTCGGAAAACCGAACGTCGGCAAGAGCTCGATCATCAATGCACTGATGTCTGATCCTCAGCGCGCTGTATCTCCCCGTATTGTTTCGGATATCCCGGGTACCACGCGCGATGCAGTAGACACCACCATCCGTTTCAATGAAAAGGAATACATCTTCGTCGATACCGCAGGCATCCGGCGCAAAAAAGAGGCTGAACCGGGCATCGAAACCCTTTCGTACTTTCGTTCAGTTCGCGCGATCGCCGAGTGTGATATCGCGGTCCTCGTCCTCGACGGCACAGGCCCGATCACACGCCAAGACAAGCGCATCGCACAGCTTGCTCTGGAGGAAGGAAAAGGGCTCATCATTACGGTGAATAAAAGTGACGGCATGGAACTGGAGCAGAAGAAGAATACGATCAATGATGTGCATCTCACGCTCCCGTTCTGCAAGTTTGCACCGGTAATTCTCTGCTCCGGAAAAACCCGCGACGGTTTGCTTAAGCTCTTCGACATCATTGAGACAGTGCAGCGAAACCGCACACGCCGCGTCTCCACGAAGGATCTTCATGAGTGGTACAGCACCACGATGCGCAGTCAGCCGATGGCTCAGCTCGCGGGGAGCAAGCACATCACGCAGGCGGATGAACTGCCTCCGACCTTTGTGGTCTTTGTGAAAGACCCGAAGAGCGTGAAAGCCAGCGAGCTCCGTTTTCTCGAAAACAGAATGCGAACCGTCTTTGCATTTGAGGGATCACCAATACGATGGATCACCAAACCTGCATCCTAGGGCTGAATACGATGAGTATAGAGGCACGGATATAATTGACATATTTTCAAATAGTTTTATAATAATTTTATATGCGCCGAGATGCTTTTGAAAGCGACAGGCATACCGTCTTTGATACTGCAATTATCGGAGCAGGATTTGCAGGGCTGTCCGCTGCAGAAACACTGAAAGATAGTCCGCTCATCAAGAAAATTCTCCTTCTGGAAGGACGGGGACAGGTCGGTGGCAGAGCATCCGATGGTCCGCATGGTGCTCGCGGTGCGGAGCTCGTCTACTCACAGGCAGTTGTTGACCTTGCGAAGCGTCACGATCTGCATGTCGAGATGCTTCCGGATGAGTGGGAAGGATCGCACTTTCTGGATGCTGATGGAACATTTTACAAAACCGACGCTCTGGGACTCTTTTCGGGAAAACATCCACATGAAGTCCTGCAGAGAATGAAGGATGAAATGCTTGAACAGAGAGACAATATCAGTATTGAGACGCTCTTATCCGCCGGAATGAGCAATGCCTACAATAGTCTTGAGGCACGTGAAAAAGTATTCATCAGACGATTGATTGAAGGCGAATATGCTGCAGACCTCGGCTCCATAGGCATTGCCTCCTTTCAACCGAATAGCGACACCTTCAACTCCGACATTGTCGGCCGCATACCCCATGGAGGCTATGGAGCACTCGCAAAGAGAATGGCGGTCGATCTACGCAGGCACGGAGTGCGTCAGCACTGCAATGCCATCGTCGAATGTGTATCCAAGATCGGAGATCAATTTCATATTCGCCTGAAGGGAGAAGAGAAACTGCTCAGCAGCCACTCTGTTGTCGTAGCCGTACCGTCTGGAGTGATTCAAAAAGGCAACATTGAGCTTCCATGCGCAGTGCCCCATGCACTGGAAAAGATAGGACGGGGAAATGCCTGCAAGGTCCTCTGTACATTTGAAACTCCCCCCTGGCCCGAAGACTTCCACTTCGCCTACTCCATGCGTCCTCCATTTTGCTACGCATGGCCCCGCTCGGAAGGATCACGGCATACGCTCACTCTCTACATCAGCGGGGGCGACGCGGAGGAATTTCATAAGACACTCTCTCAGACAGGCGGTCGAAGCAACGCTATGGTACAAATCCGACGTGGAATAGAGGCAATGTTTGGCGATGCCAATCAGTTACTACGCAATGAAGATATCTCCATCGTGCCCTGGACACTCATGCCACAATCAGGAATGTGCTATGGATTCATCAAGGCTGATAACAAACCGATGGATAGAGAAGCTCAGAGAAATTTTCTGACAACGAGTATTCCGCAAATCGTGCTTGCCAGTGAAGCGTATGCAAACTCCACCGTCGATGGAGCGATTCGCAGCGGCATGGAAGCAGCTCTGGATATTCGCAGAGTTCTAGCAAAACCTTTACGCTAACAACTACCCGCGTCCATGCCGCATATCCTTCACTCTTCCGTCCTCGTGGATCGGGAGTGGGAATGCCTTGATAACGATTTCCAGTTTGTCCAAAAGTTTCGCTGGATCATCATCAAAAACCATGTTTGGAGGAAGTGTTCGCTTGCAGAGCTCCTCGACGACGTGGGGAATGGCATTGCTCAGTCCACCGGTATTTGTAAGAACAGCGATTGGTCGTCCCTCGTCATAAGCAATCGTAAATTCATTGAGTGTTCCGATGCCTCCACCGACAATCACGATGCCGTCACTACTACGAATATTGATGATATCACGCTCCATGAAGCCCTGACCCGTGTAAAGAATGATGTCATTGTCATCCGGTGAAAGATACTCATTGACATGCTCGTACTCGGAAAATGCCGGCGAAACGCCAAGAGTAAGACCACCCGCCTCCTGTGCTCCCAGCAGAGAATCATGGGGAAGACCTGGACAGGCACCATTGATGAAGACATGACCTCTGCGGGCGATTTCCTGACCGAGCTTTCGGGCAACAGACCGCGCATGCTGATCCTCAGTCTGCGGACCGGAAGCCGATCCCATAACGCCGATTTTGAGTTTGTGATGGTAAGCCACGTTTTATCTATTATAGCAGAAATTACGTGAAATAACCACTCCGGAATGACACGGAACTATGAGGCTGGAATACCTTTTCCAAGGTACTGAATCCTGTTGAGATTGTGCTCCTCATTTGTCTCGGCATAATGAATCTTCCCTTCGCGGTCATGGAGGTAATACCAGTATTTACTCTCTGCGGGCTTGAGTGCCGCAGAAATACTGGCAAGACCCGGACTTGCGATGGGGGCGGGCGGAAGTCCGCGGAATTTGCGGGTGTTGTAGGGCGAATCCACATTCAGGTCTCCGGCAGTGATCGTGCCTGTAGGCTTATCCAATATATACCGCACGGTCGCGTCGACCCCTAGACCCATCTTCTGGTCGAAGCGTTTCCAGAGAATACCCGCGATCAGCGGGCGCTCAGCATCATTGATTGCCTCTTCTTCGATGAGCGAAGCCATGGTGACGATCTGATGGAGGCTGCGACCGGATGCCGCGACTCTGTCACCCGAAACATCGATAACACGTTCGCGGAATGTTCCGAGTAATCTCCTGATAAATTTCTCTGCGGAAAACTGCTCTACATTGACAAAATATGTATCCGGAAAGAGATATCCTTCGACCCTTCCTCCCCGAGCAGCAAGTCCGTCTGCAGGAGGAAGGAAGCCAAATTCCTGAAGATCGCATGCAGTGACGCACTCCAGAAATGTGCCGGTACCGGAAAGCCCCTTTATCGCAAGTAAGCGGTCAATATCTTTCACGGTAAATCCCTCGGGAATGGTGACGGCAATTTCCTGTCCTTTGCCGTGAAGAAGGGCATCAATGATCTCTTTCGCACTCATGGAAGGCGTAAGAATAAACGTACCGGCCTGCAGCTTTCCATCGCTACCCATACGGCGTACCAGAACGCGAAACGCCAGAGCGGAACGAATCACACCTTCACTGTGTAGCACACGGGCAATGTGTTTCGTAGAACTTCCAGCTTCGATACGAACAGTGGTGCGCCCCTCATCGCTGGAATCAACGGGAGTTAGCGACCATCGGTACCAACCGAAAGCAATGACGACCGCGAGGCCAGTGAGGACGAGAATCTTACGCATATGTTCTTATTGTCCCATTCCTCGCATTCCCTGCTCGGTCGGAAGCCCCATTTCTTTGTAGACACCCTGCATCTTTTCCGCAGAAACAACCTGTGCCTTCTTCATAGCTCTATTCAAAGCGTCTTTGAGAAATGAAGGAATGCGCTCACGCGCGACATCTTCGGCAATCGCGATGGAGATAACCTCCTGCTCTCCGGAAACCACCACGCTCACTCCTCCCGCTTCCGCTTCGACCTGAATCTTCTGCAAATCTTTCTTCACGCGCTTGGCTTCGCGCTGAAGACGGAACATATCGCGAGCTTGGGAGAAGGAGACCATGTGGATATGGTAGCGACTTGATGGTGGTTCAGCCAGATTTATTGAAAGTTTGCGAAGGTTGCGGAGTGGAGGGAGGTTGCGGAGTTCTTCGCAACCTTCGCAAACTCCGCAACCCATAAGGTCAAAACCTTATTTACCATCACCTGCATCGTGGTGTACAATCCCCCTCCGAGATGACCTTCTCGGAAATTACATCATCTGCAGCTCCTCTTTCCGGCATCCTGCACCTGTCGCAGGAGTCTTCTATGAGTCCGATATCTCCTGCGATTGAAGCGATTGAGTCCAGCGGATTTATCATAGGGCTCGATGGTGTAAGCATCATCATCGCGACACTCATAGGCTATATTGGAGTGTTCATCATGGCCTATGGATGTCTTCGTGCACTCTATGAATTTCTCATGGGTGGTGGGAGACACGATCACAAGCTTCCGATGATCCGCGTTCACCTCGGAAAGCACCTCGCTTTGGGACTTGAGTTTCTTGTAGGAAAAGACATCATCGAAAGCATCGTTCATCCTACATGGGACGACCTCGGAAAGCTGGGTGCCATCATCATTTTGCGCACAGTCGTCACCATCTTCCTGAGCAGAGAACTGAAAGAAGTGGAAGAAGAACTCAATATCGAGAGTAAAGAACTCGCACTCGAAAAAAAGCGATCAGGAATGGGAAGACGGTAAGGACTAACGAACTATGCCAATGCGGTCCTCAATCTCCTGATTGACAAACACCTTCTTGCGTCCGTATTTCATGCGGCTGTACTCCTTGATGAGCGCGGCAAGCTTTTCGTTGCGCTCGCTTTCGTCGTAGATGGTCTGCATGGAGAAAGCGCGTGAAGTGACATTGTTGATATTCAGCTTGCAGTAGCAGCTGAAGTTCGGGATACCGATGACATCCTGATCGGAGACGACCGGCGCCATTTCTTTCGCCATGTACTCCGCGTCTTCCGCGCCGATCTTGAAGCTCATGATCGAGCCGACGTTACCGAAAACAGCATCGCGCATCTTAGAGTTTGCCTGACCATAGGACTCCGTCTTTCCCGTAAGCTGACCGATATACTGGTGGGCCATGATGAGTCCGAGCTCGTATTTACGGGCCTCGGAGAGGATTGTTGCAAATGCATCGGTCACGAAGTTCTGGAATTCGTCTACATAGAGATAAAAACGCCGTCGCTGCGGACGCGGCGTATCTGCACGGCTCATGGCGGCCATGTTCACTTTATTGACGAAAATCAGCCCGAGGAGCTGAGCATTCATATCACCGATCTTTCCCTTGCTGAGGTTGACCAGAAGCACCTTTCCCGTATCCATGATTTCGCGGATGTTAAAGGCGGACTTCGGCTGACCGATGATATTGCGCATGGTGGTATTCGTGATGAACGGACCGAATTTTGAGCTGAAGTACGGAATCATTTCCTCTTTCTCGCGCGCTCCGGTCTTGGCGATTTCGTGCTCCCAGAAGCTGCGCACAACGACATTTTTGCATTTGGCGACTTTGTACTTCTGGAATTCCTCGTCGACGAACATTCGCGGCACGTCAATGAGCGTCGCTCCTTCCTCTTCATCATCCATGAGCGTAAGACAGCCATTGCGGAAGTAATGCTGGATGCGGGGACCGAAGATCTCATTACCGAAAAGCTTGATAAAGATCTCCATCGCATCGAGTGATGCTCGGTCTTTCTCCTCAGGAGTCTTTGCTTCAAGAAGATTAAGTCCCATCGGCCGATCGTTATCGGCGGGATCGAAGACAATGATGTCTTTGGCCCGCTCTTTCGGCGTGTGTGCCAAAGCATCTTCAATGAGATCACCGTGCGGGTCGACGATGCAAATCCCGTCACCGTTTTTGATGTCCTGCCGGCTCATCCAGCTGATGAGCGAGGACTTTCCACACCCGGATTTTCCAATGATGTACTGATGGCGCGTGCGATCCGTCCCCTTGAAATGAATCGGCGTCTCGATGGCACGATAGCGGTTGAAACCGAGAAGAACGCCTTCGCTGGTAATATCCGGAGGCGGAGGCAAAACGCGGTACCCGATCCACTGGATGATCGGGATCTTGTTGTAGCGGCTATCGGGGAAATGGAAGAGTCCTGCAAGCTCTTTCTCCACAAGCATGCAATCTGGATGCGCGTAACAATTTATGCGATCCTTCCAGAGCCGACGGATGATCGGACCATTCAGGACATGTGGAAGAAAAGGCAAGATCATACGCTTATTCACAAGAACATTTCCGTACAAATCCTTGAAGGCGTTGAAGGCAACCTGAATGTTATTGGTAAGCTCGAGTGCCCTTTGCGGAACCTTCGAAGAAGCCATGATACGGATCGAAGCATGGTAGAAACTCATGCCGGCCTTTTCAGCCATACGCTTGTAGAGGTCTTCCTCAGGCTGCACCATACGGACAAAAGAGTCTCCACCGCTCGCACCGGGAGCATTGGTCTTTTTCCCCATGGCAAACTCCGAAAACCCAGACAAGAGAAAGCCGAGGATCGGAATACTTGCAAACGTGCTGTGTTTTCTCCCTTTGAATCCTGAAGAAGCAGATTGCTTTGCTTTTGCATTCCACTTCTTACGAATTGCGGGGGTAAGGACGATCTGGATAGCAGCTACTTCATCACGCTCCATCTTTGAAAGCACGTTTGCGAGACCATTCAATGGATCGTCCTGCATGAGATCATACGTACGCAGTGGATACATGAATCCCCTCTGAAACTTAAGATAGTATCCGACGAGACGGTATCCTTTTGGTTGTACCTCAGGAGTATTTTCAAGCGATACCTCGGCATCAGGGTAAAATGCAGTAATCTGCTTTTCGACGATGGACACCAGCTTCGGATGCGTGACGACGAAGAATGTCAGCTGACCCTTCTCCACATACATCTCAAAACTGACGCGAATGTCGCGGGTGATCCAGAAGTGCAGCGTCTGCCAGAAATCAAGATTGCGTACTTCCCACAGAGCTCTGTAGAGCTGTTCCATGGATGCAATTTTTTCCTTGAAATCCTTCTCCGTACGCTTCTCCTGATCGAGCTTCGTATCGGAACGCGGGAGAACGACCTTCATGGAAACAAGTTTTCTGCTCCTCAACTGCGCATAGGAAAAGCGGCTAGCGCGTTTCACAATGGAAAATACGAGCAGAGCCGATGCGATAAAGATGGACCGGTCGACCGGATCCACCCTAAACCAATCCCACACATCGATCCAAATACGCGCATTCACCACGGTCGTACCTGCAGCAATTGCTAGAAGGAGAATCGGCCAGAAGAGGACACGGAGGAAGATGAGCACGGTATCTCATGATTATAGCAGAAAACCTGCTATTGCTCTAGAGCATCGGAAGCGCAGTCCACAGCGTTCATCCGCATCTCGCGTCTGCGGCCTTCAGCGGATGAAAACAGAAAGACATACCTCCCCGGAATAGAGGGCGTGAAGCTGAAAGACTCATCGGGATGCACCCAGTCTTGGACGCGGACAACTGTTCCATCCGGATACGTGATGCCCCGAACCACAAACCAGCGATTGGCTTTAAACGTCAAATTTTTCCCCGTTTGCCACTGATGCGGCACGCCACGCTGAAAGCGGAGATCTTTAGTAATACGCTGCTGAAAGCGAAGTCGCTCTCCGCAACCTTCAACGAGTGTAGCGTCGCCGAGGCGCTCGAAGCGGGCCCGCAATATACCCTGCGATCGCGGAGCAATCATGGTGAATGCGGCGACACTAAGATCCATGTCACGACCGTCGACGTACGGACCCCGATCGTTGATGCGAACAGTAACACTCTTTTCATTGTCGATATTCGTGACCTTCACAAGAGTATTATGCGGAAAGCTTCTGTGCGCAGCGGTAATCGCATACATATCAAACGTCTCGCCGAATGCCGTGCCGTCGCCGTGAAATTCCTCACCATACATACTCACTTCATGCACTTCATCCCGCAGCAGGGAATCCAGCTTTCCTATCAGCAAAAGTAGTTCTTCCTGAGAGGAAATAAACCCTGAAATATCGCTTCCGGATGCGACAATCGAATAACGATCCATCAACGTCTGCAGGTGCTCTTTTTGCATGTCGGGAAGCTCCACAACATTGCGGGTGCGGTAGAGCCAGAGCAGTGCGTCACCGAGGGTGAGTGCATCGTCGGGAAAAAATTGCGACTCATCATCCAGAACGCCGCGATTCTTTGCGTACGTTATTTCGGTAAATCCCTTCTCACCTTTGATGACATCAGTGAATGGTATTTCCCGCACATCAAATGCAGGGCGCTGAATACTCTGCCAGAGTAGTACAAATCCTTCGCGGCGCGTGATGCCGTCATTGGCAAACGCCACGGGCGTATTTGCAAGAAGAATAACCAGTGCAGCAAAAATATTTTTCACGTGCATATTATCGCATTGTATCCGAAAATTTCCCCTTCCCATGCGCCATTTCTCATTTCTAATTTCTGATTGCTTTCTGCTCACGTTTACAGAGCTTTCCATCCCTCTGCACGCACGAGTCTATATGCCTCCATCTCTTCTTCATTGCGCAGAGCCTGCAGCGTCTCGGGGCCAACGGATCCTGCTCCATCTGCAGATGCATCCGAAATAATACCGCGTTCTATCTGGTAACTCATGACGGCATCACGGGTGAATGCCCCGAAGTTCCCGTTGATCTTTTCGATGGGAAAGAAATCCCGCTCAGCAAGCAGATGCTGAAGCAGTGTTACACGGGGACCCATGTGCCCCATAGCAAGGAATGCATCGATGTTTGTTCCGCGTTCATCCATAAGCTTTTCTACAGCACGCATGGCGAGATATTTGTCTGCACGGCGCATGACCAGTGCGTGATTCCACGCATGACTCAGTGCACGCCGCGTTACTGGCCCGATGCGTCCTGCGCCCGGATCGATCGCGGTTCCCACAAGTCCCTTCTCCTGCTGAAAGCGCAGAATGGCATTACGCAGCGTCAGGGAATAGATACCATCCGTCCGTCCGTTGTAGTACCTCAGAAACCGCAAAATGCGCTGGGCATACGCTGTGCTCTGACCCTCTGCACCCTGCTCGACGGCACCGGCAATAGAAAGGTCTGAACCCACGCGTTTTTCTGCGGCCAACAGATAGGCTGCAGTTTTCTCAGTAAGCACATCAGACGGCTCGGTAAGCGCATAATCCGCTATGAATGCTGCAAGCGCCTCCTGTGTTTCAGCACCGAAAAGTCCTGTTGTCGCGTGATGGAAGTACCCTGCATTGCGCAGGTGATCCTGCAAGATGGCCGCAGAAAGATTGTGATCCCCAAGGGCGGGCGTCAGTGCGAGTAAATTCTCCGTCTCCACCCCGAAGGGCATGAGCCGCTCCATAGGAGAAGGAAGTCTCTCCAGCGCAAAATCATTCGCAGGCTGGCGGGACCCTAAAGGATACACTCTGCCAGATATTTTTTTAACACCAAAAGCAAGTGCTCGCGCAAGCCCCTCCTCCCCTTCCCCCACCCAGATATCGAGACGATGTGCACCGGAATCAAGTACCTGAATGGCTCCACCTCGGTCGTGGACCGTGAGGGTACCGAGTCCCGGAAGTTCTACTCGGGTTCCAAATCCATACGCTGCAGGAGCTGCAAGCATACCGGGGTACACCTTCGTTCCATCGGCAGCCGTATGACCTTCGCCATTAAGAATGCGGTCGGCTAGCAGTCCGCCGCGCACGTAGCAGCACTGACCGGGAACCGGCGAGTAGTACGCCGTAATGATGAAGTCCTGCATGTAGGCAGCAGTCGGATCGGAACCGACAACGTTGTACGGGGCGATGAGCGCGATGAGCGCAACAACAATGCGAATCCGAAGAGGGGTTTTTGTGTGCATTTCTCTTCATACTATCAATTTTTCTCAGGGTTGTCTGCGTACTTTAATTAACAATAACCTCTTCTTCCACCCTCATCCCGAAGCGCCCAGGGATATAGACCCCTGGCTCAATCGTGATGATTTCGCCTTTGAGAAGCTTTTGATCGGGAGCTTTCTGGGAAAGCGTCACCCCCTCATGAATATCGAGCCCGACGCCGTGACCGAGCGCATGGCAGAAAAATGTTTCGTAACCGTATTTCCGCAAAACCTCACGCGCAACAGTATCGAGATGGCGGACGGATACGCCGGATGAAATCACCGCGATGGCCGCATCTTTTGCTGCACATACTGCCTGATAAACGTTTTGCTGTAGTGGCGTGGGTTTAGCCGTGAAAAAAACCGCACTCTGATCTGCGCAGTAGCCACGATATCTGGCGCCGCAATCGATCTGGACGATGTGTCCTTTTTTGAGAAGGCGGTTGGTGGGCTTGTGGTGCGGAAGACTTGTATGGGTCCCAAAGGCGACGATGGGATCGAAGGCCATACCGTCAGCACCCAGTTCCTTTGCCCACACCTGCAGCTGCCATGCCAGATCGATCTCACGAATGGGACGGCGCAGAAGTGCAGGGACTCGCCGAATCATCTCACGGGTGATGCGCTGAGCTTTACGGAACTTTGCCTGCTCTTCACTGTCCTTACTCCTGCGAAACTCCGCGATGACCCCCGAAGTATGAACAAATTTTGTGTTCTTAAATTTTGTCTTCCATCTGCGGAATCTATCAATGGAAAGCTCTTCGTCTTCAATCGCGCATACGAGAATTTTGCTCATCGCCACATCCAGCTCAGCGGCATCTCTGACTGCAATACCCCGATTCACGGTGTCTGCCGCAATCTCGAGGTATCGACCATCGGTGAAGAGCGTCGAACGCTTCGGCTCCAGAAGGAGCAGGCCCGAACTCATGGCAAGACCGGTGAGAAAGCGGATATTCTGCAGATTGCTTACGAGCATTGCGGG
>CAYYFD010000004.1:0-26585 GCA_964471125.1 uncultured Candidatus Peribacteria bacterium
GCTGCCCGGCGACTGGAAACACTTGCAGAAACTCATTCCACAGCTCCATAGAATGAACGTGCATCAGAATTTGTCACAGGTTGCTCACTGCCATTATCTGCACATGCGGAAGATTGTGTTTGCGAGGACAAGAGAAGAGCAACTTGCTGAGTGCCAATTCAGCTTCAGCATTTTAATGGTTGTGCTGGCACGGCTGATCTTTGAATATGCCGACGTGTATCCTCAGACAATTGATGTGTTCAAAAAGGAAGAAAACATTGAGGCTATCGCAGTTGCACATGCCTTACTGAAACACGGAGGAGACCCGGGAATGAAGCCGTCCAAACCTAAGAAGCAATCTGCACCCGATTCTCCATCATCCTAATTTTTCTTACTGAACGAATTGCGATCATCATTCAGAAAATCCAAAACATCTACATGAGCCTTTTTGAAATGAGAAAGGGCATCTTGATAAGTGGCTTCTAATTCTGGCTCTGGGAAAGATCGCTCATCAACCTCAGAGGGCTTCTGTATCAGTACATTCTTTGACCGCATGAATTGAACGATGCTCTCAGAGTGCAAATCTTTATAGAGGCTGTGTATCTCAGCCGCACCAATTCTTAATGCTACCGCACATGTGTACGCGCTTTGAAAACTTATATCTGAATGCTGGTCGAGAAACTTGATTGCGCTCTCAACATCCTGCCGTTCGAGCGGCACTTGATTGATCTGCTTCATGGAATAGAAACGATCCATAAACGGATAGAATGTGTCCTGCACTTCTCGGGGTAGCGACCATATTGCGTTGTCTACACGGCCGTTCTCGTTGTCCGTCCACAGACCCACACATTCATCCTCTCCTTTGCGAGACAAATTGGCTTGGGATGTTTTGCAGCCAAAGCGCACCTCATCTGATGAAAGGCAGAACTGGCCTAGATGCAAGCTCGCATCGAACAGGACTCTTTTTGTCATGTGCGGATTTTAGCAGTCGCTTGTGAGTTTCCCTACAACTTGGCTCATCCTTGAAGTAGAATGCGCTCAATGAACGAATATGAAGACCTAACACAGCATGAAATTGAGGCATTGAAGCAAGAATACAATCTTGCTGACGCTCACACGCATCAGGCTCAATCTCCGACTCAAAGAGGCATCGTAGAACGATTGCCCGCCCTCTGGTACGAAGCCGAAAAGACAAAACAGGCCGACATGGAGAAGCGTTTCATTGAGACATTCTTTCGAGTACAGAAGCAGGACTATGCTTTGAAGACACCAACGATGCTCGTGTACGCAGCCTCAATCGCAATGGTGATTACAGCAAACTACCTTCTGAAAAAGAAAATGTCGGTGAGTCTCATGCATCCATGTTTCGATAATCTTCATGATCTCCTCACGAACATGCAAGTACCTGTAGAGCCATTACAAGAAGAATGGTTTTATGATCCAAAGAACATCTACGAAAACTTGGAAAAGAACGTCAAAACGGATGCTATCTTTCTCGTTGATCCAAACAACCCGACAGGATTTACACCCTTCAAGCATGGCAGGCACGCATATGAAGAGATCGTTCGCTTTTGTAAGGACAAGAAGAAACTTCTACTCATAGACTATTGCTTTGCGTCCTTCATGCTTCCTGATGTGAATCTTGATGTATTCGATGTGTACGAATTGCTTGAAACCTCAGGCGTGAGCTATATCTGCATTGAAGACACAGGTAAGACGTGGCCTGTGCAGGACGCAAAATGCGCTCTCATCAAAACCAGTCAGGATTTGTATGAAGAAATCTATAACATCCATACGAGCTATCTCCTCAATGTATCGCCATTCATCCTCAATCTGCTCACGGAATACATCTTGGATTCCGAAAAGGACAATTTTGCATCTGTCTTTGATCTGCTCGAACGAAATAGGCAAATCGCCAAACGTGAACTCGACGGAAGCATATTGGAGTTTCAAGAGCCATCCTCCAAAGTCAGCGTTGCA
Organism: uncultured Candidatus Peribacteria bacterium; assembly: GCA_964471125.1. Classification (GTDB taxonomy): domain Bacteria; phylum Patescibacteriota; class Gracilibacteria; order Peribacterales; family Peribacteraceae; genus 2-12-FULL-55-11. The sequence continues at coordinate 1,960 of CAYYFD010000004.1, forward strand.
TGGTTCAAAATCAAAGACCCAAAGGTCAACGCTACAAGTTTGCAAAAAGCCATTCTGAAAAAGGGCGTGTACGTTCTCCCGGGCACATATTTCTTTTGGTCAAAAAGAAAGGACGGGGAGCGTTATATTCGTATTGCACTGGCTAGGAACACGGACATGTTTGAGGCAGCTATCAAACTCCTTCGCAAGACTCTCGATCAATACTCGTAAATCTATGGTGAACAGACTTACTTTGCGTGGCCTCTACGCGCCTTTGATCACACCGATGCGTCAGAGATCGTTTGATTCTGCGTCCATGAAAAAACTGATGATGAGCATGGAAGATTCAGTTCAAGGGTACGTGCCATGCTTGAGTTCAGGAGAGGGTGCGGTTTTGTCTCCTGCTCAATGGGAAGAGGTTGTGTCTTGCGTTGTTGAAAGCACGAAGAAGCCCGTGATAGCTGGCATCTTGAAAGATTCAGTCGAAGAGATCATAGCGCTTGCACGTAAGGCATCGGAATTCGAATGCGAGGCTGTCATTCTTGCCATACCGAAAGGAAGTGACGAAGAGATTGTGAATCACTTTCAACGTCTCAGCGAAGAGATAGAGGTGCCGATTGTTCTCTACAACACTGAGCATTCACCATTGAAAAGTATGAGCTGCGTTCAAGAGCTTGATCAACTGGGTATCGCTGGCATCAAGGACAGCTCACAGAACATTGAATTTTTCAGAGAGCTTATAGATCTGAAATCCAAAGGAAAACTCCGTCTCGCTCTTCTGCAAGGCATGGAGAATCAGCTCTATGAATCTGTGGCATGTGATGGGTTCCTGATCTCGTTGTTGAATGTAGAGCCTGAGTTGTGCGCTCAAATGTTCCAAAGTCCATCGAAAGAACTCAATACGAAAATCCTAAAACTCTTCTCTGAGTATGATCTTGGTAGGGAAGATTGGTATGTATCTCTCAAAGCATTGCTGCATGCCAGAGGGGTCATTCGTTCAGCCGAACGGGTGTAGAGGTATAATAATCACTATAGCGACTCAGAAGGGCATCACTGGTGGCAGAAAATCAAAGTACAGCCCTCAAATACAGGCTGCCCTCTGCCAATGGCTCAAGAAAGGCTGTAGCTACAAAGATGCATGCGCAATGGAGGGAATCAGCTACGAAACCTTCCGAACGTGGCAGAGCGAGAAATCTGTGTTTTCTGTGGCCTTAAAAAAAGCGGAGGCTGAATGTAAGGCTGCACGCATCGCAACCGTTCTCAAAGCCTCAGAGAAGAGCTGGCAGGCAGCCGCGTGGTGGCTAGAGAGGCGGTGCCCTGATGAGTACGGGCGCATGGTGAAGGAAGAGAAACCACAGAACGTCGTTACGATTGAAGAATTTGAAGAGGCAGGTCGCCAACAAGATGCAATGCGGTGTAAGACGATAGAGGAAGCACGGGCACGAAAATTGGAGAGAGAAAGAGTAGGGGTGGTGTGATGTGCAAAGTGGAGCATTCTTGTTCACACTGATACGAAGATTGCAGCTATTTGACGCGGAAAAGTCATGGTGCAATACTGCGCATTAATCACGGTTTATATTCTTTCCGAAAGCCTGACCTCTTCAAGAGGCGCGGGCAGCTTGTGCGTGGATTCTGCTAACCCACAGAGACGGCGACGCAACACGAAGGCGACTATCTCCCGTAGCGTCCGCACGGCAAAAGAGGTGTTTGGCGTTCCGCATCGGTATTCGAAGTGCCCCTACGACTACGAGATCAAAGACGGACATCTGTTCATCGAAGGGGAAGACTACGGCGAAGCAGAGAAGGCATTTGAGCTTGGAGAGAAACTGATCGCCTTCACACGCGTTTTGCATGAGGTAGCAACGGCGTAAACGGGTACAATGGGCTGTACATGCCCTTCATTAACGAACTGCCGGACATTGAGGAGGTGCGCCTGAATTTCGGGCGCAGGAGTCTTGGGCAGGACGCAAAGAACTACGTCATCTACTGCCGCGAGAGCGATGACCGCGATGAGCGGAATAAGAGCGTGTCTGATCAGGTGGCGCTCTGTCAGGACGTTGCACGCAAGCATAATCTCAACGTCATTGCTGTCATCACAGAGCGCATGAGTGCCCGTAGTTACGGTCGTCCTCGCTTCACGAATATTCTGCGAGCGATGAAGGGCGAGGAACCGCTTGATGTGAAGGAAAAGAAAGTGCAAAAGCTACGGCCTGACGGCTTCATTGCATGGCACCCTGACCGTCTCGCACGCAACTGGCGTGATGCAGGAGAGATCATCGAAATGCTCGATGATGGAACGCTCACGGACATGAAGTTTGTGATGTACTCCTTCCACAACGATTCCTCGGGCAAGGAACACCTCGCTATGGAGTTTGCGAGAGCGAAGGGCTACTCAGATCACTTACAGGACAACGTGATGCGCGGCCTCATCCAAGCAGAACAGCAGGGAAAGGCAACGAAGCAGATTCCTCCTGCGTTCGAGACGATCAAGGCGAAGGGCAGCCCTGATCACCTCAAGATCAAAGCCTCATCTCTGCACGGACAATGGCGCAAGGTGTATCTGTGGCGACTGGAAGGAAAGACTTATGAGGAGATTGCAGATTTGCTCATCGAGGAGGGCTACGAAGATCGCAGGATGCGCAAAGGCAAATACCTTCCTGTCGAGATTAATGCAAAGTACGTTGGCAGGCATATTATGAATCCACTGCACTGTGGTCTCTACGTGACGGAAAGCGGCAAGGAGCCGCGCAAGGCTGACCTCACGAAAATCTATCCAGAAGAGTTTGGCGAAGAGTTCCCTGTCGTTGTGTCACTCGAAGAATTCAGGCAGGTGAACCCTGAACTCTTCTCAGACACGGCAGGCGGCTGGAAACCGTCGAGCAGGAGAACGGATTACCCACTCGCAGGAAAAGTCTTCTGCTCCATCTTCTATGCGCAGAAGAAGAACGCCACGATGACGGCGAATTCTCCGAAAGGTGGGTCGGGCAAAGCCTCGCCGCGCTTCTCCTGTCAGCGCTGCAAGCCCTCACATAGCCTGCACATGGAGGAAATCTACAACGCTGTGGGAGAGAAGCTCAAGAAAGTGAAGATCACACCTCGGATGCACAAGTTGATGGTCGTGACGGAGTGGGAACGGTACAAGCGCGATAAGGAGCAGATGAACATCGAGGGCAAGCGGCTTCTCACGCTCAAGGCTAACGCCAAGCGAGATATGACTGAGGCAGAGGAAACACTCAATCGGATGAAATACGGGTCAAAGCCTGCGACAAAGCAGGAGATCAAGATTCAAGAGCGTGTGCTCACGCGGTATCAGGAAGACATGAAGAGTCTCAACGAGAAGATCGCCAAACTCGATGAGGATGGCATTCAGCGCTACTACGATCTCGATGCGTTCCTCGAACTAGCGAAAAATGCCTACCGTTGGTGGAAAAAGGCGACTCCCGAACAAAAACGCCAAATGGCAGATATTCTCATCTCGAACGTGGTCATCGAAGGCAACAAAGTGGCTTCCGTAAGCCTTGTGGAACCCTTCGAAGAGTGTGCAAATGGCGATGAAACCCTAGATGGTCGGGACGAGAGGACTTGAACCTCCGGCCTCGCGGTCCCGAACCGCGCGCTCTAGCCAACTGAGCTACGTCCCGAATGCGGCCATGGTACTCATATTCTTTAGCACTTACCACACTGTACAAAAAACCCCGCAAAGAGCGGGGTTCAATTCCCAATGTGGGGTCAACGACTCGTCAGTCTAGGATCAATATACCATTTCTTACATATCTATTTCAAGCCGATTCGGGTGGACGATTGTACACTTGGAAATTGTATAATTTCCCAGAATGATGGCTTTGCCTTGATGAATATGGGGCGTGGCCAGGTTGGTATCGATGATTCGTCAGTCATTCGATCGGGGTTCGATTCCCCCACGCTCCACCAAGGCATTTTCTTTATCAGATATTGACGAGCAAACGGATAGCATTACAATTTTCCTGATGCAGTTATCTCGCTCCATCATCAGCTCCATTATTATTCCACGCTTTGGCGCCGGAAGATGATGTGCTGAATAAATAATCATCCCTTCCGCGCCAAGATGGCGCGGTTTTTGTATCTACCACCTCCCACTATGTCCAACGCCTCACTACAGCATCGATTCGGCTCCGATAGTCATGAATACTTCGAACTTCCTGTTGGAAGAAAAACACTGAGCATCACGATTCAGAACCCCGGAGAGATGACTTCGGAAATAGGACTATCTGTTGCAAATGCTATCGCTGAGCACCGGGATGCCATGACCGATTTCTTTGATGCAGGCAGGTACCTCGATCAGGAGCATGTGCAGCCGGATCTGCGCATCGCACTTCCGGGGAACTATCTGAAGCGCTTCAGTGGCGGGGAAATACGCAGCAATACCGATATGGGGAAACTTGAGATCGAAACTGTCAAAACAATCGGTATAACTCTCAATTTCGGACAACTACACTGCAAAGCGAACATGGAGGAGATTGGAAGCGCAGTAGAAACCGTATCGGACGCCGTAGGTGCACTTATCGATGATCTGATTCTCAGACTTCCGGTGGATCCATCAGAGAAAGACCTCGCAGATATGATGCAATAATATATTTCTCGAAATTAACAACATGTGATGATCAAATAATTTGATCATATTTATGCTCTGGTAACAGGGCTGATCCTTATTTCTGAACTCTGTGACAAATGTCGATTAATGATCGTTTATTCAACAGATTTGGCTATTGAATATATGCCAACTTCCTTGAACACAAATTTGCTTCACATACATCTAGACAATACTTTCCATGTCCGTACACTGCCGCACTCCCATCCGGGAGCCTATTATGAAGATAGTGGAGAACATGCTTCGCATAGCTTCACTGGAGCCCGTGGCGACCCACGTGCTGCTCATCACCCTCCTCTCTGTTGTCCTTGTGGTGAGCCTCCCTGTACATCCGTAAGGGAGATCAGTGTAGACAACGGCAGTGATGCCCTGCACTACCGCAGGGGCAAACACACACCTTCCTCCGTTCTGTACTCCAGAACCCCCCAAGGACAGAAGGGTTTTTGAGCCATAGGTGCGTTAGAGATGTGCCATGAACAGCTAAAGCAAGGATTTATGTATCAAAGGAACATGAATATTTATTATTACAAGAATACAACATGTTCTTGTTTTTTTAGGGACCTGCAGTAAAATTTTTACGTGATTGGCTCCTACGTCCTATTCTGCTCACCCGTATCCTCCTGCTCTCTGAGTCTGCGGGTACGACTGTGCGTGGTATAAAGATCTGATACCGACGCGCAATCAGCCCGCACCGATGCGGGTTCTTTTTTGTCATTCTTTCTGTACCATTCCCCTCCTCCTATGACTATTTCCACTCCAAACGGATCCGCAGAGCAAAGAAATAATAGGCTCAGATTATGGATCGGCAGCATTAAGACACTTCACGAACCAAGTACCGATGCTCAGCGCGCAATCGCAGGTCTTAGAGACGAGTTACAAAGATTACTGACACAATGCTCTAGGGAAGATCATTTCGTAATTAGCGGGCTCCTCGATACATTGGCCACTGAAGAACAGAGAATCATGCATCCAGATTCTATCTCCTCTTCGTCGGCTTCAGCGCTCCTGTCGCAATGACATTCGTCGATGCTGACGTGTCGCCATCATCCTTCTCGAGCGTCACGCGGACCTCGTTATAGGCACGAAGATCATCCGGTGACTCGAACTTCAACCCATGACGTGCATCACTGAAGTGATTGACCAGATGTCCTGCGGCGATGCTTTTTTGTGACTCCGGATCACGGATCCATACTTCGTAAAACGTTCCATCCTTTGCAGGCTCCACATTCACCTGCATGGTGAAAATGGTTGCAGCATCTTCGAAAAAATGTGCGGTAACGATGCCGTTTGCCGGGGTCCACTGATTGCCGCTGATGGCACCGTACGCAAACCATTTCTCCTCACCGTGTACAGGTACTTCGACTTTTCCGTTTACAGGCATCATCTGTTGAATGGACTGTGTTCCAATTGCGGGTTCCTCGACAGTCGTAGCAGGCTTACCGCAAGCGACGAGAAGGAAAACGAAGGATGTGAAGAAAATAATCTTGCGCATAAGAATGATGGAAAGTGGAGGGTGAGTGTATCAGTTCCTTTTTCATTTCTCTACCAGAGATAGCCAGCCGGTCTGCTCCTCACCTTCGCACGCTCTGTGCGCATCGCATAATCCGTCTTGGCCGCAAGTACTTCGTAACGCGGAGCATCTTTAGGAAACGCAGCGGCAAGAAGATCGGCAAGAGCTATGGCGTCCTCCGCGTTATGCGAAAGTGCAATAAAATGAGCATTGCGGGTGATACCGTCTGCGAATGCATTGAGGAGAATATCGATCTCCGGCTTAAGTATCTCCAGCTCTTTTTGACCTGTTCCTGCAAGTGTTTGAGCAAGCGCAAGCGTGATGCTGAGATCGTTCCACCGTCCGGTGTCATATGCATGCCTATACGCTTCCATTGCTTCATCTGCGTCTCCCCGCGTACGTGCAATATCCCCCTGCAATCTCCATCCGCGCGGGTCCTCGGCATTCAGTTCGAGATACGTCGTGATCGCCTCCTGCGCACGGTCAGTTTCACCGTTCTTCGTTGCAAGCAGTGCGCGGCTCAGGTGCATATCACGGCTGAAGTATTCACCGAGGCTACGGTCATACCACCAGAGTGCACTTGCAGCATCTCCGCGCGCTTCCGCATGACGTCCGAAGGATGATGTGACCAGATACAGACCTTCATACAGGGAAATTATTGTAAGAATTATTGCTAATATAAGACCAAATATCTGAACAAATTTATTACTCAATAACTTTACTCTTTGCCTTTCCTGCCTCGGCATCGAGTGCTCGGCATCGAGATGAGCTTTGTCGAAGGGCTCTTTGCGCTTTGCGCTTTGGCCAGCAAGCACCCCGAGCATAATCCAGAACGGGAGGGCAATACCGACAAACTGCAGATTGTAATCGATGAGGTTATGGGCGAGGACGCCGAGAACAGCGATGATAAGAAATAGATTGTCTTTGTGCTTACCATGAGTCTGTGGAATATTTTCCGGCTGCAATGACTTAGATCTGCAATTTGCAATTTGCAATCGTATTGGTGAGAGAAGAATGACGAGCAGTAGCACAACAAAGAACATCGCCGCCGGCACTCCCCTCTCTACCGCAAGTTTCAGAAAAAGATTGTGGGGATGATCCGAAGTTTCGAGAACTCCCGTCTGCAGTCTCTGGTGGATGAACCGGAAACTGTACGGCCCCCATCCATAGAGAGGCTTCTGCCTGATAAGCTCGATGGACTGGTCCCAGAACTGCGCACGTTCGCTCACAGAGGATCCTCCTTCGTCCGCGGTAAAGGTGATTTTTTCCGTGGCACTCTGCACAGGATGATAGTTCCCGCGAAGGATATTGACGGAGAAGAACATCCCGAATGCAACTAATGCAACTGCAGCAAGATTGAATGCAATTCTCTTAGGCGTGATCTGCAACCGCACTTCCGAAGTACGCTTTCCTTTCGTCGCATACCAGACACCAAGCAAGAGTAACTGCCCTCCAGATGCAATCATTGCTCCGCGGGAATAGCTGAGCAGAAGAGCTCCAAAGACTCCTCCAAGGAATATGCAACCTGCAACCCTTCGACAGAGCTCAGGACAAGCCTGCAACTTTGCAGTCTTCCCCTGCATCCAAAGAACCAACATCGGCCATGCAAGGAGCAGATACTGCGCCCACGCATTCGGCCAGTAGTCGGTGTGAAAACGGTAATCAAAGAATGTTCCCACAAAGCGGTTCACCGGCTGCATGGCATAGACGAGTATGCCGAAGGCAATCGCAAGAACCGTGCCAATGGATATGGTTGATGTAAATCTCCTGACAAAGATCGCCGCGTCGCCGCGCATAGCTCGTTCCATCGTCCAAAGAAAGACAAGAACCAACGCCCCATCCCTAAGCACTTCATCCAACCCGTAATTTGCCGTAGAGGAAAAAAAGAAGCTTGCAATCGTCCACGCAAAAAATCCCGCTGCCAGTACCGGCAGGCCGACGGGGTAATACGCCGGTCGGGGTGCTCCTTGCTGCGCTTCCTCAGATCCTTTCAGGAGGTTGAACATAGTCAGGAGCACTGCGACTCCCACTAGAAGCCATGTGACCTCAAGGCCCTTCCCCCCGCGCCAGAGGAGAGAAAAGAGAGAGAAACCGAGAAGAATTTGCTCAGGAAACGGCACACGGGCGAGAGGTATCGGTCGCATCCTGTGCAGTATGCAGGAAAGTGTGCAAATGCAGAAGATGCCATGACCCTGAAGACTTCCAGAAACCAGCAATTTCTGCTATAATTTGATGAAATATGCATATCACTCCCGAGACACCGCAGCAGCTCGAACGCATCTTTGCCCTGCAAATGATGTTTCTTGGTCTCACGGTACTCCTCGGTCTTATTGTGCTTATCCAGTACGGATCGCCGAGCCGACGCATGAATGCCGACGGCATCTACAGCGCCGCACCCATGTATGGCGTACCGCGGTACCCCGGCCCCATAGAGGACTATCTGGATAGTGACCATGAGGACGAAGCGGAAGCACGTTCCAGCGAACAAAGCTCAAGTGCGGCAATCCGATCTTCCAGAAGTTCATCTTCGAAATCACGGAGCTACAACCGCCGTACACAGCGCACGCGCGGAGCACTGCGAGGACGGGTGTCGAACGACGATGATGAAAGCGGCTATGCACCGGGATGGTTCTGGCGATAGCACGATATGCACGGCAACCGGCGACCGCTACTGCGGCGACACTGCGACACGATATTGAGATACTTTTCTTCCACGTGCCCCGCGCGGAAGCACTGCAGCGGGATCAATAAACGCCTCTAGTTCCATTGGTTCACGTACGTATCCAAGAATGCTCGGCTCTTCCCCGCGATGGATACCAAGATGCAGATGTTTACGGTTATCCCCGCTCCAAAAACTTTTTGCAGGAGCAAGGATGCCGAGGCGTTCACCAGCAGTGAGAACTGCACCCTCCGGAGCAAGACCCTCCGGAGCCAAATGACCGTAGATCACGGTGACCGATTCATGAGCAATTTCACAACGCTGAGAAAGCACCCCGCCATATCCCTCTGCATACCCGCTGTAAAGCACACTGCCGCCACAGATCGCCGAGATCGGAACCTCTTTGTCGAGCTCTGATGCAAGAACCTCATAATCGATTCCCGCATGGTACCCCTCGAAGCGTTCCGGAGGGTCGATGGGATTTTCCTTCGCATTTGGCGTCACATGCATGCCAAAGCCCAGCGCAACAGGGCGGCTTCGGGCATCGGGAATCGGCGCAGGAGTGGCATCTGCCATCCAGCCGCTAAAAAGGAGAACAACACTGATCAGTCCGCCAAAGAGAAACATTGGTGCGTTCATACGAATGAAGACGGACGGAGATGATGTTTCTTACCGTCATGCAGCTTCATCCGTATGCGGGCGGATGAAGGATTCCAGTGCGGCAAGTTGTCCATCCTTTGCAAGTTTTTGGATCTTCTTAAATGCTTTAGCCTCAATCTGGCGAATGCGTTCACGGGTCACTTTGAAAATCTGCCCGCATTGATCAAGGGTGTATTCATAACCGTCACCAAGGCCAAAACGCAGTTTAATGATTTCACGCTCGCGGTAGGTGAGCCCCCGAAGCATCTTATCAATCTGCTCCCTAGCCATATTCATGCCAGCAGCGAAAACTGGTGAATCACTTCTGTCATCTTCGAGAAACTCTCCCACAGAAGAATCGTCAAATTCACCTCTGGGTGCATCGAGGCTCACCTGACTTCGCGCAAGTCTACGAAGCGTGCGTACTGTAGCTATTTCCATCCCTGTTTCAGCAGCGATCTCATCATCAGTTGGATCACCCTGCAACTCTTTACGAAGCTTCGTTTCCGCTCGCATGATTGCCGATTGGTTATCAAACATGTGGTACGGCAAACGCACAGCACGACTCTTGTCGGCAAGAGCTCGCGTGATTGCCTGCCGGATCCACCATGAAGCATAGGTCGAAAGCTTGAACCCCCGCCTGTACTCGTACTTCTCTATACCGCGAACAAGACCAGCATTTCCCTCCTGTATGAGCTCGAGAAATTCAAGACCGCGGAAACGGTACTTCTTGGCAATGCTCACGACGAGACGGAGGTTGGCACTGGTGAGAGCATGCGTGATTTCCGAAAGCCGCTCTCTTGCCATCTGGATACCTCTAAGTTTTGTATCCATCGTTTCCGGAGTCTCACCAGTTGCAACGATGAGATCCTGCATAGCACTCATATGATTCTCATGCTGCTGCTCATCCTGATTAGGAATCAGCATTCGGCGACCGGCCCTTTGCATCTGTAACCCTGCGGTTTCAAAGTTATGCAATACAGGCTTTAAGTGTTTTGAACGAATGCTTAGCTCATGAAGAAGTGTTGCAACTTTCTCTTTACGAAGTGCAAGACGATGGAGAGTCGCCTCTCTTTGCGGATCATCCTGTGCAAGAGTAATGAGGAGGGCAATATCATCCTTGTTTTTATCTAAAAGTACCTCGGCGGTATTCAAGTTTGGCGTGAGGCGAGACTTGATGTCCCCTTTGAGCTTTCCTGACATTTGTGACTGCTCCAGTACACGCTCACCTCCGGCACCAGAAATATTCAACTCACGGAGTCTCCGTATGGCTTCACGTGCAACGGGATCGCACTGGAGAATAGCTCTCTCGTACATATTGCGGGCAAGCTCATTGGCTTTCGCAAGACGTATCTCTCCTGAGCGGGTAAGAAGCGGCGTCTGCGCCATCTGGTAGAGGTACAACTTCAGTGGATCACGATCGAGTGCCTTTTTTGCTTCTGCATCCAGAGGCTCGCGCTCGCGCTTTTCATACTCAGCATAGCGATCATCTTCAGGATCAAATGTGGAGATAAAACCTCTCCCAGTATTCTCAATAACGCGTGCGATGCGATCGATGACCGTAGGGTCATCATCGTCTCTTGCCTCATCCGGAAGAAGGGTATCTAGACTCTCATCTGTAAGAATGCCGATATTCTCGCGATCAATCTTCTCCAGAAGACCCGCAAGTTGTTCATCGTTTTCAGCCTGTGCAAGGTAAGAAGATTGGTTTTCCAAAGGAAAGTATCCTCGGCCATTACCCCATGGGATGCAAGATCGAAGCCAAGATTTTGATGTGGTTTACCATGATCAAGCCCCGCGCATGCGGGACGAGTCAAATGGTGCCGATGGAGAGACTCGAACTCTCACAGGATTGCTCCTACACGCTCCTGAAGCGTGCGCGTCTACCATTCCGCCACATCGGCACATGACAATCATATCAGAGAAGGCTGCTGAAACTACTTCTTCTTCGCATCTTCCCAAAGTCCAATCACATTGCCCGCTGGGTCTTTCACGTAGGCATAGAATCCCATTCCCGTCATATCAATCTTGGGAGCGATAAGAGAACCGCCTGCCTTCTCGATCGCCGCAACTTTCTCGTCAATAGAAGTAACATTCACTGCAAACACCGGTGCGGTAACATCCTTTTTTCGTTGCATGATACCGCCATTGATCGCTCCGGGTTCCAGAGGCAAACGTGTCTTCTCATCTATTGGTGTGGTGTGAACGCCAATGTACGTACTGCCATCGGGCATCGGCCAGTCGGTAAGTGTCCAACCAAATATGCCTCCGTAGAAAGCTCTCGCTTTCTCTAGGTCATCAACCGGAATCTCAAAGTGGACAACACCATTCATGACACCAATCTACAAGGGAAAACCCGATGAAACAAATACAGGAAAATACCGCGGGGACAATGCGGGGTTTGCGCACAGGAACAATCGTCCTACCATTGCTCCATGCACGTCCCACACCTCGGAAAGAAATTGAAGACCCTTAGTGTGATCATTGTCCTGATGCTCGGCGTCGGAATCTTTGCAGGAATCCATAGGCAATCTTCTTCCGAGCCACGTATTGAATTCTTCGATGTGGAAAAAGGTACATTCGTCGCAGAGACGCATGGATTGAAACGCATGGAAGTCTGGATGGTACCGGAAAACGCAAAGAGTGAAGCCGAGTGGAGAAGTATCGGCATCATGAAGCGCACGTCACACTGGTTCTCTTCAGCGACATGGCAGCTTGCAATCCCCGAAAAACCCGTGCGTGCACTGCAGATCATGGTCCGCGGGTATGACTCTTCCGGAACGGAAGTAGATAGAGTTTCGCTACCATGGATCGGGCCGGAGACGCTGAGGAGAGAGATTTGGGGAATGGAGTAGTGGTCGCATTGGAAAAGTGCCGTCATGCATCCAGTGAGCAGTGCGTAGAAAAGCACATGTCTAACGAGCGAACCTCAGTGAGCGAGGAGTTTTGTGCTTTTCAGCACTGCAAGCTGTGATGCATAGGCACTTTTCCATCTGCGACCCGTGTTTCTTTCTCCACTTTCTTTGCACGAGCAAAGAAAGTGGAAAGAACTGAAGATCAATCTCAATTCTCCATTCTCAATTCTTCAAGCGCCCTCTTCGCATCCTCCTCCAACGGACTACTTGCAACCGCCCTCTCATACGCCTCCATCGCCATCTCTCTCTTTCCCTGCGCCCGCAAAATCTGCCCCACGTTATACCACGTCGTTGCGTCGTCACGGATCTGCAATGCCTTCGTGTACGCACGCAACCCTTCGTTCAATCTACCCTTTCGCACCTCTTCCGTACCGATATTGCTCCACGCGACGTACGCACGCGGCTGCACTTCGCTCACATGAGTAAAGAGCGTGAATGTGTCCTTCCAGACAAGAGATTGCTTGTAGGAGAGCGTTGCGAAAACAAGAACGACAACGACAGCCGATGATGCAACGAGTCTCGGGAAACGCTTTGCGAGCTTTGCAAGCAGCCAACCGGCAATAAGTAATACGCCGACTGACGGGAGATATGCATACCTGTCCGAAGTAACGTAGATATCCAGCAATTCATTGTGCCCCTTGGTGATATTGGAAAATGACGGAGCGAGGAGAAGGAGAAACCATCCCCACGCGAAGAGTGGCAACCGTAATCCCCTTCTCGCTGCAAGCCAGGCAACAAGGAGTGAGACGAAGATGACAAAAAGAACGGAAAGGCCGAGCTCCGGAGTGAGCAACGAAATGGGTTTTGTAAAAGGGTACAGCGCAGAAAGATGCGCAGGCCAGAAGAATTTCTGCAGCAGAAGAGTAATTGCTCGGCAGCCCATCAGGAATTTTTCCCAGAGGAATCCTGTGTTCGCGATTTTTCCGCCAAGCGCGATGATGCCGAAGATCACACTCAGGAAGAAATACGGTAATGCACGAATGAACATTTTTTTATCCACCTTTTCAGTGCTACACCAATCCAAAAGCAACAGTATTACTGGCCAAGTGATAACGGAAACCTTGGAGAGAAGAGCAAAGAGAAACATCAGGACGCTCCACCAATACATCCTATTCCAATCTTGTGTCACGCTGAGTAGCGCCGCTGATCCTGGTTCGATACGCCCTTCGCTCGGCTCAGGGCTACTCACCATGACACAGCGGCGCGTATCGAAGCGCGATTGCAAATACAAATAAACCGTCAGCAAAAAGAAAAACGCACTCAGTACATCCTTGCGCGCCGCGGCCCAGACGACGGCTTCTGTGTGGAGGGGGTGGAGGGCGAAAAGCAGTGCGCAGCATACTGCCCACCAATCACGATGATGGCTTTGATCCGTAGCGGAAGATCGCGATCTTCCGCTACGGATCAACCTATGCAATAGAAGAAACACCATCACCGCATTCCCAATATGCAAAATGAGATTCCCCAAATGGTACCCAAATGGCTGTAACCCCCCAATCACATAGTTGATCTGATAACTGAGAAACGTCAGCGGGATATACAGCTCCGGATCGTACGATGTGAACGCAAGCCATAGATTGTGCAATGACAGACCTCTGATTATCGGGTTTTCCGTAATCAGGAGTCCGTCATCCCATGTGACAAAACCATTGTTAAGCGATTGGGCATAGACGGCAATCGGCAAAAAAATGCATAAGCCAAGAAGAACATAGCGACGAACCATCTCCAATACTCTATCAGGTGGAGAGGTCCTCTGTGCCTTACTCTTGACTCCCCAAATTAGCACTCTATAATTCCGACTGCTAACGAAGGGTTCTGCCCGACGCTGGACAGATTTTCGCTCCCTTCATTCCCTTATTTCCCTCTATTCCCTTTAACCCTATGGCAAAAGACGATATCCAACTCGCGACGAACCTTCACCCGATCGGCGACCGCGTAGTTGTTCGACCACTCGAAAAAGAGCAAGTCACAGCCTCCGGCATTGTGATTCCAGACACCGCAAACGGCGAAAAGCCACAGGAAGGTGTTGTCGTTGCTCTCGGTAAAGGAGGAATCGGAAAGGATTGCAGCAACCCCACGGATTTCCTCAAGGTCGGCGACAAAGTCCTCTTCGGCAAGTACGCCGGTGACGATGTAAAGCTCAAAGACAAGGGCGGCAAAGACGTCGAAGTGAAAATTCTTCATCTCGACTCCGTCCTCGCCATCGTCAAGTAATGACTTTTCTGCCTTTCCTGCCTTACTTTTCTACCTTTCTAACCTCTCGTCATTATGGCAAAGCAACTCATCTTCGGAAATGAAGCCCGTCAGAAAATCTTCGCGGGTGTCTCGCAGCTCGCAGCAGCTGTCCGCGCCACCATGGGCCCCAAGGGCCGCAACGTGGTGATCGAAAAGAAATATGGTGGACCGACGGTTACGAAAGACGGCGTCACGGTCGCTAAGGAAATCGAGCTTGAAAACGCGTGGGAAAATATGGGCGCCCAGCTCGTGAAGGAGGCGGCTACCAAGACAAACGACGCAGCCGGTGACGGAACGACAACTGCGACTGTTCTCGCTCATGCGATTATGGAGGAAGGTCTCAAGCACCTCAGTGCAGGCAGCAACGCCATCTCCATCAAGCGCGGCATCGACAAGGCGGTGAAAGCCGTCAGCGATCATCTCGAGAAGATTAAAAAGAATGTCAGCAAGAAAGAGGAATACGCCGCAGTTGCAACGATCTCCGCACAGGATGAAGAGATCGGCGAAGTGATCTCGGAGGTCTTTGCAAAGTTCGGTAGTGGCGGAGTATTTACCGTAGAGGCCGGCCAGACCCTCGGCATTGAAAAGGAATTCGTCGAGGGTATGCAATTCGATCAGGGCTTCATATCGCCATATTTCGTCACAGACACGGCGCGCATGGAAGCGGCATTTGAAAACCCGTACATCCTCATTACGGACAAGAAGATTGGCTCCATACAGGAAATTCTCCCCGTCCTCGAGGCACTTGCACAACGCGGAAAGAAGGAGCTTGTGATCATCGCTGAAAGCGTCGACGGCGAAGCTCTCGCAACACTCGTTGTGAACAAACTCCGCGGTACGTTCTCCACACTTGCCATCAAAGCTCCTGCATTCGGCGACCGCCGCAAAGAGATTCTCAAAGACATCGCCATCCTCACCGGAGGCCGCGTGATCTCCGAGGAAGTCGGTCTCAAGCTTGAAAACGCAACGATCGAGGACCTCGGCAAGTGCCGCCGCGTGGTTGCCGACAAAGACAACTGCACGGTCATCGGTGGAGCTGGAAAGAAGAAAGACATCGAAGACCGTGTGAATGAGATCAAAGTGCAGATTGAAAACACGAAGTCAGACTTCGACAAAGACAAACTCATGGAGCGCCTCGCAAAGCTCTCCGGAGGTGTCGCCGTTATCAAAGTTGGTGCCGCTACGGAAGTCGAGCAGAAAGAAAAGCAGCACCGTGTGGAGGATGCTCTTGCAGCTACCCGCGCAGCATCAGAAGAAGGTATCGTCGCTGGAGGAGGCACAGCGTACATCCGGTCACTTCCTATGCTCGAGAAGCTCCACAAGGACACGAAAGACAAGGACGAGAAACTCGGCATCGAGATCATCATGAATGCGCTCATCTCGCCTACACACCACATTGCGCAAAACGGTGGAGTAAGCGGCGAAGTTGTCGTTACCAAGGTCAAGGACCTCACGGGAGACAACGGCTACAACGCACTCACGGACAAGTACGAAGACCTCGTCAAAGGCATGGTCATCGACCCGAAGAAAGTGACGCGCTGCGCTCTCGAGAACGCC
Source organism: uncultured Candidatus Peribacteria bacterium (assembly GCA_964471125.1). Taxonomy (GTDB): domain Bacteria; phylum Patescibacteriota; class Gracilibacteria; order Peribacterales; family Peribacteraceae; genus 2-12-FULL-55-11. Next base: position 18,081 of record CAYYFD010000004.1, read on the forward strand.
GCATCGGTCGCCTCCATGTTCCTCACGCTTGAAGTGGGAATCACCGATATCCCGAAGCCCGAGCCTGCAATGCCGCAGATGCCAGGAGGCGGAATGGGAGGAGATTTCTAATCAGCAAAATATGTAAAACATGTAGGTCAGGAACGTTCCTGACCTACATGTTTTACATATTTTGCACAGCCGATCATGCATACAATCACCCGTAGAGACGCAACGCTGTTGCGTCTCATGCCCCATAAAACATTCCCCAAAATGCCCCTGTTTTTTGATAGTTTGAATTGATTATAGTGAAACAAAATGATAATTTGTCACGCTTATGCTCAGTAATCATTATGATGGTATCGGCGAGCTAATGATGAGGCGCAATCTACACACTATGCGTGGAATTGCAGAAGAGCTGTCAGTTATCGAAGACAGCGGTGATCGAATCATTGATATTGGCGATGGACACTGGCTTGTTGATGACCGTGATCGGGCCGAAGAAGAGAATCACCGATGGGGCATATCGAAAATACCGGCGCATTCATTGAAGGAGGAAATTTTAGTAGGCATCCACGACTGCAGACATGCTTTAAAAATTCTCGTGCCGGAAAACCTAGGCGACTACTACAGCAACGATGATCTCTGGTTTCTCAGGGGCTTTGCGAGGTGGCTGGATCCGGAGTCGCATGACTACCGGCAGCATGAGTTAGAAGAAATATTTGATCCAAAAAATGTACAACGTGAAGGATGGGTGGATTTTCCTGATGAGACATCCGTCAGGGTGCAAGCAGGTATCCGCAGAACACCCCACCCGAGTGAGCATCAAATCGCTGCAGGACTTTACAGGGGACAGGACATGAGCGAGCAGTGGCGTGCCGTAAGGATGAAAGCGGATTTTTATGGACGATGCATACTTCCCCACGTACGCGGACTCGATACGGGAGATCCATACCGGTGGGCCTATAACCGACTGGAGATTGCACTTGGATATGCGACGAAACTTGCTGAGAAAGATGGTCCTCCACTCTTCATCGAAGATGCCTATACCAGGATAGCAGAGTACGCCTGCAATACCGCACCCGAGGATCTTCTCAAAGAACGGTCCTACCCCATGGACGAGGAGCGACAAAAACTACTCGACATCGTCCATGCACAGTGCACCGCCGGAGGAATTCCGGAGGCCACTATTCTCGTCTGTGAAAACCCCGGATGTTTCACTGAAGAAACAATCGCAAGCGACGAAGTAACAGCATTTTTTACAGCGCTTCCGGATCTTCTCGAAAATGGCCTTGTTATCGACCGCGTTACGCAAGTTGTTCGCACCGCAATAGTGAATGGCAGGGCCGCAGAAGATGCGTTGCATCTTGGACTAGATCTTGCAAGAAGCATTTATGGTGGAAAGAAGAAGCCTTGGTGGTTCAAAGAAGATTTTGACATGACGGAAGGATTTGCCGGACCGGACGACCACGACGAACCCAATCGTTACATGTTGCAATGGGAAAATGGAGATGATGCACTCGCACAAGAAGTTGCTCAGCATGCGGGTTTTGCCTACTGGCCCACGGTGCGGCTCATCATCGGAAGCAAGCGAGAACTCCTCGGCATTGCCGGAATCGGCCACGCAAGAGCAATGCAGGTCTATACACAAGTGGCGCGGGACTATGGCATCGGAAACCTGGACCGCGCACAGAAAGTCATCAAAGTGATCTGCGAAAATCTTGTCAGTGCACCTGAGCAAACCCGCACAGTATTTCTAGACCGGCTTGCACTGCACGCTCACGAACAGCGTCCGATCTCCGAAATCATTGGAAGGATGGAAGGAAGTTATGTGCATTTTGCACTACCCGGCATACAGCCGCTGATGCAAGGACTATCGGAATTCGAAATCGATCCGCTTTCTATTTCTGGCCCACACCTTCAAGCAATCACGGAAAAATTTGCCGAACCTCCCCAAAAACGCATCGGTATGGAGGCCATCCTCAGCAATGGCATGCAAACGACGCGGCTTCTGAGCAATGTTCTCGAGCCTGTTGCTGGATTGCTTCCCGCACCGGATACAGCATTAAGCAAAGATAAAGATCAGCAGGGACCACTATCGCGCATGCTTGGATTTTATGAACAACTTAAAGCGGAGTGCGGCCATCTCGATACGCAAGTGAGCAATGTGTACTTCAGCTTTTGTGCAACGCGCATACCAGATCCCTTTGCGCCACCCAAAGGCATGCTTCACTTTCTGAAGCGATATCTGGAGATTCCCGACCCCAACTACCGCTGGACGGCTCTGGAACATCCTGGGGATCGTGCCACTGTATCGAGACAAAACCAGGAGAGAACGGTCCGACGCTATGCGCTCATCAGTCATCTACTCGATACTTGGGTCTGTGGCCTTGCAACATGGGAACAGATCCATGGAATTTTGGAATGGATGACGGAAGAGCCAAGCAAGGAATTTATCGAAGAGAAAAAACGCACAATGGCTGAAGAAAAGAAGCAGGGGAAAAAAGAAGGAAAACGTTACCGTCATCAGCAGATTCAGGAAAAGCGTGAAGAGTATTTAGCAGAAATTGCGAAATCCCTTGAAAATTCCATGCGCTCACGCGATGAAGAAACAAAGGAAACATTGGATAGAAATCTAAAGTATCTCCTAAAGAGACGCGATGGAGCAGCGAAGGATCTCTATCCGGATAGAGACGATGATGATGAAGCTCACAGACCCGGCAGAAGCTGGCATAAGCGCCACCAAAAAGATCTCGTGAAAAGGGAAGTACGTCAGCAGTATTACGAGACATGCCAGCAGCGCATCATGACGGTTGCCGACGGCATCCATCTTCTCGAAAAACTCGGCATGCTCGTTGCCGCCAAAGTTGCACCACCCGAAACTTTCAGAAGCGCTGCAGAGGGGTTACTGCAAGAGTGGAAGGAAGGAAAAACCGTCGATGTCGGAGAGAAGGAAGAACATGAGGGGGAGCATATAGAAAGCATTCAGAGCCTTAGCTACACCATAGGCAACCTACGCAATATGGGAGATCTTGCTGTGCTGAGCGAGACTGCCATTGGAGAGATTGTACAAACACACAAAGGGGAAGGTGGTATACGCGAGGTCATCTCTGTATTAGAGCAAGCAGCGCATGCATGGAGTAAAACGTACAGCTTACTCGAACAGATGCTCCGGAGTGTCAGCAATCACCCTGCGAGAAATCCGGGCGGGCTCGCAGCACGTCAGATGGAGATTTTCAAAGAAATATCAGAGATATGGAGAGGTATTCCCTGTGTCAGTAATGCTCCAGCTCTCATCCTGCAAAAAACATTCGGCTGGATGCATCGCTATGCTTCCGTAGCTGAAGCTGTAACGGGAATAGATAACCAGAAACCGCAACCAGGAGACCTCGGACGGACAAATAGCATTGTTCGCAGAGCGGTCCGGTCCATCACAGGCCTAAACCTTTACGACAAGCACGGATGTGCTGTGGAGATACCGCGAATAGGAGAAGCACAGACACCGGGCACTGAAATGAAAGATCTTATGGTTCCCGACCCCTCGCTGCAGCCTCCGGTCTTTAGAGATATGCGTGCGCTTGTCGCAGCAGAATCCGAAACGTGGATCCAGCAAGTTGTGGAATGGCGAAGAAAATCAGTTGGCCTTCTCCCCGTCGGAGCGAAGATCCACGTACTGCATCCGATCGATGATCAAAAGTTCAACGCAATCCAACAGATGCTGGATCTTGGAAAATCAGGTTTTTACCTGATTCATGCTAATACCTGTCTCATCATCCCACCGACACCTTCCATCGAGGAGCTTTCCATGATCATCACTTTCCTTGCGAAAGAGGGCGTGATCGATCTCGACCATCCGGAAATTCAGTTTTGTTATCCCGGAAGATTACCTCCAAAAGATGTTGCAGTGCTGGGGAGTAGCATACTTCTCAGTACAGACCGCGGCGTGCGCTTTGAAGAAAAAGCATTCTGCACAACGCATGATAATCTCACTGGCGCCCGTATGATGGCCTACGATGCGGGAGCACCAAATGTTGATCTTCCATTTATGAGAGACGTCAAAGGGCGCACGGATATTCTCGGAAGGAGAAGTCTTCGGGATGGAGCGATGGGACAACGCATCGCCACGCTACTTGTCGACAGAATGTTCGGGCACCTCTTTACACACCTCGCTGATCCATTTTGTGAAAAACAATACGAAATACTGAAACGATACGGTATCGAGGGCGTTCTCGATGCGCCTTGGATCGCTGCAAGCGGTGACGAAGCTATGGATAACGATAAAAACCGCAAACACTATCATCAGGCAGTTAGGCCCTGCGTGGATGCCTACTTCGACTGCGCGGAGAGAATGCAGGCAGGAGAGGAAGGCGGAATTATAACGGAAATGCGCGAACTCGATGCCTGGCTTATAGCTCAAATGCGTCCTATTCAGGAGACTCTCCCTATGCAAGAAAGTTATAGAGATGCTTGCGTTCAGGTATTACAATTGTAAAATCTATCTCCTATGTGCAATACGCATAAGCATTTGGGCAGTCGAACTGACAACGAGATCGTTGTCCCTACATCGGCAAAAGGAACGTTGGCGCAAAAGTCAGAAAGAAGTGACCCTCGTATCGAGGATCACTCCAGCAGAGCCCTCCCCGACCGCAGTGCCAAAACTCGCTCCGATATTGCTGATTCCCTCGGTGACAGTGATGGTATGGAGCAGGTAGCTGAATCCGCAACTCCACAAATCGAACGCATTGAACAAGTCTCAAGTGAAACGAAGCCCACAGCACCAAGCACTCCGAAACCCGAACCCCGTTCCGACCACGGGACCGGCTCAGGTAAGAAAAGTGATCCGCGCGGAAATGATCAAAAACCTTCTTCTCAAAGGTCAGGCAAGACTCCTCAGGGAGGAAGATCTGCTGCTGCAAAAGTAGAGCCACCAAAACCTGCAGCATCAGCTCCCGCTGTCACTGCAGATTTGCCTGCTCAGAAGCCAACTGTTCCCTATGTAGCTGCAACAGCAGCACCAATCGCTATCCCAGCCAAAGCTGCAAAAGCAGAAACGCCAAAGCCCGCAGCCACAGAAAAGAAGGAACTTGGTGCAGAGGAGTTCAGAAAGATCAGATCAGCAATCGAAACCGGACTCAGTAATTATCGTGGGATTGCACCTTTCAAAACGAAGAACCGTAAAAGCGAGCGTGACAGAACTCTCAATGCCATCTTCAGTGTTGCAGGAGAAAATCCTACTGGTGATTCAAACCGCTTCCTAGCCGCCAAGCGTCTTGCAAAGCTCGTAGGAGGTGATTGTCTGAAGATGGTTGAGGATCTACATAAGAATTAGACGTGTAAGAATCCCTCCTTCCGTTCGTCTACTGGGTTACAGGTCCCCCTAGCACTGCTATTTTCAATAATAGAAAGATAGGGGTCTTGCTACACTTCTTTTTGTACTACTTCTCTTCCTTCTCATGATCCCCTTTTCTTTCCGGTTATCCGCAATCTCTCTTTCTGCAGCACTGGCACTCGGTGCTATCGCTCCGGCGCTGGCCTTCACCGACGTCTCTTCCAAAACTCCCTATAGCCGCGCGATCAATGCGCTGCAGGAACAGGGTGTAGTGGAAGGATATGGAGACGGATCATTCAAGGCAGCCGCCCGTATCAACCGTGCAGAGTTTTTGAAGATCGTCCTCGAAAGCCGTGGTGATATCGCGGATCTCAAGAATTGTTTTCCGGACGTGAAAGAGCAGTGGTTTGCGAACTATGTCTGTACGGCACAATCGGAAGGGATCGTTGCGGGGTACCCGAACGGCTCGTTCAAACCAGAGCAAGAGATTAACTTCGTCGAAGCCAGCAAGATTTTGGCTCTCGCCTACGGACAGACAATCGAGCAGAACTCTCCGGACTGGTACGAGCCCTATGCACGCGCATTGGAATCTTCCTCGGCAATCCCACCTTCCATCAATGGTCTTGATCAACGATTGAATCGTGGAGAAATGGCCGAGATGATGTGGAGACTGAGTAGCGACATACAGGATCAGCCGGCTAAGGGATACATCAATGTGAAGTACCCCGACGTACAGGTGAACCTCGCGAGCAGCACTCCGCAAATGGCGAAGTCCTGTGTAGATCTCCGCGCATTCACGGAGGAGGCAGGTCGCAGCGCAGGAGGATACGGAGGAGATGTGATGATGCGCGAAGGCGCAATGGCTCCGGCCCTCGGCATGCCAGTGAGCGACAGCGCACAATCAAACACGAAATCAGCGGATTACTCGGAAACAAACGTTCAGGTCGAAGGTGTCGATGAAGGAGATATCGTCAAGACCGACGGCGAATATCTCTACATCGTCCGCAATCAGGAGATCCGCATTGTCGATGCGACACCAGCGAGTAATCTCAGGAATGTCTCAACGATTGCTGTAGACGATGGATCATTCTCTCCGACAGATCTCTACATTGAAGGCGATCATCTCGTCGTTATCGGTTCCACATGGGAAAACGGGGGCGGTGACGTTCGCATCATGGAAGATTCAGCAGCCAAAATGGCCCCGATGATCTGGCCTGGGCCATGGTACAACCGCTCGTACACAACCGTAAAAATCTATGATGTGAGTGACGCTGCGAATCCGAAGCTCTCCCGCACGGTCTCCTTCGAGGGATCTTCCGTAAGCACACGCCGCATAGGTGACAAGCTCTACGTTGTGGTGAATCAATCCCCCCGCTACTGGGGCGGACCGATTCCCCTCGGATCTACTGTGAAGGAAATGGATCTCGTTCCAACGATCAAAGATTCCGCAAAAGGTGCTGCTTCACAACCAGTCGTCGGATGCAATGATGTGATGATTCTTCCCCGTGTCCCCTCCCCGAGTTACCTGATCGTCGGTATTGTTCCTTTGAACAACACAACAGGAGAAATACAACGGACAGCAATCCTCGGCAATGGAGAGAATGTCTACGCCTCACTGGAGAATCTCTACGTCGCTGCGACAGACTGGCAGTACGCATGGAACAATGCGGCAGAAAATGCATCGCAGCAGCGCACGCGTCTCTACCGTTTTGCCTTCACTAGCGATGGCGCCAAGTTCCAGGCACAAGGCCAGGTTCCGGGCCGCATCCTGAATCAATTCTCGATGGATGAGCATGAAAATAATTTCCGTATAGCCACCACGATCGACGAGCAGTGGATGGCCAATAACACGTCACGCGCATCCAGCAACAATCTCTACGTACTGAATCGTGACATGGAGACAGTGGGATCACTCGAAGACCTCGCTCCGGGCGAGAAGATCTACTCGACTCGGTTCCTCGGCGACCGCGCCTACATGGTCACCTTCCGCACGATCGATCCGCTATTTGTCATCGATACGTCTGATCCAAGAAATCCTGAAATACTCGGCAAACTCAAGATCCCGGGATACAGCGATTATCTGCACCCGTACGATGAGAACCACATCATCGGTTTTGGAAAAGACGCTGAAGCCTCCAAAGATGGAACGTTTGCGTGGTATCTGGGCATGAAAGTCGCGCTGTTTGATGTCACAGATGTAGCAAATCCGAAGGAACTGCATAAGATCGCAATCGGTGATCGCGGAACGGAAAGTCCTCTTCTGCACAATCACAAAGCTCTGCTGTTCGACCGCGAAAGAGATCTCCTCGCATTCCCCGTGAATATTCACAAGATCAGCGACGCTCAAAAGCAGACCGGCGAGCAGGCAATGGCCTACGGCGAACCCGTTTTCCAAGGTGCACAGGTCTATACGCTCACTCTCAAAGACGGCTTCAAGCTTCGAGGACAGATCACACATTACTCAGACACCGATTGGCAGAAAGCAGGAAGCTATGTGTACGGCAAAGACATTGAACGAATTATCCGCGTTGGCGACTCGCTCTACACCACTTCGCAATGGGGCGTTGTGAGCGCGAATGAAGTCTCTGTGAAGCAAGAAGGATCAGTCTCGTTCGATATTCCCGCGCCGATCACCGGGGGAAGCTGTCCTGATGATGCCGATCCGAATGTGCACTACGTGAGCAAGGATCCAGACGAATGCTCACGCGTGCGGTTCTCTTGCGTGCCGGGAACCGAAGGGTTCAGTGATATGTGCGGGTGCGGGTGTAAGTAGGAGAATGAGGCATCTGCATGTCACCCTGAGCGTAGTCGAAGGGCGACATGCAGATGCAACAAAAATGCATGGTTCGACTACGCTCACCATGACATTTTTGTCCCCAAATCAAATATGTAAATCCGCTCTTGTCACCGTAACCGTGTCCCCCCTCTTGGGCGGCTGTCTCAAAAACCTGTCCGCCAGATGCGTCTCCAACGTGTCCTGCACTGCTCTGCGCATAGCGCGTGCACCAAACTCCGCGCTGTAGCCTTTCTTTGCTATGGCCTCGACGGCATCGGCATCCATTTTAAGCATAATCCCCTTCTCCTTCTGCATCGCTGCAGCAAGTGTTCCGATCATCTGCATCGCCACATGCACCGTATCGCTAAACGCAAGAGGACGGAACACAACGACTTCATCGAAGCGGTTCAGGAATTCCGGA
>CAYYFD010000005.1:0-25740 GCA_964471125.1 uncultured Candidatus Peribacteria bacterium
TGGCATACTATACCCCTACCCCCTACCCCTTTCTCATATGCTCGCACCTGCAAAAAAGAAATCACTGGATGCCATCAGCCGCATCGAAGGCTTGGCACGCAAACTCCGCCTCCTTATAGAGGAGGATACGTATTGCCCGAAGATTCTCGAGATCGTCCTCGCGATGCAGGGGCATACGGACTACATACAGTCCGTGGTGCTTGAAAGCCATCTGCGCACCTGTGCGCAAACGAAACTCGGATCGAAGCAGAAGGAAAAGTTCATACAAGAACTCCTCACGGTGATCGGCCTGTCTACACGATAATTTTCTATTCCCTATTTTTCCATTTATTACTCCTATGCAAACTACCGTTTCCATCCCTGGCATCCACTGCGCAAGCTGTGCAGCTCTCATCAAAGATGTTTCATCGGAATTTCCGCAGATCAAGACTGTTGATGTGAATGTGGAAACGAAAATCGTAACAATTGATCATGATGAGAGTCTTGATATACAGAAATGGTCACAAGAAATCGAATCGCTTGGCGATACTTACAAAATACAACACTGATCCAATGTCCTCCCGCACCATCCTCTCCATCACCGGCATGCATCCGGCTTCGCTCCTGCGGGAGCTACGCCGAGATTTGCCTCTATCATTTTCGCATCGGATGCCGCGGCGTAGTCCACAGACGAAGCCGGGCAATCACATACCCCCTTGTACTCTATGAAAATCATTCTTTCCATTACTGGAATGCACTGCGCATCGTGCGCAGCGATCATCACACGCAAGCTCAAGAAAACACCGGGCGTAACGGAAGCGAATGTGAACTACGGCGCAAATAAAGCGAACGTCGTCTATGACGAGAATGTCATCGATGTTCCAGCTCTTATAGATGCCATCACCAAAGCGGGATACGGCGCTGTCATCGCATCTGCAGTGGATCGCGAAGAAGAGAAGCGCCGCAAAGCCGCGGAAATTGCCGTCTATCGCAGGAAATTTTTCTGGGGACTTCTATTGAGCACGCCAATGCTCTACTTCATGGCAGGGACATTTCTTCCGTCTCTTCCCTTTGTTGATCTTTTAACTCCATGGATGGGCATCATATCCATTCTTCTCGCAACGCCTGTGCAATTCTGGCTCGGAGCAAGCTTCTATCACAGTGCGTGGTCCGCGCTACGGGTGCGCACCTTTAATATGGATAGCCTGATTGCGATAGGGACCTCGACTGCATACTTCTACAGTCTCTGGAATATCGGCGTGCACTGGAGCTTCGAAGGAACGCTGATTGGAGCACACGAAGATCTGTACTTCGAAGTCGCAGCATTTCTTATTACCTTCGTCCTACTCGGAAAATGGCTGGAAGCCAGAGCAAAGGGTGCGACATCCGATGCGATCCAGAAATTGATGGGATTGCAGGCAAAAACTGCAAGAGTTCTACGCAATGGACAACCCGTAGATATTCCCATTGAAGAAGTTGTCGTCGGCGACATCGTTACTGTTCGACCCGGCGAAAAAATCCCTGTGGATGGCATTGTAAGCAAAGGACATACATCGGTTGATGAATCGATGCTCACGGGAGAAAGTATTCCGAAAGAAAAAAGCGATGGAGATCGTGTCTACGGCGCAACCATGAACGGTAATGGCAGCATCGAATTCCGCGCGGAGAAAATCGGCGCGGAAACAGCATTAGCCCGCATCATTCGGTTCGTGGAGGACGCACAAGGAAGCAAGGCACCCATTCAGGACTTCGCCGATTGGGTTTCTTCGTGGTTTGTGCCAGCAGTGATCGCTGTTGCTATCCTGACATTCGCCGTGTGGATGTACCTGGGAGCTACAGTAACATTTGCGCTCCTTTCTTTTGTATCTGTTGTGGTGATCGCCTGCCCGTGCGCATTGGGACTCGCAACACCCACAAGCATTATGGTGGCTACAGGCAAAGGTGCAGAGCTAGGAATTCTCATCCGCGGAGGAGAACCACTGGAGGCTGCAAAGAAGATTGATACGATCGTGTTTGATAAAACGGGAACTTTGAGCAAAGGAAAACCGGAGGTGACGGATATCATCGTTGTAGAGAGGGCACAAAGTGCCGTCTCTACCGCAAGCGATATTTTGCGCATTGCCGCATCCTTGGAACAAGGATCCGAACACCCACTGGCGGACGCCATCGTTCGTCACGCCAATGAAAAAAACATTTCCCTCGGTGTTAGCGAATCATTTAAAGCAATCCCCGGTCACGGCGTAGAGGGAATGATCGACGGTAAAAAATATTATTTGGGAAACCGGAGACTCATGGAAAAAATGAATATCGCCGTAAAGGATGCGGAAACCACGATGCAGACACTGGAGGAAAACGGAAAGACGGCCATGCTTCTCGCTGATGAAACATATGTCATGGGCATCATCGCTGTCGCCGACACTCTCAAAGAAACATCGAAGGAAGCGGTAGAGCACCTCAAGAAGATGGGTATCGAAGTCATCATGATCTCGGGCGATAACAAACGCACAGCCGATGCGATTGCTGGTCAGCTTGGCATCGACCATGTCCTTGCCGAAGTGCTCCCTGAAGATAAAGCGGTTGAAGTGAAGAAATTACAGTCTGCAGGAAAGCGCGTTGCCATGGTCGGCGATGGCATCAATGATGCACCAGCACTCGCGCAAGCGAATCTCGGTATTGCTATGGGCAGTGGAACAGATATCGCCATGGAAACCGGCGGCATCGTGCTCGTGAAAAATGACGCGCGCGACGTGGTGACCGCAATCAAGCTCAGTCGCGCGACCGTGAGCAAAATCCACCAGAACATGTTCTTCGCGCTCTTCTATAATATCATCGGCATTCCGATTGCCGCCCGCGTCTTCATCGCGTGGGGGATTGTGCTGCGTCCGGAGCTCGCAGGCCTTGCGATGGCGATGAGCTCAGTTTCTGTCGTAAGTAATTCCCTTCTTCTGAAAGGTTTTCACCCCGATCGTCGCAACTGGATTTCGGATATTGCACCAGTCGTCATGACTGTTGGATTCACCGCATTCTTCATATTCTTTGCACGACTAAGCTCATAATTCCCCATCTTTTTATGAAAAACTTTCACCTTCTTATTATCGGTTCAATCCTCCTCTCTGCATGCACAGCACAGCCATCCGGCATGGGCATGAACCATCAGCAGATGAACCACGGCATGATGCAGCAAGATACAGGTGATTCCTCCACACTCCTCTCTGGAAAAGATATCGATCTCTCCACGCTCCCTGAAGCAAGTACTTCTGAGATAATGGAGGTGAATGATGGCGATACTATCGAACTGAATCCGGAAATCGTGAAGAAGACAATCAATGGGACGTCATTCGCCTTTTACTCCTATAACGGTCAATTCCCGGGACCGACGATCAAAGTGGCGCAAGGATCCACCTTTACGGTGCGCGTGAAAAACAACATCGATCAGCCCACCACCGTCCACTGGCACGGCATCCGTATCGACAACCGTTTCGATGGTGCAGCAGGACTGACACAAGATGCAATTGAACCAGGCGGCTCTTTTACCTACACCGTCACAGTGCCGGATGAAGGGATGTACTGGTACCACCCGCATGTACGCGAAGACATGCAGCAAGATCTCGGGCTCTACGGCAATCTCTGGGTCACACCACAAAACACGAATACATACGCCGCAGTGAATAAGGAAATTCCTGTTTTCATCGATGATCTTCTACTCGGGAAAAACGGCACACCGCTCTCGTACGGCAAAGCAGAGGCCGACCATGCCCTCATGGGACGGTTCGGCAACGTGATGCTTGTAAATGGTGCAATCAATCCGATCCTATCGGAAGCCAAAAGAGGCGATGTGCTGCGCTTCTTCTTCACGAATGCCGCCAATACCCGCACGTTCAAGCTCGCGCTTGAGGGAGCGCAAATGAAACTGATTGGCGGGGACGGCGGAAAGATCGGCACGGAAAAATTCGTTGACAGCATCACTCTCGCCCCCTCTGAACGGGCAATCGTCGATGTGCTTTTTGAAACAGATGGAGAAATAACCCTGAAACACATCGGTCCGCAGGTCTATACGTTGGCTTCTGTTTTTGTAAAAGAGTCTTCCTCATCGCCTTCCTACGTACAGAAGTTTCCCCTCCTCGATACAAATGCGGAAATGGCTGCAGCAGCAGATCTTGTCTCGGAATACTCCGCAAAGGATCCTGACGAGACGATCCATCTCTCTGTAACAGGTCACATGATGGGCGGCATGATGATGGATCATGGAACTGCTGCAGACGGAATCGAATGGGAAGATTCCATGGCGATGATGAACAGCATGGCGACGAAGGCAAACACGCAGTGGAAACTCGTCGATGAAGCTTCCGGCAAAGAAAACATGGATATCCACTATGCATTCACCAAGGGTGAAAAAGTGAAGATCCGCATCATCAACGATAAAGATTCCATGCACCCCATGCAGCATCCGATGCACTTCCACGGTCAGCGGTTCCTCGTGCTTTCTGTAAATGGAAATCCAAGTGAAAGCCTTGTCTGGAAGGACACGGTACTTGTTCCAAAGGACGCTATCGTCGATATTCTGCTGGACGTGACCAATCCCGGCGACTGGATGATCCATTGTCACATCGCCGAGCACCTCAGCAACGGAATGATGGGAATGTTTACCGTGGAATAGTCATGAAACCATCCTTTATCCCCGCCGCTCACTGGCACTTCCTCACTTCCTCTTACGAAGCGCTTGCCCGCCCGTTCGCCCATCGCATCTGGAAGCGGATTGCCGATGAAGTTTCGCAGCGGGCGCCGCATACTGCAAAGATCGCAGACCTCGGCTGCGGACCGGGTACAGTCTTGCGTCTCATCGCTTCGCGCCGGCCGGATCTGCAGTTACACGGCATCGACATTGACCCCGCAATCATCACTATCGCCCGACAAAAAGACGTACATCAATCGATAGCATATGAAGTTGCATCCATAGCCAATCTGCCGTTTGCCGATGCCAGTGTCGATGTCGCTGTGAGCAGTCTTATGTTTCATCATCTGGATACGGATACGCAACGTGCTGCCTTTCATGATGTACGAAGAATACTTAAACCGGACGGGGTTTTCCTGCTCTGTGACTTTTCAATCCCACACAGAAAGTGGCTCACACCGATCGCTGCTTTTATTCTTCGCATCGAAGCATCTGCTCCTCTTCAGATCCGCGGACAACTCTTCACGCTCGCAGCGCAACACGGCGCAACGATGGATACTGTCTGGTCTATTTATGGTTGTATCTCTCTTCATGCCATCTCCTTCCCCCAAGCATCATGAAAAAAACTGCCTACAGCTTTGAGACCACGCTTCCGCTTCCTCTCATGGAAGCCGAGCAAATGGTACGTGCAGCGCTCCAGAAAGAGAAATTCGGCGTCATTTCGGAAATAGATATACAGGCGAAGCTCCAGGAAAAACTCGGCATTGTTCATCCTCCGCATAAAATCCTTGGCGCGTGCAATCCACAGCTCGCATACCAGGCACTGCAAGACAACATTGATGTCGCGCTGGCACTTCCCTGTAATGTTGTACTGCGTGAAGAAAATGGTCAGACAGTTGTGAGCGCCCTCCTGCCATCAGTTGCTCTCCAGTCCTTCATGGGCCTCAAGGTGCAGGAGACGTCATGCACGGCGGAGGAAGGGCTTACAAGAGTATTTTCAGAACTTTCCAAGGATCAATAAGAATTGACATCACTGCGAAAATCGTCTATTTTACTTCTCACCTGATGACCACATTATCCAGAATCATTTCGCGCCTGCTCCTGCTTATGATCCTGCTCTCACCTGCAGTACAGGTTCATGCCGACCATGACTCTGGTGGATCGAATCTACAGAGCATGTTATCTGTAGTACTAAAAGCAGACAGTGATGTTCATGATGAAACTGTTCCTCATGAAGATACAACAGCCACAGGAGCGGATGGATGCACAGATCATCCTGCAGAGATACAGGCAATGACCACGTGTCACACTGGTGCACAAATTTCCGTACAAGCAGTCGCAGCCCTCACAATGAGAATTGCCTCTTTCCAGATTGGAGCCGATGGCAAAGCTCCATCCTTTTTTGCAATGCGGGAAGGTACATCATCACATAAACCTCCTCTCCTCTTTTTGAGGATTTAGACACCCGTTTTTATTTCCTGCCGCTGCTTTTTTGGCAGAGGCATTTGCTGAGCGTACTCGGCATTCTCATTTTTCCCTTTTCTGTATGCGTTCGTTCACCCTTCTCTCTATCTCCCTTCTCACTCTGAGTCTCGCCGCTTGTAGCAGCGGAACCAAAGATGCAAAACCTGCAGATAAAAAGCCTGCTGCCCAAAAAGAAGCACAAGCACCCGTCGCAGACTCTGCAACATCGAGTGCTTCCTCCGACGATCACCACAAGGGCGAAACAAATGTACAGCCTCACGATGATTCTCCATCTCCCGCAGATCACGTCGATGATCCGAATGAGCCTGCCCACGGTCACTCCTCGTCGCACGACGATAGCAACGAGCCACCGCACCGCCATTGATATTTCTTTCCTTCACAATGACCATGGAATCTTTTCTTTCACTCCTGAGGCAAGCATGGGATAAGCGTCCTCCCGCTCTCCGATGGTTCGCTCTCAAAGCTGTCCCTGCAGCTACTGGCTTAGTGATTTCGAGTCTCTTTCTGGCTTTCATCATTAGCCAGGGGTACGCAGGAGCGAGCCCCGGTCATGATGGAGGCCACGAAGGTTCTGACGTAACCGGCGCAACTTCGAACTTCCCCATTGTCACCGTCGAACAGCCAAAAAGTGCCGATACAGTCCAAGTGTCGATAGAAGCGGCGGGGCAGGTTTTCGCTCAGCAACAAGCGGATCTCTTCCCTTCGCAGGATGGAGTCATTCAATCGCTTGCGGCTAACCTCGGCAGTCGCGTTCGTCAGGGGCAAGTCTTAGCCATACTGCGAGCCGATCAAAGCCAGCAGCAGCTCGCTGCCGAGATTAATTTTAAACAGAAAGAACTGGAGATCGCGAAGAGGCGTGCCACAATTTCTGTTGATTCCCATATCAAAGCAGCAGAGCAAGAACGGGAATCAGAATTCGAGAAGCTCGATGTGCAAGCGTTGTCGCTGCAGAAGGAACAAGATGCTGAGTTGCAAAAGATCGATGCGGAGATCGCAGGATTGCAGAAGGTGAAGGAGCAGCGACTCAGTGCTGTCAACAATGCCGCCTACGACTTGCTGGATAGCCTCAATGAAGTGCTATTTACACGCTCAGATGGCATCTCGAACTATTTCAATAACTCTCCCTATGATTACTATCGCCGCAAGGAAATTGTGATGCCCGGCGGCATGGACCGACAGACATTCGAATACCAGATCATTGCATTCGAGAGAAAGGTGAAGGCAGGCGCGACGGATTCGCTGACGCTCATCGCAGAGGCTACGGAGCTCGGACAGAAAGCACGCCAGATTTCGCTCAGTATCTCCGAATCTCCGGCATTTGATGCCAAAGCAGTAGATCGTATTCGTAAAGAGGCTGCAGAGGTGACCGATCACTTGCTTGAGATCACCACAGACCTCACCGAAGCAGATAGCGACGTGAAGAGCCTGGAAGCGGAGAAGCTGAGGATTCTCGCGACGACCGACAGCCAAATCGAACAGATCGCACCGGAACGCACAAAACTCCAAGCGACGACACAGCAGAAAATCGTCGAGATCCAAGGTGGGCGAAAGAATGCCGACCTCGACACGGAAATTATTGCCGCAGATATCGTTCGCCTCCAGCAGCAGATGGGTGCCGGTCGCACGGTCATTGCTCCGTTTTCCGGCGTCATCACCAAGCGATATGTGAATGCCGGAGAGAGCGTCACCTTAGAGAAACCTGTCTTCAACTTGATCGATGACAGAAAAAAGTACATCCGTTTCAATATTTCTGAGGCAGATCTTCCGTTCGTGAACGTTGGCACAACTGTCACCTTCTCACCAACATCGGCTCCATCCGAGAAATTCACTGCCGTCATCCAACGCATTGCGCAGTCCGTCGATCCCGATTCCAGGACGATTCAAGTAGAGGCAGATGTGCCCACGCAGGACAATACAGATCGTGTTCTAGCGCAGATGACGATTCGTGTGCAGATCCCCGTCACACAAGACCCTTCTCTGCTTGTGATCCCCGAAGCTGCACTGCAGTTGAGCAAGGATTCCAGCACTGTTTGGACGGTGAGTCCTGATGTGACTGCTGAAGCAAAGAAGATCGAAGTGATGTTTGTGAACAGTGGATACGCATACATAAAGTCTGGCCTCACCGCAAAAGACTGGATCGTCGTGAAGTCTCCAGTCGAACTTACATCCGGATTAGAAATTGATACGAAGAAGCTTTAATACCTCCCTAACTCATGAATTTTTTTGATCGCTTCGTACGGCTTGTTCTCACGCACCGCATTGCCGTGCTCATCGGAGCTACCCTGTTTCTGATCTACGGATCGTACATCACGGTCACATCACCCGTGGATATCCTGCCAGATCTCAACCGTCCTACGGTTACCATCTTCAGTGAAGCGGAAGGCTTGGCAACGGAAGAGGTGGAAACGCTTATATCTTTGCCCATCGAATCCGTCATGAACGGCGCTCCCAATGTGGAGCGCGTCCGATCCGTATCCGCACCAGGACTCTCGCTCGTCTTCGTGGAATTCGACTGGGAGATGGATATCTACTTGGCGCGTCAGATTATTTCCGAGAAGCTGCAATCCTCTCCGTTGCCGCCGGGCGTCGAGCCGGAATTGGGACCGATCTCCTCCATTATGGGAGAAATCCAGCTTGTGGGTCTCTCCAGCAAGACTGGCGAGATCAACGCGCGGGATCTGCGGACGCTTGCGGATTGGACGATACGCCCCAAACTTCTCACGGTGTCCGGCGTCGCTCAGGTGACGGTGCTGGGCGGCGAAATTCAGGAATACCAAGTTCTTGTCGATCCAGTACGACTCGCAAACGCACAGCTGACCATTGCGGAACTTGAGGAGAAGCTACTTGCAATCTCTGAAAATAAAAGCGGAGGGTTTGTTGCAACCGATACGACAGAATATCCCATCCGCATCCTCGGCCGCACCTCCGATGTTGAACTTCTGGGAAACACCGTCATCGCCGAACACGAGGGAACGCTCGTGTACCTACGCGATGTTGCCACCGTGCGTAAAGGCGCTCAGTTCAATCCGCGCGGGGATGCGAGTGTAAACGGGAAAGCTGGCGTAGTCATGAGTATCACCAAGCAGCCAGGCGTGAATACCGTCGATCTCACCCAGCGCGTCGAAGAGGCGCTGGCCTCGCTAGAATCGAGCCTCGGCGACGATGTCGAAATCCATCCAGACCTTTTCAAGCAGGAGAAATTCATTGAAAACGGCATCGATAATGCCGTGGAAGCGACACGGGATGCATCGATCTTCGTCATTCTAGTGCTCGTTTTCTTCTTGGGGTTCAAAAACTGGAGGGCGATCGTCATCACTTTGGTTGCTCTTCCATTCTCGTTCATCAGTGCGATTGTCATTCTCCGTTGGCTCGGGATCGATATCAATGTTATGACCCTCGGTGGTCTTGCCGTGGCGATTGGGGAGCTGACCGACGATGCATTGGTCGATGTGGAAAATATCATTCGTTGGCTCAAAGAGAACCGCTCGCGTAAAGAGCCCCTCTCAGTCTATGAAGTGGTCGTACGCGGCAGCTCTGAAGTGCGCGGTTCGATCATTTTCTCAACCGTCCTCATCGTCCTTGTTTTCCTCCCGCTTCTTTCGCTCTCGAACATCGAAGGACGTCTACTTGCACCGCTCGCCATCGCGTACATCATCGCTCTCCTTTCATCCACTCTCGTCGCGATGACCATTACGGTCATTCTTTCGTACTATCTCCTGCCGCGCTCACGACTTATGCAGGATCAGAAGGAAACATGGATCGTGCGGCTACTGAAACGTACCGCCGAACCTATTATCCGCTGGAATATTCGAAGACCGCATATCGGAGTGACGATCATCCTCGTATCGATCGTTGTGACGACATTGATGTTCATGCGTGCAGGCAAGGAATTCCTGCCCCCCTTCAATGAAGGAACCCTGACGATCGCGATTGCACTTCCTCCCGAGGCGTCGATCATCAACTCCCGTGAAATCAGCTCTTCAGCCGAACAGGCTCTGCTGGGTATCCAGGGCGTGAAATCCGTGGCAAGGCGCACCGGACGCGCGGAGGAAGACGAACATGCAAACGGCGTGAACGTCTCGGAACTTGAGGTGGATATCGATCTCGCCGGCCGGAAAAAAGATGTCATCATCGCCGATGTCAAAACTGCATTTGCTTCTCTGAACTTGGAGGGAGCGAATGTGAGCATTGGTCAGCCGATTTCTCATCGCATCGAGCACCTTCTCTCCGGCGTACGCGCCCCCCTTGTCATCAAGATTTTCGGGCCGGATCTGGACGAACTGCAGACACACGCAAACCAGATCCGCGATATTCTGGCGCAAATCCCGGGCACATTGAATCCCGTTGTAGAACAGGGTATTGCAGTGCCGCAGGTCGTTATCACCCCGAACCGCGAGCGAGCAGCGCAATATGGCTTTGTGTTCGGTGATCTCACAGACATCCTCGAAGTGCAGCTTGCAGGAGAGAAAATCGGGCAGATCCTCGAAGGATCGCGGAGCTTTCCGCTCGTGATCCGTCTCGACGAGCGCTCCCTACGCTCTCCTGAGGATGTCGGGCGACTACTTATCCGTACGCCGAGAGATACCATCATTCCTCTCTCCGCTGTCGCGGATGTTGCTATTCGGGAAGGGCGTAGCAGCATCAGCCATGATAATGGGCAACGGCGCGTGGTTATCTCATCTGGCATTCTTGATGGAGATAGCGTCACGATCATCGAGGCGCTGAAGGAACGTGTGGGAAAGGAACTGAAGCTGCCCCAAGGGTACTTCCTCAGCTATGAGGGCACGTACCAAAGCCAACAAGAATCATCGAGAAAGCTGATCCTCTATAGCATTCTCGCCTTTATCGGCGTCATCGGGTCACTCTACTTCAAGTTTCGATCCATGGCCTTTGTGCTGCAAGTGCTTATCATCGTACCTGTGACGTACTTGGGAGGAATGATCGCGATTCTCTTTGCAGGAAACATTGTGAATCTCGCCAGCCTCGTTGGCCTTATCTCGCTACTCGGAGTAGCCGCACGAAACGGCATCCTACTCATCGAGCATTACATTTATCAGGCTACAGAAGAAGGTATGCCATTCAGCGAAGAGCTGATTGTCCATGGCAGTTTGAATCGCATCACGCCGATGGTCATGACCTCGGCGACCACACTCCTTGCCCTCATACCGCTCATCATGGGCGCGGGGAAGCCTGGCACCGAGATTCTCTATCCTCTGGGTATCACCATGTTCGGCGGGTCACTTCTTTCTCTTATCGTGGAGATCATGATCCGACCGGGGCTCTTTATGGTCTTCGGCAGGAGAGCAATCGAACGTGAAGTATTGCGCTTCCAAAAAAGCCGATCAGTACCTTTACAGACTCCTGCATGAAAAAGGCTTTAAGTAAGGGTACAATTTCTACATCGTGCATCCCACTCTCCTATGAAAGAATCCCGCCTCCTCTCCTTCGCTAAAACACCTGAGATGCCGCAGGAATCGGCAGAACAATCCGCCAACTACGAAATCCTCGCAAAACCGAGCTATTCTGCTCTGAAATTCCGCCTGAACGCCGGGCAGGAAATCCATGCTGAAAGCGGAGCGATCCTCGCTGCAGGAGGAAACCCTGAGATACACGGAACGATGAAAGGAGGCATGTTCAGTGCGCTCAAGCGAACAATTCTCACGAGCGAATCTTTCTTTGTGACCACGATCAAGGCACGGGAAGACGGCACCGAAATCTACCTTGCTCCGCGCGCAGTCGGGGATGTGGAATGCATTCCGCTGAAGGGCGATGAGTACATCGTACAGGGGGGATCTTTTCTCGCTTCTGAGTCGGGGATCGCAACCGATACACATTTCTCCGGATGGAAAGGTTTTGTCTCCGGCGAGGGAATTTTTATGATCCGCACTTCAGGCACAGGTAAGATGTTTATCTCGAGTTTTGGAGGAATTTTAAAGAAAGACCTGAAGAGTGGCGAAAAATTTGTTGTGGATAACGGCCACATCGTCGCTTTCCCCGCATCTATGCCCTATTCCATTGAACGCATGGGCGAGGGCCTCACCGGCATGATAACTACAGGCGAAGGGCTTGCGTGCGCCTTTACTGGTCCCGGGACGATCTACCTGCAGTCCAGAAATCTCCGGACGTTTGCAGAGCAACTCAATCCCTTCCTCCGGGCACCACAAAGAGGGCAAGGTGCAAGCAATATTCTCGGACAGGTGTTTGGAGGGTAATTCCCCCACATCGAATGCATTAGATATGATGTACTTTATTGATAATCCATAAGAGCAAAAGAAGCATCGGCTGATGCAGCAGATACATCAAAAGTGCATACCGACTGGGCCAAGTAAGCGATCGACAAAGAGCGGTTTTGCAGGTGAGCGGACTCCGGAAATTCCTACGAATATATACGACATGACCGATAGCGTAGCCGATCAGAACGACACCGAACCATGGAAGGAGTGGAAAGTAATCAACACTCGCAAAGCTAAAAGGCATGATGCCGAGTGGAAGCAGAAGAAATGTCGATGCAGTTCTAGCTTGCACCACCCATCCTCCCGCGATCATTGCTATTCCGGCAAAAGCACTCCACCCCCTCAGTTTCGTGAAGAGCGGGAGCAGTGCAATGCTGACGCCGATGCAATGTAAAATGCCAAAACGAACATAGGTCGAAGGATCGAAGAGATACGTCACGATGGAAACGAGCATGCCGCAAAGAAAAATCATCATGCCGCGTCGCAGATATTTCCATCGGGCTTTTTGGGCGCCGGCGGGGAAAGACATAGCACGATGCCAGGAGATAGCAAAACTGACACCGACAAGGAGAAGCAAGAGTGTCGCTGTAGCACGGGCAAAAAGCCACCATCCTCCTGCTACAGGATCTATACGCCAGTCATAGAAGGCCCAAAGGTCGTACATCATGTGATAGATCACCATGCAAAGAATTGCTGCAGAGCGAAGGAGATCGATCTCGACGTGGCGGTCGTGCCTTGATACGGGAGACATCTACGAGTGTTGGAAAAGAAGAAATGCGTCCGTCTTGCATGCGTGACCTTCATTTTTCAGTCTATTCCCATGTTATCGCGTCCTATACAGCGTCGAACGCACCGTCGTCACGGGGAGATCCACCCAGCGCACAAGTCTGCTCTGATCGTGCCACTCGACGGTACCAAGCGTGCTTCTGTCGGACAGAGCGACAAGTCGCACCTGCAGAGAACTTCCCCCGTCAATCACCTCCGGATCCGTCACCGCTGCACGCAATCCAAGCGTAATACTCTGTCCCGCATCGATATCGGAAGAGAGCGTGGAAGCAATATCGCTGCACGTCACCGTAATCTCCAGCGAAGACTGATTGGCGGAGCAAGGCTGACGAATATTGGCGTCCAGCACATTGAAAAGCTCAAAAGAATCCGGATCCACTTCGACGTTATTGGCAGAGACTGTAAAGACAAGCGTACGGATCTCGACATCATTCGTTCCGTTTTTCGTATTGCGATTCTGGAGGGCTGTAAAATGAAAAGCAGCGATAGTCGCAGCGCCGACGGGAACGGGCGTATCGTCCACATCCGTGTGATCGTTGACAATCGATCCAAGTTTGCTGAGGACAACGTCATGTGTGGGTCCGGTAATTTCTGCATTCGCTGCAGGAGTACTGACCCCGACAAACATCTCACCCTCGGCGAAAGCATCACCGTCATTTTGCGAGAGATCAGCACCCGAACGCACTCCACGTGCATCTACGGCATGCGTAGTGCCGGTACTGTCTGTAAGACGCAATGAAAAAGATTCGTTACCCGCAGCACCCTCCACATCGGACTTCAGTACGGCGCGAACCAGCACACGCCTCTCTGTGCCCTGCTTCACCGTAAAATCCGTCGCAGAACAGAGGTGACCTGCGGTGAGCACCGCGCACTGGGAAGTCCGTGCTATGGCAAACGGTGTACTGGATCCGGGATCAAAAAGCTCCAGTCGTTCTATGGCAGACGCTGCTCCCCGTATCGCAAGTCTGCGGACAGTGATGTCTTCATCAACAGCATGGAAGGTGAGTCGCAGGAGTACATCACTAAATTCACCGGCAAGCACCAATCTGCTCGGGGACGGAATGCTGTCACGCGTGACATAGAGACTGCCCACCGTCTGGACCGTCACCAGACTGACCGGAAGTGTACGAACGCGAATCCAGCAAAGACTCTGTCCGCAGTCATCGGCATCCAGCACAATACCGAGAAGATCCTCTCCATCTGCATCGCCTGTGGCACTGATGAACCCTGCATCGGCAGTATCGAAAGCCAGACCAAGACTCACACCGGAAATATTCGGAGAGAGATCTGCACGGATCTCCATACGAACAGAGACACCATCAGGGATCTGCACCTGAAAATCAGCAAATGTCAGGCGTGAACTCTGGGATCTACCCTGCGCAACGGTGAGATCCGCAATGCCATCTCCGTCGGTGTCTGCAAGGAGACGATATCCGGTCGCGGTAGTGAGGCTTCCGGAAGCGGCCCGTACACTCAGTCCGGTCATCCAGACATCCTGACGGGATGCAGTGGCATCAAAGGCCATAAAGGTGATATCTCTGCTTCCTGCAGCACGCGCAACCGAACCGAGCGTGCGCTGCTCGATAAGCAATACGCCATGACGAATGGTCTCCGGAACAATCACGCAGATGCTGGAGCAACCGTCACCATCCATACTATTTCCGTCATCGCACTCCTCACCATATTCCAGTCCACCGTTGCCGCAAGTGCCATAATCCTGCAGAGCACTACGGGAGGAAGATGACTCCCGCCTTCCGGAAGAGGCAGAGGAAAATGAAGATGATGCGGAGGAGTCTACATACGCAATCTGCTCACCGAACTCCACAATCAGGTATGCCATCTCACTGCGCGTGAGCAAATGTGACGGATTACGGGAAAAATACTTCAGCAGTCCCCGCTCCGAAGCGAGCTCCATATAGGGGTCATACCAGTTCAAAGGCGGTGGGATCGACTGAAGAAGCTCTATGTTCCATGCGCCTGCAGCAATCTTCAGTGCCTCGGCAAGATTCACCGGCTGCTCTCCGCGAAAGGTACCATCGGGGTATCCCTCAATGATACCACGGTCCTTTGCCGCACACGCATGAAGCCAGTACCACTGATCATTTCCGCGGAAATCCTCAAAACACCGGCGATTTTCTGTCTCATAAATACTCGATCCTTCGGCGGCCAACATAAGAATTTTCAGAAACTCCGCACGGTTGATCAGGATATCCGGACGGAAGATGCCATAGCCGTACCCCTGTACAATCCCCTGACTATGGAGGAGCTCGATGTAAGATTCATGCGGATGCCCAAGGACATCGAGAAAGGCAACGGGAAGACTCCCCTGCGCAAATGCGAGGACGGGGAGAATCGCGATAGAAAGGAGGAGGCGCTTCACGAATATGCATTATAGGCTTTTTGCTTGCAGCTGTCAGCTGTCAGCTTTTTTTGCGATGAATCATGTATGGCGCTCCCTATGGGAGATTTTGAGGAACTGAGCGTTCAGTCGTTTTTGCCCGGCTTCGTCTGCGGACTTCGCCGAGGCATCCTCTCAATCGCTTTTACAAGCACCAATCTCGGCGTAGCTCCCGCAGGAGCGCAGACGGATGGTGCTCCCGGCAGGACTTGAACCTGCGACCCCCTGGTTCGAAGCCAGGTACTCTATCCAGCTGAGCTACAGGAGCACATGACTATTCTAAACACATATCGAAGATCGTACAGGTCGGTTTTTTTGATTGCGTCTCGGGACAAGCCCTCGACGACCCAGCTGAGCTACAGGAGCATATTTCTATTCTAAAGGTTTATCGTAGATCGCGCAGGGCGGTTTTTTGTATACAATTCCCATGTGTCCAAACGACGATCAATTATCGACTGGCTTCCCCTTCTCCTCCTTATTCTCGTTCCTTTTGCGGTCTATGCCTACTCGCTCGGGAACGGATTTGTCGTATGGGACGATGACATACTCGTGTATGAAAACCCTCTGGTAAAACATCTTTCGCTGTACTCCATTTGGGCGGTATTCACATCATACGATCCAGAGCTGTACATCCCACTGACATTTCTGTCGTACCAAATGGAGCATGTGCTCTTTGGGATGAACGCAAGTGTCTTTCACACGACCAATCTCCTGCTTCACATCACAAGTACCATCCTCGTCTACATTCTGCTGCAACGCTGGAACCTGACACGATGGGTGGCATTCGCTGCAGCACTGATCTTCGCCATTCACCCTATGAACTCCGAAGGAGTCTGCTGGGTAAGTGCGCGAAAAGACCTACTCAGCAACACTCTCTTCCTCGCGACACTTCTTGCATGGGAAAGTTACCGTACTTCCGAAGATCGCAAGAGATACATAAGCGCTGTCGCACTCTTTGCACTCGCACTACTTGCCAAAGTTTCCGTTGTTCTGCTTCCGGCCATTCTCCTACTGATGGATTGGCGTGAACAACGAACCATCAACCGTAAAACATTCAGGGAAGTCGTACCGTTTGCTTTTCTTTCGGCAATATTCATCGTCATCGCGCTCTTCGGCAAAACATCGAACATTGCATCACTTACGCCAATAAAAACTCTTCTGCTCTCTGCAAAATCCATCATCTTCTACCCCATCACCTACCTCTTCCCGTTTTCTCTCTCATCGATCTACCACCAAAATACACCGATCACCTTCGCACGTATGGAATTTATGATTCCTGTAGTACTGATCACCGCAATTGCTCTACTATCGCTCTTTGCCCTTCGCCGCAGCAGAGCGCCAATGTTCTCCCTGCTCTTTTTCCTAATGATGCTCGCGCCTTCGTTTGCGAACTTCTCAAAAATGGGCAGCCTCTACTTCGCCTCGGACCGGTACATCGGCATCGCGCAGATTGGATTGTTGTACATCCTCGCCGTCGGATGGTCGCTCCTTCAAAAAAACCGCTGGCATGTACCCGTAACGATCATCACAACCATGTTCAGTATCATCATCCTTCCTGCATTCGCCTTCGCTTCATTTCAGAGAAGCGTGCTGTGGGGCGATAGTGAAACACTCTTCCGGGATGCCATGGAAAAAAATCCCGGCAGTGCCGTGATTCATTTCAACCTCGCGGTTGTTGAGCAGGAACGCGGGAAATACCATGAAGCACTGGCACTGTACGAAAAGGCAATCGCCATTCGCCCCGATTACTCGCCACCGCTCAATAATGCGGGGGTGATCTACAGAGATCTCGGCAATCGCGCAAAGGCGGAGGAATTCATTCGAAAAGCGGTTGATCTGGACCCGCACAATCTCGCAGCTGTCATTAATCTTGCTTCCGTACTTCTCGATCGCGGTGATGCCGATGAAGCCATCACGCTGCTGGAGCGAGCACTCGCAGAAGATCCGTACAACGTTCCCGCACTTACCAAGCTCGGTGCCGCATATGGAAAGAAAGAAATGTACAAAGAGGGCCTGCACGCTTTCCAAAAAGCATGGAAGCTGGATCCTGTGATGCACGAACAATCGAAGGAATTGGAAAAGATGCTGGAGGAATTGGAGAAACAATAATCCGTACATCGTGCTTCGATACATCCGCCTGAGGCGGACTACTCAGCATGACACTCGGTCAAGATTGCAGATATTTTTTCCACACAACAAAAAGCCCGCACCGAAATGAGGGCTTTCTGTAGAGAGGAACCTATTTCTTTTTCTTGGTCTTCCTCTTTGTTGCGGTCTTCCTCTTCGCGGAAGCCTTCTTCGTCTTCTTGGCCGGAGCCTTCTTGCGCTTAACCATGATAGAAGCGGGGAAAGAAGTAAGTAGGATTTCATTATATGCAATTACAGGCCGCGCAAATAATTTCATGCGGCGCAGAAATTAAAATGTGATCGTGTATGCGAACGGAAAAATGCATGATAAAAATATTTTTTCACACATGCGGCAACCAATGTCCAAGTTTTTCGCGCTTCGCGATGAGATATTTCCTTTGAAATTCTGTTGTAGGAATTATGTGCAGAGGTACTTGCTCGACAATATGCAGTCCGTAACCGTCGAGCCCAATAATTTTTTTCGGGTTGTTTGTGAGGAGCCGCAAATGCCCGACACCGAGGTCACGGAGAATCTGTGCGCCGATGCCGTACTCCCGAAGATCCACCGGGAATCCAAGTTTCTCGTTAGCCTCCGCGGTATCCATCCCCTCCCGCTGCTGCAAATCATACGCACGAATTTTATTGGCTAGCCCGATCCCTCTTCCCTCCTGACGCAGATACAGAAGTACTCCTGTTCCCTCCGCAGCTATCGCTTCCATAGCCGCCTGCAGCTGCGCGCCGCAATCGCAGTGCAACGAACCGAATGCATCGCCGGTAAGACACTCCGAATGCACACGCGTGAGTACGGGCTGCATCGGATCGATAGTGCCTCTCACGAGTGCCACATGCTCTCTCCCGCGCAACGTGTCGCTGTACACCGTAAGATGCCACTTTCCTGTATCCGTCTCGAGATCTGTCTCCGCTTCCTTGCGGATGAAGGTCTCTGTACGCCGGCGGTACGCAATGAGATCGGCAATCGTGACGATGGGGAGATCGTGCATAGTTGAAAAAATTTCTATCTCCGGCAAACGCATCATCGAACCATCTGCATTCATCAGCTCACTGATCACCGCGCCCTCACGCAAACCCGCAAGGCGACAGAGATCCACAGATGCCTCGGTATGTCCGGCACGCACGAGCACGCCTCCGTTTTGGGCGCGTAACGGAAACACATGACCGGGGCGTCGCAGATCCTCAGCACGTGCAACGGGATTGATTGCGGAGCGAACGGTTTGTGCGCGGTCCGCAGCAGAGATTCCCGTCGTCACTCCCTCCGCAGCTTCGATGCTGACGGTATATGGCGTCTGTAACCGCGAAGTGTTGCGCTCGACCATGAGCGGAAGATCCAGTTGATCCGCAATACCATTGCTCAGAGAAAGACAAACCACACCCCCAGTATTGCGAATGATAAAATTCATGCTCTCGGTGGTCATATGCTCGGCTGCCATCACTAAATCTCCTTCGTTCTCGCGGTTCTCGTCGTCAACCACAATAATCATGCGACCGGATCGTAGTGCATCAAGAGCCGAAGGGATGGAGGCGAATGCAGTCATAACTGAACGTACATATTCAGCTTACCTGCAACCTGCAATCTGCAACCAGATACTCCATCAAAATTCCAACCTCCTGCCTACCGAAGCATAATCGTATACGTCTGCTTGGCGCTCTTCGTTGCGCCACGTGCCACCGAAACGACGTAGGTTCCCTTCGGATAGAGGTATGTCTGGTTACACTGCGGTCCGGAGAAACTCGCAAGGTCCACATCATCCAGAGGATTGACCATACACTTCAGGGGACTGACATTGCTCAACTCCACCTTCATACTCACTTCATTCAGAACGCTGAACGTGTAGTAATCCGCGTAGTTATTGGACATGAGCGTCACGGTTTTTACGATTCCCGGAAGAATGCGCTTACTCTCACGAAACCCGTCATTGCCATCACCCTTTGCGGTATTCATATCCACCGTGAAGCTGGTATCTGCGACTGTCGGCTGGAGCTGAAGCTGATAGTCACCGGCACGAAGCGCAGTGAGAAGCGTGCAGGAGTCGCCCTCCTGTGTGCCCAGATAATACTCCGTGCTGAACCCCTCCTTGCCGAGCAAGTACAAACGGCATGTCACTGCTCCGTTGGCCGTTGTCAGTTTTACTGTCGTGAGAGCAACGGCATCGCTCTGGACCGTAAACGTGTAGGAGTAGGTCTGCTTCCCCGAAAACTTTCCGCTCGTGGTGAACGGGAAGAGTACTTTCTGGGAAACAGGCTGTGCAGAAGAAACTGCAGCTGCACTTGTTGCGCCCGGTATCGACGATGCCTGTGCGGCAGATGATGCTGCTGCGATACTTGATTCATGTGCGGCACTGCTTGCCCGATCCTGCTTGAGCTCTACATGCAACGCATTGGAAATATACGCGGCTGCCTCTCCGCGCATCAGTGGCCACTCAGGATAGAAGCGCGCACCCTCCTGACCGGCAATCGGCAGAATGCCCGATGTAAACGCTGTGTAGAGGTACCCGCTGTACCATGCTGATGTAGAGACATCGACGAACTTGATGATGTCACGCTGCTCAACCCCGTACTTCACGGTAGTGATACCGAACATACCGATGATCATCTTGAGAGCCTCTGCACGGTTCACGGAAGAACCGGGACGGAAGTTCCCATCCGGATATCCCTGCACTAAACGATTGGCGGCAGCATCACAGACATAGGACTCGTACCAGCCCGCTACATCCGGAAAACAGTTTCCGGCGGTGGGATCTGGTGTGCGACCCGCGGCACGATAGAGAAGCGCAAGCATTTCCGCGCGATTGACCGACCGCTCGGGCGCAAATGTGCCATCGTCATTACCATTGATAATTCCGGACCCTACCAGCTCCTCAATCTCCTCACGATACATGTGATCTTGCGGAACATCGGGGAAGGAGTTGGCGCTTGCAAGAGCCGAAAACGGAACAAGACCGAGAGAAAGTACAAGAGCTGCAGAGAGTGTTTGGCGCACGAAAAGGGGGCGGAAAGTAACATATAGCATATCACTGCGCATATTGAACGCAATTGCGCATTTCCTACTTCACACTCTGAGCACCCATCACTGCGAGCGTCCTGAGCACGGTTTCCGCTGCAACTACACCTTTATCTGTCCGCTGACGGGCAGTCTCCAAATCATCCACAAACAGAATCTCCATCGCAAAAGGAATGCCGTAGCGAAGCTGCACGTCCATGATCCCGCGTGTGGACTCCTGTGCAATCAACTCCGCATGATGTGTCTCCCCCTGAACAATGACCCCGAGAGCGATGAGAGCATCGACGGATTTCTTCTCGGCAAGATTTCTGCCGATGAGGGGAATTTCAAACGAGCCAGGTACTTCATATTGTGTGATGCACGATTCCTGAATGCCATACTTTACTAATTCCTGCACTGCACCTTCGCGCATGACGGAGATAAGCTCCGGATAGAAGGAGGAGTAGACAATACCGATACGCCAGTCGGGTGAAGCGTTGATTGGGCCGGAGCTGGGGGATGGGGAGCGCACGAATATATTGTGAATTGAGAATGAAGAATTAAGAATGAAGAATTAGTCGATTTTTGCCCTGTGACGAGTGAGTACATCGGTCTCAATATTCACATGATCCCCTTTCTTCAGCTGACCAAGTGTCGTGTTCTCCAAGGTGTGAGGAATAAGTGCCACAGTAATGCAATCACCATCGATGGCGGCAACTGTCAGTGATACACCGTCGATGGCAATTGATCCCTTGGGGATGATGCTAGATAAAAGTGATGAAGGCACATGAACTCGTAGTAATGTCTCATTCTTCACTCTTAATTCTTCATTCTTAATTTCTACTACCTCAACAGTCGCTTCGATGTGCCCCTGCACAATATGCCCGTCCAGTCTGCCGTCCGCTTTCATCGCCCTTTCAAGGTTCACCCTGTCCCCCTCCTTATATGACCGGAGTGTGGTCTTGCTTAATGTCTCTGCAATGACATCAAACTGAATACATTTTTTGTTCAACTTTTTTATTGTCAGACAGACACCAGCTACGGAAATACTGCTGCCTATGCGAAGATCGGTGAATGCCGTGGGGCGCTCTATCTCCAATGATCCTGAAACATGGCTCAGGATCTTTGCCGTTGCTTCGATGATTCCGGTGAACACCAATGGAGTATACCTCCTCTACTGCTGCTGTATTTCAGAAGCTAACAACTGGCGAACTCGAGCACTAAATTGATCGTCGAATGAAATATCAATGAAGCAATCGCCCGTTCTGCAAGAGGCTGGAATATGTTCCGCTGCCAAGCGGCCCATCAAGTCATCCGCCACTTCCGGACCGCCATTCATAGTGATCTTTGCCATAGGAGCAACATATAAAAAAAACTGCCAATGTAAAGAATATCTCCTCTTTTTCCGTCCGTTATTTTCCTTGAATCCCTCAGAGATTGCAGCTCTTACCCTAGACAGAACTCCTGAAACTTGCTAAGCTTACGGCTCGCCCCGCCGCGCGCGTCGGGCGTTTTTGTTATGTCCAGAACGCGTCGACGAGACGTACCAAAGGTACGTCTCTACGGAGCCACGTCGTCGCCCCTCCACGTCTTCCTCCTTAAATACCCTATGGATTATATAATCGTCACCCTTCGACTCATCACATTGCTTGCGAGCAATGCGATTCGCTCAGGGCAGGCAGGCGCAATACTTTTCTCCCATTAATCCACCATGGACTACATTATTGTTAAAGGCGCGAGAATGCATAACCTGAAAAACATCGATGTAAAAATTCCCCGCAATCAACTGACGGTCATCACCGGACTATCCGGATCGGGAAAATCGACACTGGCATTCGATACGATCTTTGCCGAAGGTCAGCGACGCTACGTGGAATCTCTCAGCGCATACGCACGTCAGTTCATCTCGCAGATGGAGAAGCCGGAGGTAGATAGCATCGAGGGCCTCTCCCCCGCGATTTCGATCGACCAGAAGACCGCACCAAGAAACCCGCGTTCCACCGTAGGAACTGTCACAGAGATCTACGACTATATGCGTCTGCTCTGGGCCAAAGTCGGGCGCGTGCACTGTGCAACGTGCGGAAAAAAACTCCAGAAGCAGTCCTCCAGTCAGGTCGTCGATACGATTGCCGGCATGCCCGAGGGGCGGAAGGTCGCCATCCTCGCGCCACTCATCGACGGACGGAAAGGTGCACACCAGAAGATCCTCGATGCCATCCGCAGAGAGGGATTTGTGCGCATGCGCATCGACGGGCAGATCGTCACCGTCGATGAAGACATCGTTCTTGATCCGAAAAAGAACCACACGGTCGACATCGTTATCGACCGCATCATGGTGAAGGATCTGGAGATCAAGCCGGAAGGTAATCCCCATAGAACGCGCCTTGCGGACTCGATTGAATTGGCGCTCAAAAAAGGTGAAGGGTGCCTCATGGTTCTCGATATGGAGAGCAATGAAGAGATTCGTTTCTCCGAGCGCTTTGTCTGCAACGATCACCCCGAAGCTTCAGTACCGGAGATCGAACCGCGAAGTTTTTCCTTCAACTCCCCTCACGGCGCGTGCGACGCATGCCACGGGCTCGGATCCATCTTACAAATCGATGCCACGACGATCGTCCCGAATACAAAGCTTGCCGTAAATGAAGGTGCCATCCATCCGTGGGCAACCTCTGCAACACGCATGGGATTCATGACGACAGTTCTCGAAGCAGTCGCCAAAGACATGGGATTCGCCCTCGATGTGCCATGGGAAAAAGTCTCGGATCCCATCCGCAAGATCATCCTCTACGGTTACCCCAAGCAGCTCACCGTCCACGTAGACGCTCAGGGATTTCAAAACACGTTCCAGACGACCTACGAGGGAGTGATCCCCAATCTTGAACGACGGCACCGCGAGACGGACTCCAGCTACGTCCGGTCACAGATCGAAGGCTACATGCAGGAACTCCCGTGCACTGCATGCGGAGGACTACGTCTGAAAAGGGAAATACTTGGTGTGATTGTGGGGGGAATACATATCGTCGAAGCAACGGATATGAGTGTGGATAAGGCAAAAACGTTCTTCGAAACATTAATGCCATCCGACACACCAAACGCTCTCACATCCTATGAATACACCATCGTCAAAAAAGTTCTTCTGGAAATCATCTCGCGCCTCTCGTTTCTGCAGAATGTCGGCCTCACCTATCTCACGCTTTCGCGGTCTGCAGCAACGCTTTCTGGTGGAGAAGCCCAGCGCATACGGCTTGCAACACAGATCGGCTCCGCACTGCAGGGTGTTCTGTACGTCCTCGATGAGCCGAGTATCGGACTGCATCAGCGTGACAATGCGCGTCTGATTTCCACACTCACGAAACTTCGGGACATCGGCAATACCGTGATCGTCGTAGAGCATGATGAAGAGACGATCCGCACTGCGGACTATCTTCTGGAAATCGGTCCCGGGGCAGGAAAATACGGAGGATCCATTGTCGCTGAAGGAAAACCGGAGGCACTTATCGCAAATCCCGCATCGGTGACGGGGCAATACCTGAGCGGCAAGGCATTCATCGAAGCACCGGAAACGAGGCGCAAAGGAAACGGCAAATCGATCGTGATCCACGATGCGCATCACCACAACCTGCAGCATGTCGATGTCACACTTCCGCTCGGAACCTTCATCGGCATCACGGGAGTTTCCGGATCTGGCAAATCAAGTTTGATCCATGGCATCCTCGGTCCGGAGCTTCAGCGCGCACTCAACGGTGCGAAAACCAAGCCGCAGGATTGCGGGAAGATCGAAGGCATCGAGCATCTCGATAAAGCCATTGTCATCGATCAGTCCCCTATCGGCCGTACACCGCGTAGTAACCCCGCGACATACACCGGCATCTTCACTGATGTCCGCGATCTCTTCACGACCACGCCCGAGGCAAAGCTCCGAGGCTACAAAACGGGCCGCTTCAGCTTCAACGTAAAAGGAGGACGATGTGAGGAATGCGAAGGAGACGGCCTCAAGCGCATCGAAATGCACTTCCTTCCGGATGTGTACGTAACGTGCGAGACCTGTAAGGGCAAGCGCTACAACCGCGAAACGCTGGAAGTGACCTTCAAAGGAAAGAACATCGCCGAGGTACTCAACATGACCATCCGCGAAGCACTCGATTTCTTCGAAGCAATTCCCTCCATCCAGAAGAAACTCCAGACCCTCGAGGACGTCGGTCTCGGCTACATCCACCTCGGACAAAGCGCGACAACGCTCTCCGGTGGCGAAGCGCAACGCGTCAAGCTTGCAACAGAGCTCACGAAGCGGGCAACCGGCAAGACGTTTTACATCCTCGACGAACCCACAACGGGGCTACACTTCGAAGACATCAAGCGACTGCTCTCCGTACTCCAGCGTCTCGTGGACAAGGGCAACACTGTTCTCGTCATCGAGCACAATCTCGATGTCGTGAAGTCTGTGGATTATGTTGTCGACATCGGTCCCGACGGCGGTGATGGCGGCGGACTAGTGATCGCCAAAGGCACTCCTGAGGAAGTCGCAAAAGTATCAGCAAGTTACACGGGCCAGTATCTAAAGGACATTCTGAAATAAGGAAAGTAAGGAAATGAGGAACTACGGAAATAAGGCGATCCTTATTTCCCTATTTCCTTCGTTCCATCATTCCTCCTCTTCCTCCGCACCCATCCGGCGTCGTCCCGCAAGAGCGGGACTATGCCGCGATGCCTCGGCGTAGTTCGCGAACGAAGCCGGGCTACTTTCGGCGTCTCCGTACCCACGCAAGTCCCGCCCCTGCTCCCGAAGCTATGACCGCAACGGCCGCCGGCCCCGTGTCTCCAGCAGGAGGATGACTAGTAGCGACAGGTTGTATCTGTCCCAGAAGAACAGCTCCTGCAGGGATCTGCTGATTGGGAGGAAGAACGACGATACGACCATCGGGCATGCGGACGTAGACAGGTCCATTGACGGCTGCGAGGGTGAAGGTTCCGAGGGGAGAAGTTGTGGGGATCGCTCCTCCAGCAAGGAGAGTTTCGATGGTGCAGAGAGAGGAGCAACCATCGAGAGAGAGACGATTGCCGT
>CAYYFD010000006.1:0-24846 GCA_964471125.1 uncultured Candidatus Peribacteria bacterium
GCATCGTTTAGGGCGTGGACTACCGGGGTATCTAATCCCGTTTGCTCCCCACGCTTTCGTCCATGAGTGTCAGCATACCCCCAGCATCCTGCTTTCGCTTTTGGCGTTCCATTGTGGATCAACGGATTTTACCCCTACACACAACATTCCAGATGCCTCTGAGTAGCTCAATCCGACTCGTTTCCGGGACTTACACGCCGTTGAGCGACGTGCTTTTACCCCAGACGTGGTCAGTCACCTGCGGACCCTTTACGCCCAGTAATTCCGAGTAACGCTTGCATCTTCTGTCTTACCGCGGCTGCTGGCACAGAATTAGCCGATGCTTTCTCGTGAGGTACCGTCAAAAATTTCTTCCCTCACAACAGAAGTTTACACCGGAAACCGGCTTCATCCTTCACGCGGTGTCGCTCCGTCAGGCTTTCGCCCATTGCGGAAGATTCCTCACTGCTGCCTCCCGTAGGAGTATGGACCGTGTCTCAGTTCCATTCTGGCTGGTCGTTCTCTCAAACCAGCTACCCGTCATAGCCTTGGTAAGCCGTTACCTTACCAACTAGCTGATAGGCCGCAGGCCCCTCCCGAACCGAAAAATCTTTACCCTTTCGGGACTATCCGGTATTAGCCCGCCTTTCGGCGGGTTATCCCTGAGTTCGGGGCAGGTACCAACGTGTTACGCAGCCGTCTGCCGTGTTACCCTTGCGGGCACACTCGACTTGCATGTGTTAGGCGCACCGCTAGCGTTCACTCTGAGCTAGGATCAAACTCTTCAAAAAAGAGTTACAATTATTATTTTTTCGTTACAAGTAACGAAAAAGGAATAGTTAACTAATTTACTAATTTATTATTTTCCTTCCGTCCACCGAGGTGAACGGGAGGGAATCACACTTCTCTACTCTGCGATGCTGTGAAGGAACTTCACACTTTCGACGCACTAAGCAATCGACCGCGCCCGTCACACCAAGGCACAGCCGTATGGAGTTGGGGCAAAAAGTGAGGTCTTCCCGAACGCAGTACGATCGGGAGCTGAAGCATTGTAGGCGTTGGACAATAGGCGTCAAGAAGGATTTGAAGCGATTTGTGAAGAAAAGGCAGGAAATAATTTCTCTCTTCAGGATCTTTTATACTTCCCCATACAATGCACCAAATAACAAATAGCAAATCCATTCCAAATATTAAGCACCAATGGTCATTGGTATTGGATGTTTGGAGCCGATTTGTCTTTTGAGATTTGGTGCATTTTCTCGTATTCTTCATCACCCATGGAAAACCCCGGACCCTTCTTACGAAAGGTCCGGGATATGGGGTTTCCCTACTCCCATGCGTACGGCGCTCCGTAGCGGAGGTTCGCGTACCTCCGCTACGGAGCTTTTTGGACGCTGCAGCATCCACTACGTTTTGTTTGGTGGAACCAGAAGGGGGCCGGGCATGTAGCTCCCGTCCATTTTTGGTCCGCCGATGCAGACCGCGCCGTCCTCGTAGAGGAGGACAGTTTGGTCTGCGAGCTGGAGAGTGCCGACAAAGATCCACGGGATGCGGATTCTTGTGACGGCATTTTTCCACTCGAGTCGCGCAGTGACTTCGTCGCGCCAGAGCCCGAGGGCTTTGGTGAGAGTTCGATCACCTTCTGCAAGGTCGTCTGCGACCCAGGTGTAGAGCGCGGTGCGACGACGATCGCCCGCCGCCTCACGATCCACTTCTTGAAATGCTAGAGTACTTCGTTCGCACATGATGGTTGTTCCTTTCTTGGGAACAGGGGGTGAAACAGAAACGGGTTTGTTTGAGATAGAGACAGATACCGTACGGAGCAGGGAGGGGAAACTATTAGAAGACCGCTTAATGGGATGCATGTCATAGGCTCCTTCTTTCTTTTGTCTGCCCGACAAAAGAAAGAAGCAAAGAAAAGCGCACCGCGCGCCAGCACCTCTCCGCCCGGCCCTGTGTCTCGTTGGGAACGCCTACAAGGATTCGGCGTTCCCAACTCGACCCGCTGCGGCGGGAGCAGGGCCTTCCCCTACACCCCCCGTGGCGCGCGGGTTCCACCCGACTGAGTAGCTTATGAATAGTTTCTCCACCATGTTCAGGAGTAATCGATGATGTAAAAGAACAAGAACTACGGAAAACCACCCCTTCTGCTTCGGAGGGGTGCGCTTTTAAGTTCATCAGTTATCTATATACGCATAGCCCTCCGATCTGCATCCATGCGGACGCAGGCGAGAATAGAGTAGGAAAAGCACTTATGCTGGAGGGCGGCAGTGATCATTGCTCCGATTGTATGTGGATTGTGGTTTATGTCAAATAATTTAATTGTTCCACGGTCAATATTTCTTCCATTGGATCATATGCATCTGCTGCGCTATTTTCAGAAAAAAGTTGTAAGCGCGGAGGAGGGGGTGCAGTCACATCAGCGCTCTCTACCTGACGACAAATCTCATTGGCGATAGCTGCGTAGAGCTCCGGATGTTCCTGCCAGTTATCTCCCCCCTCCTTGAGCTGCGTCAAGAGTTCATCGATGGGTAAATCTTGCACAGCCCGCCGCATTTCCTGATCGGGGGTTATGCTGCCCAAAAATTTTGTCTGTCTTCGGAACATATCAACTTCTCTCAATGCTTGGAAGAAGCTGCCGGTATAGTCCACGCGGGAAGCGATCTCACCTTCTGGCTTTGGTACCAGAGCCAGCGGAGGGCAATCCGAGATCCAGCGCAATGATGCTTTTGCGCTTCTGTGGAACCTATCCGCAAAAGACAGGACAGAAGTATCTGCTTCGGTTGCGGGAGCATCTGCAGGGCGATTTGTTGTTTTCCGGAAATCCTCAATGCGTAGGATGGAGACGTCTTCTTTGGGCATGCGCAGAGGGTATGCATGTTTTCTGCGACGTCAATGACAAACTCAGTTTCCTTGTCGACTTCTCACAACCACTTCCGCGAGCAGTCCAAAGAGCCCTATCTGGATTCCTGTGAGTAGCAGGAGCAGTCCTGCATCGGAAACGTTGCGATCCACCTGCACCGTGCGCGCAATCATTCCGATGCCTCCAAGAACGAGAAGGACGCTCGGCCATGCGAAGAATTTTATGGGCCGGAAGTAGGTGACGATGCGGACGACGATACCGAGGAATCCAATAAAATTCCGTATGCCATTGAACCCGGAACTCAGTGAGCTCTTGCCCGTTCGCTTGAAGTAGTCGATGGGATGGAAAATGACAATGTAGTCGCTTGTGAGCGCCGCGAGCGTGATGGTCATCGCGAAAGAAAATCGTTGGGGGTAAAGATGCATGAACTTCTCTGCAACTTCACGCTTGCAGATGCGTAGTCCGGAGTTTACATCCGGAATCTTCATGCCTGTCAGGATGTTTGCAAGCAGTGAGACGATTGCTTTGGCTGGGCGACGAATGAGTGGGATCTGCACACCTTTCTTTGTCCGTGCTCCAATGACCATGTCCGCCTCACGGTCGCGCAATACTTTGAGCATCGCTGGGAGCTCGGCAACAGGGTATGTGCCATCAGCATCTGTTGTTGCAAGGAGTTCTCCTTTGGATCTGCGGATACCGGTCTTGAGCGATGCGCCATAGCCGCGGTTTACCGGATGGTGGATGACGCGGACATGCGGAAGTGTGATGGACTTCAGGATTTCAGATGATCGATCGCTGGAGCCATCTTCTATAACAAGAATTTCAAATTCCTCTCCTACTTTCGTGAGAGCGTCATGCGCTGAGCGAATAGTTGCCTCGACGGCACCTTCTTCGTTGTAGACGGGGATCAGGAGGGAGAGCATGGGATGTATTGTAATAGACTCTACTTTCTTTTGTCTGCCCGACAAAAGAAAGTAGCAAAGAAAAGCGCACCGCGCGCCAACACCCCTCAGCGGTCCTGTGTCTCACCGAAAGCGCCTCCAAGGCTTCGGCGCTTTCGGTTCGCCGGCGTCCTGCGGGCCGCTTCAGGACCTTCCCCCTTCACCCCCCGTGGCGCGCGGGGCCCCTCCGGCTATGTTATTTATGAACAATAAAAACCATATTCTTCAATCCCTTACGCTTTGTTGGCTTTGAGGCGGATTTCCATGTTTTGCGTAAGACATTGAATACTGGACCGACGATGGAGATTGGTAGGTGTTCTACGGTCCATCGAGCGACTCCGGTTTTCCCAATTCTAAAGATAATGCGTAGGCACCATTCGATAGCGATGCGTGAGGTGGAGATATGTGCAGGGCGGTAGCCGTAATCCGGCTGGACCTTTCTCCACCCATTGCGAATGAATGATCCCCGCTTTTTGAAATCGAGCATATGGCCGTGCATATCGAGTGCTTCGTTGAGAGAAATGTCTTCCAAATTGAGTAGTCGTTGACTACGCATTTCTTCCAAGAGCGCCATTCCTTGGCGCGAACGACCGAGGATTACCGAGTATCCGCCACGCCGTGCTTCGTACTTCGGGCTCCATGCATCACCGACGGAAATATCTGTGAGCTCATTGGTGAAGTCGGGGATTTGCAATGATGCATCTGTGATGAAGAAGGGGATCAGGTAGTTGTAGTGGAATTTTTCTGCTTTTAAAACGCGCCTATCCTTGAGGGTGATCTGCAGATGCCCCGGCCATTCGCCGGCACGGTATTTCAGGTCCGTAATTTCTTCTTCAGATGTAACGCCATGCGAACGTAGAAAACTTCTGATCGCCTCGAAGGACATTTGCGTTCCGGTATATGGCCCGAAGACGTAGTGGATATTTTTTACTGATGGGTGCTTCGTCATTTGCAGTTTACGGATTGCGGCAACCTGATCAGGAAGTCCTACATAGGCTAGTGGACCAGTTTCATTGGCTAATTCTGCGAGAATCGTATTCGTCGGTGTCGCACTGTATACACTCCCTGCGCACGCAAGAATTTCTTCTTTTGTGCGCGCGATCACGGGCGATGCTTTCCATGGTTTCTCTTTTCCAACTTTAAGGCAGATTGCACCCGTGATGCGTTTGGTTTCCAGAAGATGGATCAGCATTGCGGTGATCACCCCTCCAGATGCACCTGTTCTTCGCACCTGTTCCTCCGATGCATGTCCAACAAAAGATTTTTCCACCACTCCACAGAGCCAGTTTTCTGGAAGTTTTCCAAATACACTGCGATTCAATGTTGGGTAATCGCAGAAGCGTGCAGGTGATGCATCGTAAGCTGCCTGCGGGACAGGATCAGATTTTTCCGTGCGGATGATTTGGAGTTTTCCATTGTCCTCTTCGTAGCGCAGGGTTCCTTTGCTTACGCCCACAGAGGTGCCGCAGAAGGTATCGAGGCCAGGTTTGAGAATGTCCGATTTCAATCGGTTCCACCAAGGGTCTTGCATGTCGACAGTATGAATGTATGCGTATCTATAGATAAACAAACATCGTTCTTATATATATTGACAATTTTAAAAAATAATATATAATATTAATTATGGATCCAAAGCTTCTCCTTCCAGATTCAGGACCTCGTGATATTACTTCGAACCAGTTGCAGGATCATCTTGAGTATATGGAGGCTCGGGGTCGAGCGCCTTCCAGTGATACAACTGAGGCAGGGCAGCGTGAAATAGCTGAGCTTGTTCATAAAACTCTAAAACCACTACATCCAAAAGATCCACAACCCGATCGTCGTGATGACGATAGATCAAGACATTTTAGGCAGGCGATGCAATCGCAGGAGTGATAGAGGGAAAAGCAGGAGTCTCCTTGTGTCGTGCGCGGGACCAACCCGTCTAATTTTTTCTACAAACGAACGTTCGTCGTAGAGCAATTACTCTCATAATGGATTCCGGCAAAACAGATTCAATCCACTTTCCAAAACTAAGTAACCACTTCGGTCCCGCGGGGATCAGGACAAATGTGCGTTCGGTCTGAATCGCCAGTCCGTTACTTTCGATACATCGGATTAATTCCTTCCGTGGAAGCATCCTATGCGGCCCTTCTCCGTGATCCAGTTTGAAGGTGGCGGAAAACCAGTGCACCGGTTCCCATAGGCGATTGGGAGTTGTGAGAATGAGTGTGCCGCCTTTCTTCAATACGCGTGCGAGCTCTGCGATGAAGGCAGTGGGATCCGGAACATGCTCAATAGTTTCATAATTCAGCACCACATCAAATTGTTCCGATGCTGCCTCAAGAGGAAGGGATTGGAGATGTGTTACCGGCGCACTGATGCCGTGCGCCTTTAGTTTTTCTCCAGCTATACGAGCAAAGCTTCCAGCCATCGCCATGCAGATGAAGGAGGCAGTGGGGTATGTCTTTTGAAAGAAGATTGTTCCATTTGCGGTACGACAATCAGTATCCAGTACCCGTGCGTGTGCGGGAATAGAAAAGAGGGGGGCGGAATCGGTAAAACGCCGTAGATGACTATCGATCCGCGCATTGCTCTCATCATAGGAGACAGAATCCCAATGTGCGGCGACATCAGCAAATGACCAGGATTTCATGAAAGCATTGTACCCGTATTTGATATATCACTCGCTGTTGGATGGATTTTTTGTGAGCTTTTTCTGCGTACCCAGTAGTACCCGCCGGGGATAGCGGCGATAAGAAGCTGTACGAACATCAGAAGGGAAAGTGCAACAACCCGTTCCGGCTCTGCGGCATACGGAGCGAGGAGTGTGAGGAGAGCCGCTTCACGGGTGCCCAGTCCTGACGGAGCGATGGGAAGTGCGTTTAAAAAGCTTGCTCCGGTGAGGGCTGCGATGAGCACGGGCACCGGAGTAGTGATGCCAAGGCTTCGGGCAATCACGATTGCCCACAGGAAATGCAGCGCCCATCCACCGATTGTTGTCAGGAGCACTGCACCAAGTGCCTGGTGGCCGAGGCAGTAGCGCAGTGCCGCCGAAAATGTTTTCCAGTAGCGTGCCAAGAGAGATGCGAGTGCAACTACACCAAAAAGGCCGAGGGCTGCGATGAGCATCCCCTGACTCTGGGCGAGAATCCCTGCGCCGATGACGGCAAGCGGCAGGAGAATGATGATGTCCGCAAGGCGTTCAATGATCACGAGCAGTGCTGCCGTCTTCGCTCCTACGCCATCATTTTTGAGGTAGGCGACTTTGCCGAAGTCTCCGAGTTTCGCTGGTGTGAAGGTGGAAAGGAAGACACCGATCATAAATTCGCGCCAGGAGACACTACTAGGCCTCTTTGCTCCCGCAGCTGCTGCGAGCACGTGCCAACGGTAGCTTTTTACCCCGAGCACTCCGAAGAGCGCACACTGCGCGACAAGCAGCATTGCAATATTACCCTCGAGTACATATCGCGTGATACTGCCACGGTCGAGGCGGGTGATGATCCCGATAAACAGCGCAATGCCGATGAGCTTCAGGAGCGGCGAGATTTTCCGCATGAGGGAAGCGTAGCACGGTTGCTATGCGTGCTCTGCTACACTGGCTGTATGCCGTTTGAGTCGAAATCCAAGGAGTGGCCCATTGCAGTACATTTGACGCTTCTTGCTGTATTCGCAGTGGGGATGGTGGGGTTGTGGACAGCGCCGGTGGTGCTTACGGGATATCCGTTTCTGATTTCATCAATCCTTTCTGAGGCGCGGGAGTTTTCCATAACTGGTCTTATTCCCGAATCCAGCTCCCGTCTATCGACCATAATTGTTTGGTTGGCAGGAAATCGTATCGGATGGGAAAACGCTGTAGACTTCACCCTTCTCAGTGCAATGGGCATGGGGGCGGCTCTCATTCCGTGGTGGGTGACGGTGCGCAAGATTGTTGATATCCAGACCGCTTGGATCGCAACTGTTGCTTTTGCACTCATGCCTACATACTGGCTTCTTGCCCTACGTCTTGATGGGTACTCATTTGCCTTCTTTTTCCTCTTCAGCGCATTTGCCTTCTTTGTGTATCTTTACCCGAAGCATCGTATATCTGCTCTAGCGCTCAGTGGATTGTGCTTTGGTGCTGCACTTGGCGCGCGCGATGCCTTTATTGCTTTTTTACCTTGGCTTCTCACTGCGTATTTATGGCGAGAGCGTGCGCGGTGGATCGTTGCGAGTATGGAAATTGGTGTTTTCTGCGCATTTGCCTACACAGCATTTATGTCACCACTTATTTCGCTTGCTATGCAGGATGGCCTCTCACCGCTACAACGCGCTCAAGTCTTCCTTCCATCCTTTGCACACAGCACACCGGGTACAGGCCATCTGTATCCTGATGATTATGCATATCAATTTCTGAAGCAGGATTATAACGAACTTATCGCTGCGAGGACTGGAGAGGCATCGTTTCTTGAGCGCCAGCGCGACGAAAACTATCGTGCGATTTTTGGTGTCGGCGAAGTGAGCGCCATCAATCGTTTGGTGAACAGTCTGTGGCTCTTTTTCAATTCCCTTCCTGAGTATGTTTCTGTAGAGGTTGTTGGCGGGGCTTTGTTATGGATTTTTATTCTTCCCGGAGCTATTGCCTTTCGTAAGCGTCGCCCGATCATCTTTGAGGAAATCATCGGACTATGGCTTTCGATGGAGTTTATCCTTCGCTTTTTCCTGCATTTTCACCGGTCACATCTCATGGATGTCGGTTGGGCACTGGCGTTGTTTGCTGCACTGGGCGTTGTTGCTTTGGCAAATGCAGCACGCGTACAGCACATACGATTGATCGCTGGCAT
The DNA here is from genome assembly GCA_964471125.1 of uncultured Candidatus Peribacteria bacterium. Lineage (GTDB taxonomy): Bacteria > Patescibacteriota > Gracilibacteria > Peribacterales > Peribacteraceae > 2-12-FULL-55-11. The sequence continues at coordinate 8,586 of CAYYFD010000006.1, forward strand.
CATAACTTTATTTATCGCTCTGCAGTTTGTACAGGTGAATCGCAAGCAGTTTGCAGAACTCTACCGAAGATCATCAACGCCCCAGATTTATGCTGCATCTCAAGCACTCAAAGCAATTCCTGCAGATGCTATCGTCGCACATCCTCGTCGTGGGGAACTATTCTCTCTGGTCGATCATAAGAAAGTAACTATCCACCCTGACACACTGGATCTTCTCAGGAAGCAGGGAGAAATGGCTGCTCCTTTTCGTTATTACCATGTCACACATATCATGGGATACGATGCAGGATATACACATCAGATCCTTGCTGCTGCTCCGTGGCTGAAAGAGATCAAGATTCCTGAAGTAGCACTTCCTGAGGTAACCCCCCTTGTGCAGTACATCCTCCACACAGTCCGTTGAACAGGATTAGCGTGCAGATGAGACTTCTATCCAAGGTCTGCCGAGCGGGTCGTGAGGATGCTTATTTCCAGGCTTTCCCTTGAATGCGGCTGGGTGATACAGCGTTACCGGTGCCGACAAAATAAAATGTTCAGCGATTAAATGATTTTGCACAAAAAAGGCATTTACGCCACATGAGTCTGTTCCTACAAGCGTGTAACCCTTCGTCCTAGCAAGTATCACGAGAGCAGATAGGCTAGCTCCGTAGTAATCCGTTTTGTCCCATTGAAAAGACGGATGATACGGGATAGTGACTGGAGGGCTATGCGGGATGCATGCGTTGTATTCCATGATCACGACGCGCGGGTGATAATTTCGGATAGCCTTCCATACCCAGTAGTCATTGCCGTCGATGTCGATGCTCAAGAGATCAAATTCCTGCGGTACATCGTATTGCGTAAACAACGTTTCGATATTTTCCGCGGTGATGAATTCCTTGTGGAGCCCGAGTGCAGGATTCTCGTTAGAGCCGTCCATCAGAAGGCCTTCCCATCCTTTGTGTTTGAATAGATATCGTGAGTTACACTCAATTCCATCTTCAACACCGAATTCCACATAGTATTTGTTCGTCGTTCCGATCATGCCGAAGATCGCAGCAATGATGCCGTCTTCTCCGTTCTGGGAATATTCATGTCGTTCGATGAACGGAATTCTGCGGGCGAAGAGATATAGGTTCGTCAGGGGGATATGGGACATCTTGTGGAACGGCAGGACCACATAAGCAAAGAAGACGCCGCGAAGCCATGCGAGGGATTTGATCAGTCGACGGTAGAGGCGGTAGATCATTCCTATAAAGAATACGTGATCTCTATACTTCTTGCCCGTGGACTCGCGTATTCTCGTATTCGTTATGCGTGTCTGCATTTTCCAAACCGTTCTCGACCCTTACAAAGGCGCAAACCATTTGCCGCTCTACGCAGCACTTTCGGAAGTTTCTTTTGTCATTCTCTGTAACCGCAGCAAGGCGTGCCCGGAAGATCTTCCCAGCAACGTTGAAGTCGTGACGGTGCCGGGCCGCACGGGCCCGTACTACTACGGATTCGCCGATGCGCGTTTTGCGTCCCTTATTCTCCGGACATACCCGGCGGAGGCTGCATTCTGGAAACAGTTTCAGATCCTTCACTTAAATCAGGTCATGGGGCCGGCGTTCCGACGATTGCGCAGTGCGGGCGTTCCCATGCTTTTGACCATTCATCATCCCGTCACGGTTGATCGCGATATCGCTGTAGAGGAATCATCAATGATCGGCGGGTTTCTCTGGCGGCTGAAGTACGCACGGCTTGTCGCATGGCAGAGGGCAATGTGTGCCGCATGCCATCATGTGATGACGGTGTCACAAACAGTCTCTGATCGGCTCCAAAAAGATTACGATATTGCATCCAATCACATCACGATCGTACCCAACGGCGTCGACGGATCGGTGTTTTCTCCAGACCCTGCTGCGCCATTATTCGATGTCATTGCGCTCGGGTCGTTTATTCATCCCCGCAAAGGATTCCGCTACCTCGCCGAAGCCTACCGCGCACTTGGCTCCAAAGGATTGCGCATCGCAGATGTTGGGCGAAGGTCTGATGCGCAAGTCGCCGTTCTCCGCACGATTCTCGGCGTCACGATGCACGGAACAGTCGATCAGCCGACGGTACAGCGCCTTATGCAGCGGTCCTCCGTTCTTCTTTCCACTGCGCTCTATGAAGGCTTCGGGTTATCCCTAATCGAAGCACTCGCCTGCGGCCGGCCGGCGTTTGCGTTCGCGGGCGGTGCCGTAGGCGAAGTATTGTCTCCAATCGATACGGAGCTTGTTGTTCCGGTGCGCGATACGAGCGCTTTGGTCGCAAAAGCCGAAGCGTTCTTGCGCCTCACAGAGACGGAGAGGAAGGAGCGGGGAGAGGAATATCGGAAGAAAGTATTAGAGCGATACAGCATTGAAGGCGCTGCCAAGGCACTTCGCTCGCTCTATGCGAGCATGGGCGGATAAAGTTCTCTCCGCAAACCAGTTCCCATCGAAACGAGCATTCGCTAGTGTTTATCGGAATGACCCCGAAGGAACGCCCCATCATCGCGCAGGTGTTTGATCTCCTCCGAAAAATCGGGATCCCGCCACGGTATCTCGCTTTTCCGGTTCTTCTCTCGCTTCTGACTGCCGCCGCCGAAGGCGCGAGCATGGGACTCCTGATCCCGCTGCTCAATGGTTTCCTCCAGAAGAATTTTGCTTTCGCCAAAGACGTTCCGATTCTGGGAGATCTTCTCGGGAATCTTCCGCCGGAGCTTCTGGCCAACGACCGATTGCTCTTCGGCGTCGTCCTCGGCGGGTTTATCACGCTGTTTCTTACCAAGAATATCCTGCGCTACAGCACCGTCGTGAGCATTGCCTATTTTTCCGAGCGTTCACTTCATCATCTGCGGAAGTCGCTGTTTACCCGGTATCTTAGCTTCGGGAAGCTCTTCTTTGACCGCACGAATGTGGGGCACCACAGCACCCTGCTTTTGGATTTCTCCCAGATGGCCCTTCGTCCCGTGCACACGATCGACAAATACATGAACTCATTCTTTTCCCTGGGTGCGTACTTCATCGTGATGCTCTCCATTTCCTGGAGGCTGACACTCTTTGCCCTACCACTCTTCGTCGTCCTCCATTTCACGGTGCGGTCCATGATCGTCGGTATTAAAAAACTGTCGTACTCCATTGCGGAGCGGGGGAGTGCGCTCGGGAAGAAGGCCGTGGAGATCCTTTCCACCATTCCTCTAGTGAAGTCTTCGCGAATGGAGAAGGAGGAGCAGCAGCACTATGCGACGATCAGCAACGACAAGGCACGTATGGATTTTCGTGCCCGCGCATTACAGGAGATGATCTTGCCTCTTCAGGAGATCATTACGATCTGCGCCGCTGCGCTTGTTTTTGCGGGGGCCCTATTCCTGTTTGGACGCGATCAGGTGGCTTCTTCCTCCGCCCTCATGGTGTATTTCTATATTGTCATGAATGCGTCGAGTAAGTTCGGCACGCTTTCGGGGTTCCGCGGCACGCTCGCCGCCGCAACTGGTCCCCTGAAGGAAGTGCAGCGCATCTTCGATGAAGAGGGAAAATTTTTCGTGCGCGGCGGTACGCGCGAATTCACGGGACTGCGCGAAGAGATCGCCTGCAAAAACCTTTCCTTCTCTTATGACAGCGACCGGACGGTCTTGGATCAGGTCTCCTTCGTCATCCCCAAAGGCGAGATGACGGCGATTGTTGGCCCCACGGGTGCGGGCAAGAGCACGCTTATTAACCTCTTCATGCGCTATTACGATTGTCCTCCGGGCACCATCTTCGTGGATGGCGAGGACATCCGGTCGTTCAGCCTAGAGTCGTATCTCACGCGGGTGGCTATCGTCAGCCAGGAAACGCTTCTACTCCATGATACGTTGGGTAACAACATCAAGTACGGCATGAATGATGTTTCCGACGAAGCGCTTAGCGATGTCGTACGCCGCTCCCGTCTCACAGACTTCGTTGCACGACTTCCAGAGGGCCTGGATTCCCTCATCGGCGACCGCGGTGTGAAGCTTTCGGGCGGAGAAAAACAGCGCGTGGCGATTGCCCGTGCGCTTCTCAAGGGTGCGGAGATCCTCATCCTCGATGAAGCCACAAGCTCGCTCGACAGTGCGACCGAAAAACTCATTCAGGAAGCCATCGACGAAGCGGTAAAAGGCCGTACGGCCATCGTCATCGCCCACCGCCTCAGTACCATCCGCAACGCGAACAAAATCGTGGTGCTGGAAAACGGACGGGTGGTGGAGGAAGGGTCTCACATGGAACTGATTGCCGCAAAAGGGCTCTTCCATCACCTGTGGGAAGAGCAGCGATTCTAAGAGAGCATCGTGCGGACTTGCTCTGCGATATACTTATCCGTTTTTCTGCGGGCATCGTTTGTTCTTCCTCCGATGTGGGGCGTTATCAGTACGTTTCCGTGTGTCTTGGCATAGCGCACAAGAGGATCCCTTGAGCAATCTCCGCTGAATCGGGTTTCTCCAGCGAGAACATCCGTCGCATATCCCGAGATTTTTTTGGTCTTCAGCGCAGAAATTACCGCCCGCTCATCGACGATATTGCCGCGAGAGGTATTGATAAGCACTGCGGCCGGTTTCATCTTCCGCAATTCTTTTGTTCCGATCATGTGCTCCGTTTCCGGCGTGAGGTGCACATGCAACGAAATAACGTCAGTGGTTTTCAGGAGGGCATCTAGAGAAACTCGCTTACAGACCGATGTGGAGATCTTTCGGATATCCGTGCCGATCACCTCCATGCCGAACGCTTTTCCGAAACGCGCCATCATGGTGCCGAGTCGACCGACACCGATGATGCCAAGCGTCTTTCCTTTTAATTCAATTCCCGCGAATGGCTTGCCGTCCCATGCTCCGCTCTGCACGGCCTCAGCCGCGGGAGCGATATTGCGGACGAGTGCGAGCAGCAGTCCCCACGCGTGTTCGGCGGTGGAGGGAATCTCTTCGAGAAGATCTTTGGCTTCCTTGAGGCTCACCACGGTAACCCCCCTTTTTTGGGCTGCGCGCAGATCAATGTGATCCGTTCCAGTGGTCGTGGTTGCGATGACGCGCAGACGGGAGGCGTGTTCCAAGACTGCACCATCAAAGCGGAGCCCCAGTTGGGTCACGACGATGTCATATTTTACAATCAGTTTCCGTAACTTCCTTTGTGTAGGCGTTGCATAGTCAACCTTCCCCAAGGATTCCAGAACCGTTTTCGCTTCTGGGGCGAATGCCGTGCCGATTGTGCAGAGGATGCGTCGGGACATGGTTATAGGGATAATTTCTTCATCCAAAACTCCGCTAGTTCCAGATCGACAGGGTCATTCACATCGATGCTGCGTTCGCGCGGCATGATATACGCCATCGATTTCTTGCCGAACTGATCACCGTTGAAGATCAATTCCGTACGTGTGAGGTAAATGGCGCAGTTCCGCTTATAGACTTTCTCCGCGCGGCTGCGAGGTGCGGATTGCCCTTTTTCCTCTTCCAGGAAGGGGAAGATCTGGCCGTCGCGGATCACTTTCATTTTCTGGGGGGCGAAGTCCGGAAGCTCTTTCATGCTGAAAACCGAGTCGGCATTCGTTTCCTGTGCGATCTTGATGCATGCGTCGATATCCTCGCTCGTTCGCAGCGGGGAAGTCGGCTGAAGCATCATGACATAGTCAAAGGATTGTCCGTCGTGCTCTTCGAGGTATCGGACTGCATGTGCGAGTACATCAAGTGCGAGTGCCGCATCCGTAGAGAGTTCCGGCGGACGCATGAAGGGGACTTCTGCGCCGTTTTGTTTTGCAATTGCGGAGATTTCTCCGTTGTCTGTGGAAACAATTGTCCGCGTGAGCAGTGTGCTGCACTTCGTTGCTTCAATCGTATATGCGATGAGGGGTTTTCCGTGCAGCAGCGCGATGTTTTTATTGGGGATGCCTTTGCTGCCGCCGCGCGCTGTGATGATGCCGAGGACAGACGGGGTGCGTGTCATTGCTTCTAGGATAGTCGAATATCCGCTTTTTCCCAGTTATATACCCACTTCCCATCCACTTTGCTCGCGAACCTCCCGCGGTAGTAATCGCGATTGAGAAGCTCCGTATGCGTAAGATCCCGCGTTTCCACCCCTAGTATCGTTTCCCAGTCCAAGATTTCCCCGCGGGAGATCTGCAGCTGGTCTTTCTGCGCTAGTTTGCTGAACTCCCGGAGCTCGCGAAGATGCTTCGGCGTAATCGACACTGGGCCGTCCTTGGTCTTGTCGCTTTCGAGGATCGTGAAATGTCGCTCGATGACGTTCGCGCCGAGGGCGATGGCCGCTTTCGTAGCCCTGATGCCGTCTCTGGCAACGAGCGTGTGGTCGCTCCATCCTACGGAGTCCGTAAATTGCCGGAGCCACTGCATACGCCGCAGGTTGCACATCTCCAGGGTATTGGGATAACTCGTGACGCAATGGAAGAACGTGAATTCCTTTTGTGCGTCTTTTAAGAGCGTTGCTGTTTTTTTGATCTCCGCATCAAACGTCGCCCCCGTGGAGATGTAGAGACGGTCAAATGTTTCGGCTAACGCCGCAATCATGGGGTAGCTCGCGCAGTCGTAACTGGCGACCTTCACGATGCGCTCGGGCCAGGGGAGGGAGGCGGCAAGAGGTATGCGGTTGCGGCTGAAGACCGTCGTCATTGGCAGGACATTGTGTTTCTTGCATTCAGCCATAAAAAACCGGTGATCATCTTCACTCAGATCGAGCTTTTTCAGGCGCTCATATTCCGCAGCATACGGTCTTTTGATGGTGCGCACGGTGCCATCAGGATCCGTTTTCCCTTCATCAAATTCCGGTCGGTGTGTCAGGTCTTCGGAGAAGATCATTTGGGATTTGACGATGTCCGCGCCATTTTCCGCAGCCGCCGCGATCATTTCTCCGAGGAGCGCGCGATCGCCGCAGTGGTTTTGGCAGAGTTCGACGATCAGTTGGGTCATAGTTAGGATTGGATGATCATTTCAGAAGCCATTGTAGTGCCATTCAGCGTTCCATATTTTTTTTGCAGCTCCAAACGCAAAGTTTTCATTTTGGATTTCTGTTTTTCACCCTCTTTCAGTAATTCCTCGAGAGATTGTCCCCGGTAGACCGTTCCGATCCCAAGCGCCTCAATGCACTGGTTATTGAAATAAATTTCCGGGTCGTCTTTCGGATCCCAGGGGGCGGCGATGAAGGGAGTATCGGTCAGAAGCGAGAGCCATACAGAGCTCCAGCCACTTCTTGCAAAGTGCAATGTTATCGCTGGGTTGCCAATGACATCGGGCAAGGCCTTTTCAGCTTCCTGTAGGGCTCCGGGATCATTGGAGTAAATTGTCATGCCGAGTGTTTTTGCGTCCGTGAAGAGGCGCTCAAGACCGGGAATGCCTGTGACCGTCACGTAGATGCCTTTTTCCATCGATCGGGTCGTCGGCAGCGGTGGAGGGATAGTTGGAGGGACCACCAAGTAGGGAGTAGGGAGTAGGGATGAATCTGGCCTGTGGGAAAAAGTACCGGGATTAGTAAGAAATGTTTTTTGGAATGACGACTCGATGGATTGGAATTTCGAGATCGCCTCATCAAGAAGCGCTTCGGGGATTTCTATCTCCGGATTGCCTTTGACTTGCGTGAGAATGTCCGTTTGCCAACCGAATGTCAGGGCAAACGCTGGAGCAATGCCGATCTTCAAGCGGGGGGAGCGATGAAGCTCAAGGGTAATTGCGTCTCCGTAGGTCTTTCGCAGGTGTTCACGGATTAATGTCGATTGCGTATCGACTAGATCTGTCCAGCGTTCCAAATACGCCGCATACGGTTCTTTGCCGTAAAACAAAGGGGCAAGGAGCTCGCCGTATATTTTATCGAGAATGATGTCGCTCATCCGTGATCCAAGAGCTTCTTTCATAATCCATTGCTGCTTTTCGCCGTACACAAGAGGGACGATCATGCGATGCCTGGGTTTTCCTTGCTTCTCCAAAAGATCGGCGACGGCAAGCGCCCATCCCGTTGTGCGGAGATACGGCCCGGTACCGTAGGCGAAGCTGGCGAGAATGAGAGGGGAGCGGTGAGCGCTCATAGGGTCACGTATTGCACCTGCTGCAGATCCATCAGTTCTTCTTTGGAATAGAGTCCCCAGGGATCAAACAAAAATCCTGGCTGCTTCATGGAAGAGGCCAGAGAAAAGATGTCGAGTTCGGAGAAACTCGGATGATTCGTCAACACCAGCACACAGTCGGCATCGTGGAAGCCTTCTTTTGGAGAAGAGACCACTTTTGCTTTAAGCGATTTTAGTTCTTTGGTATCCGCAAGGGGGTCGTGGATAACGATCGATCGGTATTTTTTCTGCAATTGTCGGAGGATATCTACGGACGTGGAGAAGCGGATGTCGGAAGTCTCCGGTTTTCCCTTGAAGGCCATACCCAAAAGGAAAATACGTGCGCGTTTGCCTTTGCCCGAGGCGCGGGCATGGCGGTCTACAAGTCCACAGATGAAGCTAATCATGTTTTCGTTAATTTCTCGGGAGAGCTTCGGGAGGCGCGGTGTCACCGACCGCTTACCCGAAGCGACCAGCAGCCACGGGTCTTTCACAAGGCACATGCCGCCTACACCGGGGCTTGGAAGAGGGATCGGGTTTCTGGGGTAGCCGTCGTTCGCCGCGCGGATTACCTTGCGCGCGGAAATACCGTGAGCGGAAGCGAGCTGCGCAATCTCATTTGCAAACGCGAAAGAAATATCGCGGAAGGCGTTATTCAAAAGCTTCACCGCCTCAGCCTCCTCAAGCGTATCGACCGCGACGATCGTCGGAGCGAAGATGCGGAAGAATTGTGCCGTGGCTTCGAAGCTCTCACGGTTGAGGCCTCCGATGACCTGCGGCAGGGATTTCAATTCCTCGAGTGCTTTGCCCTCTACGGTCCGCTCGGGAGCGAAGGCAATGAGAAAATCCTCTCCTGCCTTAAGCCCCGAGGTCTTCTCAAGCATCGGGATTACAATGGAGCGTGTGATGCCGATGGGAACGGTCGAGCGGAGGATGATAAGGTCGTGACGCTTGAGTACGCGGCCGATCTCCCGCGCCGCATCAGCGATGTGTGTTGTGATGACAGAACCATCCGGGGCTACAGGCGTTCCCACACACAAGACGTAAATATCACTTTCATTCAGTGTAAATCGCTCCTTCACCAGGAGGTTTTTCCCCATGTGTTTTTTGAGCAGTGTCTCCAGTCCTTTCTCGAAGAAATGGGGAGTTCCTTTTCTGAGTGATGCGAGTGTTTTTCTGTTCACGTCGATGCCGACGACCTGAATGCCGAATTCAGCGAGTGTGAGCGCGAGTGTGAGGCCGACGTAACCCAAGCCCACGACTGCTGCAGTCTTTACGCGGACTTCACTGTGGCGCCAAAGCTCCAGCGGCGTGATGACATCGACGACTTGTCCTTTCTCATTGACCGCGATGACGTGGTGGAATTTATCTTCCGAAGCTTTGCGTTCTTTAATCTCGCGATGGAGCTCGCGAAGCATCGTACCGGCGGAAGGCGACCAGCGGATGGTCAGTGGCCCTTTCACCATGATCGTCTCAACGGGCGTACGCAGATCTACCCCTTTCAGGATTGCCCGACGGATGTCGCCGTCCGTGACGATGCCGCGAAGTTTTTCGCCTTCCACAATGAGCGCAATTCCCCCAGGCGCGGGAGGGGAGGAGTGGGGAGCATGTTCAATTTTTTCCATGACAGATCGAATCGATTGGTTCGGCTTGACGATCAGAGGCTTTACCCGTGGGTGCATTGCACAAAGTGTAACGCGGAGGGGGAGCATGAAGATACTCAAAATGCTCGCAATATGATGTGGCATCTCCTGCAATTGCTTGCCTCCCAGGGAACTCGCACCCGATACTCCTATGCGATGTCCAATGTGCTGCCCCTGAAGGCTCCCATACGTGCGATTGTCAGTCGCTTCTCATACGACTTTTCGAAGCAGGCCATGGAGAACGCCTTGGCCCGGGTTCCGTTTCAATTCTGCGGCATCATCTCCGTTGGTCGGGATCCGGATTTCTTCTCTGTGATTCCTCCTGAGTCCCAGCAATGGTTCTGCTCAAGCGATATCCGAAGCGGCATCTACGACAATACCGACTGGAGCTCTCTTCTCCCTCTTGACCAGGAAATTCTCGGCGCCATGCGCGGTTGCGAGGCCGTCTTCATGGACATGGTCGGCCGCCTGGAATGGAAACGGCGGATCTCCTTCCAACAGCGTCACGACTGGTATCACCGGCATCTACGTTTCTGGAACGATTATCTAACGAAACAAAACATCAATCTCTTTATATCCGCGTGGCTGCCCCACGAAATCCCGGACATCGTCATTTATCATCTCTGCAAGATTCGGAATATTCCCGTTCTCTATTTTCATACGTCTTCCGTCCGCGATATCTCGTTTGCTGAGCATGACATCCGGGATTCCGCGGCGCAGATCGGTAAGCGCTACGAAGCATTGCTGCAGGAATACTCCCACATCCAGGATCCTTCACAGATCCCCTTACGTCCGCTCTTCGACCAGCGTTTCGCGGCACTCATCCGCAAGGCGGGGGAAAAACCCCCAGTCGAAAGCGTGAAGCGAAAGGGGTACTGGGGCAATACCCGCCAGCTTTTCTTGGATAAACCCCTGGAATTCCTGAAAGCTGGATTCGGGTATCTCACGCCCGAAGGCATGGTACGCGCGGCGGGCGCTCTCCATCGCGGTCGTCTCATCAAGGAGCGCAATCGTTTCTACGACGCACATGCGGTCCATCCGGATTTTGATGTCCCTTTCGTCTATCTGCCGCTCCATTTTCAGCCCGAAGCTTCCACGGTGCCGATGGGAGGGGCCTATGCCGATCAGATTCTGCTTACGGAGCTTCTGAGCGCGCATTTACCCAAAGATGTGCTCATCTATATCAAGGAACATCCTCGTCAGAGCAGCTGGCTTGACCGCACGACGGAGGATTATCAGCGGTTGATCGCACTTCCCAACGTCCTGCTGATCGCGCGCGATGTGGATACGTTCCAACTACGCGAGCAATGTCGCGCGGTGGCAACCGTCACGGGATCAGCAGGGTTCGAAGCATTGTTCCGGGGCAAGCCGGTGCTGCTCTTTGGCTATCGTTTCTATCAATACGCACGCGGTGTTTTCCGTATTTATTCAACGGAGGATCTCAAGCAAGCCGTCCGTCAGATTTTTGATGAAGGTGCCGCACCCACACTTGTGGAAGCGCGTGTATATCTCAGAGCGATGGAGGAAACGGGCATTCGTGGCGTGCTGAATCCATGGCATATGAAAGTGACGGGGATGACGGAAGAAGAACATGTAAAAAATAATACGGAGGCGATCCTAGGAGAGCTTCAAACAATCTTCTTATAGATCTCCACGAATTTCTTTGCGATTACACTCCAGTCATTCTGTTTCGCATATATACGTCCTCTTGCTCCAAGTCGCTTTGCGAGTGCTTCGTCATCCAGTAGTCGTGTAATAAGGTCAGAAATAGCAGTGATATCTCCATCTGGCGCGATCAGCCCCGTTGTATCGTTCAGCACGGCATCGCGGATGCCGCCGGCGTCCGTCGCCACAATCGGCTTGCCGCAGGCGCTGGCTTCCAGATAGACGATGCCGAATCCCTCGAATTTATTCCGATCGACGATTTTCGGCGTGTGCACGTAGATCTCACATGCCTGGAAATAAGAGACGAGTTCATCGCTCGATTTACGACCGACGAAATCCACGGCATCGCGGATACCGAGGCTCTGCGCAAGCGTCTCCAGATCTGCACGCGCATTGCCGTCACCGACGATTGTGTAGATTACGTTTGGATGTTTCTTGAGAACATCGGGTAAAGCTCGGAGCACAAGATCATGGCCTTTTCTTCCCCACAGGCCGCCGACTGTCAGAAGGATTTTTTTCCCCGCATAGCGCCTGCGGACGGACGTGCTATCCACAGATTTCTGGAAGCGATCGAACCGGACGCCATTATGAATGATTTCGATGGCATAGTCGGTCTTTGATTCCTCCAAGATCCGCTTTTTCGTGTATGCGCTCGGGACGGCAATCGCGTCGGCGGTCTTATAGCATCGTTTCAAGAGCCATCGTTCCGGCCAATAGGTGAGTGGGCGGACGCCGTGGGTGCCCTGGGCGCCAATAACAAGAGGCTTTCCGTATTTCTTTGCCGACCGTGCGGCGATGATGCAGTACGGAAATGAAAAGAGATCATGAACGACATCAAAGTCCGAAACATCAACAGTTTGCAAATACCCCGGGCCGTTTCTTTCGAAGATTCGGTAGACGTATTTTGGAAGCGTGCAGGAAATGGCAAAGGGAAGCGGCATCGCCACCACCGCTTCTTTTTGATGCTTTGGGAGAAATAATGTCAGATCGATTCCTTGTGCATGCAATTCATGGGCGAGCTCGAAGGTGATATTTCCATAGCCATCTTTAGGGTCGATGGTGGAGGAAAACAGTGCGACGTGCATGGAGTTAAGCGAAGAGTGGAGCGAGTTCTTTGTGAATATACTCTCCAACCCCCCGAGCGCGCCTCTTTCTCTGTTCGATTTCCTCGGGAGAGGGATTAGGAGGGCCGCCTTCATAGAGCACGCTCGTTTCATCGATAGCTTTGAGGAAGATGCGCGTACTCCGAAGGTCGGGCTTTACGCCGTCTTCCATGATCTTTTTCAGCGCCGTGTGGCAATCCTCTGTGGTATGGATGCGGAAGACGCCTGATGCATATTTGTAGAAACGGTCGCCGAACATTAGTATAGGCTTACCTCGGAAGAGTGCCTCAAACCCCGCCGTACCCGTCGCCGTCGCTACTGCGATGGCATGTTTCATCAAATCAAACGTGCTGGAGTCGCGCGGGACGAATATGACGTTGGGGAAATCCTGCATGGCACGGTAGAAATCCTCACTGCGGCACAATTCACCCTGCGCGGGATGCTCTTTTACATATACGAACGTACCCGGCGGCACGCATGCCGCCAGCAGTTGCACGATCATCTCTTGGCGCACGAACGCTCCCGCCCGCGGGCTTGTGGTTTCCTCTGGTTGCATATGAAGAGGAGCGTAGATGTAGGGTTTTTTCAGGTCCGGTTGCCGCACAGCGCCGTCATATACGCGGATGGCGCGGTGCTGACCGAGTTTCCGCACCCAGAATTCCGGAGAGGTCACGGAGCGCCAGAATTGCTTCGGCTTATTCCGCAGCATCTGTGCGGCGCGCCCGGACCACTTTCGCAGGAAGCTGGTTTCCAGAAGATGTTTGTCGCGCTTGCCCGTGTACCACGGGGACTCAGAGCGTCGGACTTCCTCCTGATAGAAATTCTCGTAGTACGCTGAGAGCGGAACGGGAATCGCTAAGTCTGCATATTGCTCTAATAATTGCTCATATCGTTCTTTCAGAATCACAGCGGAGTCCTGCCATCGGTCGACAAGAAAAACGCCGTCCACCGCAAAACATCGGTCGACGATCCGTGTGGGAATACCCTTGAGTCTGCAAAGATCGTTGATCACGAGATCGTAGCACTGGTGCGGATAGTGGTTGGTCAGAAAGAGTCCGATCTTTTCCTTGTCCAGCGTGTGGTTCCAGAAGCGCAGATGTTCTAGGTATTGTCGCTTGCGTTCCTGATAGGGGATATCTCCGGTCCGCGCGTAACGGTCGAGCATCGGTAAAAACAGGGCCTCGCATCCGCGCATTTGCTCGATCAGTTCGGCATCGAGCGGCGCGATCGTATTCCAGTCCACATCCGGATATCGCCCTTCCCGTAGCGGTTTCGCCTGCATCCAGATATGTTTATCTGCATTAAGTTTCGGCATTTCTTGTGTGTGGTTCATGATCGAAATACACGTTCCGATTTTCCTTCCTTTGAGGGCAGCCTCGGTGATGATGCGGCAGTACGGGCCGTCGAAGGATTTTAGGAGGATGTTCACAGGTTTTTATCTTGTCGATTGGCACTCTCTAAAGCAACCATTCTCCGCACATGTGAAGTTTATTTTTCCAGATATCGGCTTGCCCAATTCTGACGGGAATATGCCTTCCACTCTTCCCTGTGCAAGACAACGAACGAAGCGCCGTGTTTGCGAAAAAAGACATGCAGCCGATGGCGTTCCATGTAGTACGCGCATACTTCAATGAAGACCTTCAAGAGTTTCATCGTGGCTGGGCGGAAAAGGCTTTATGGGATGGCTCTATCGTGAATCGGTAGTTCGGGAGAGCTTGCTGGAAATAACCGAGATTGAACCAGCGTACGTCATTGACCGCGTAGCGCACTTGTACGCCGCCACGGATCAGCTCGACGAGATCTCCATCGTGGAAAGGGTAATCCAGATAATGGGATCCTTCGTGAATATGGTCCGGACCGTCGATGTAGACGAAGTCCACGATGCTATTCGGCAGCGCCGGTCTGCGGTAGGTCAACACCCGAAACTCACCATCACGTTTGTAGTCCGTTTCACAGAGATGCATCGTCATGTAGGGGCGTAGTTCCTTGGGAAACACATTCGACATCCTTTCGTAGTAATCTTTGGACTGCTCAAAGGAGTGGAGTTCTCCGCGAGGATTTCCGCAATGAGGCACGTGGATCCTCCTGCACCGAATTCATACACCATCTTCGGCTTCAGTTTTCTCAGAAGATCGACAAAGTGGATGACCTTATAATCCTTCAGTTCCACTTTGGCGTCATGCACGTACTGTAAAAGGCGCATGCCACCGTCTTGGAAACTTGCGAGACGCTTGCGGGCCCTAGCCAGCTCGAAGCGGCGGATGACGTGCTTGTAGTACGGATGGCGGTGCCTGTGGCCGATCAAAATTGCCTGCGCGATAGATGCGTCTTCGGCAGGGGTGTTTGCTTCTTGAGCAAGAGTGCGGATGGATTCGATGGTTGATACCGGAAAATCGTTCATACAATAAGAAGATGTGCGCATATTGCCTTTTTTTCTTTGTTCAATCCAATAATGCCCAAGCTAAAGGCGTCCCCTTCACAATCATTCCCTTCGCCTTTTTCCCAAGCACCTTCGGCAAATCCTTTGGCGGCAGTCCGTGCCCCGGTCGGATCGAGCGGACATTCTTTTCCGTCAGCGTTTCCCCTGCAGTGATATCTTCGACGGCAAAGAGCGAGCGGCGGAAGGTGACATTGGCCTCTTCGTGAACACTCGCACCGTAGGAAACTCTGCCGATCGCTTTTTCTGCGATGCGAATGGCATCGACCATGGCGCGGAATTCCCGGGGCTCAAGGGAGAAGGCAGAGTCGGGTCCAGGCTCTTTGCGTGACATACAGAAATGCTTCTCTACTACGCATGCGCCGAGAGCTACGGCTGCGACGGGAACGACGATGCCGAGCGTGTGATCCGAAAGGCCCACAGGAATGTTGAATCGCTTTTGCATATCCCGGATGGTTTCTAAATTCATCGACTCCGGGGGGCTCGGGTACGCGCTGGTGCACTTGAGGAGGACCAACTCTTTGTTTCCCGTGGCATGTACGGCGGCAACCGCTTCCGTGATCTCTTCCATATTCGCCATACCGGTCGACATGATCACGGGCTTTCCGGTCGCGGCGATTTTCTGAATGAGCGGAATATCGATCAGCTCAAAGGACGCGACTTTGTATGCGGGTACGTCCATCTTCTCCAGAAAATCCACCGCCGTCGGATCAAACGGTGTCGAAAAGAAATCCATCCCGAGATCTTCCGCAACCTTCTTTAATTTCGGCTGCCAGTCCCAGGGGGTGTAGGCATCGCTATATAGTTCATGCAGTGTTTTTCCATCCCAGAGTGTTCCGCCGCCGATCCGAAATTCGGGTCTGTCGGATTTGAGCGTGATAGTATCGGCAGTATAGGTCTGGATTTTTACGGCATCTGCGCCGGATTCTTTCATTGCATAAATGATCTCCACGGCTTTGTCGTAACTCTGGTTGTGATTTCCCGACATCTCGGCGATGACATAGGTAGGGTGACCGAGGCCGATTCGCCGATTGTTGATATGGAAGTCCATAGAGAAAGTGTGCCGCAAGAAGGGGGAATGCCCAATAAGAATTCTTTGATATAAGTACGGATTACAACGCATCAATCCTTCTCCGAAATTCGGGTACTTGCTCCCGCATGACATTGATGTCACTTCTCCATTCAAACGCTGGGCCGGTTCCGCCGTATTCAAACGCAAAGATTTCCGGATGGCTCCAAGTTCCATTGGCAATATTGCCCAATGCCCAATCAAAAAGTGCCCAATCATCGTTCTGCATAGGCAGATGGGATTCCAGCCATCCTTCATGATCGCATGTTCCGGTCATGTGCAGTTCCCGGATCGATTG
>CAYYFD010000007.1:0-24752 GCA_964471125.1 uncultured Candidatus Peribacteria bacterium
AATGGGTCTCCCCTTCACCCACCTCACATCCACCAAGCAGCTCACACGGAGTGATACGGATGCTATTTTGAAGACGGCACAGGAGATGGAAGGGATCGTAAAAAAAGGAGGATGCGATCTTCTCAAGGGAAAAATCCTCGCATCACTTTTCTATGAGCCTAGTACTCGGACTCGATTAAGTTTTGAATCCGCAATGCAGCGTCTTGGCGGCGACATCATTACTGCGGATGGCATTCAGTTCAGTTCGCTCTATAAAGGAGAGACCATCGAGGACACTATTGTTGTCGCAGCCCAGTACAGCGACATCATCACCATGCGGCATCCGGAGGTGGGAAGTGCGGACCGCGCGGCGGCGGTCTCACCGGTGCCATTCATCAATGCCGGAGACGGACCGGGGCAGCACCCCACGCAGGCACTCCTCGATCTTTTCACGATTCAGAAGGAATGCGGGAAGATTGACGGGCTGAAAGTAGCGATGGTTGGGGATCTGCGCTTTGGACGCACGGTGCATTCCCTGAGCTTTCTCCTTGGTCTCTATAACAACATCCAACTCACATTTATTTCCCCCAAAGAACTCACGATGCCGGCCAAGGTCACGAGTTTCTGCAAAGAGAAAGGAATTTCTTTTACGGAAGGAAGCGCCCTCGAAGCCGCCCTCGAAGCAGATGTGCTCTATATGACACGCATTCAGGAGGAGCGGTTTACCGATCACAGCGAATACGAACGACTGAAGAACGTCTACACGCTGAAGGCAGCACATCTGAAAGGAAAAAAGACCATCGTGATGCATCCACTCCCCCGTGTTACGGAGATTGCCACGGACGTCGATGTGCTTCCCAATGCCGCGTACTTCCGTCAGGTTCGTAACGGAGTACCTGTGCGCATGGCGCTTCTTGCAATGCTTCTTCACAAAGCATGATACGGCTCCACGCTTACATCAGCTCCCATTATAATGAATCTCTCAGTACTCCAATGTCGGCGAAGCGTAGCGTTACGCCGATATCACGGTCTCCATTCAGGAGACCATACAGTATTACTTCCAGCGTAGCCGCATGATCCCCCCACTCACGATTCTCCTGCCGCTCCTCCTCGTCGGGAGCGTTCTTTCCACTATAGCCGGCGGAGGATTGGGGATTCTTCTCACTGTTGTCGCGACGACATTCCTCGATGTCCGCACCAGTATCGTACTTGTTGGACTTCTAGGATTTATTATTCAGCTGGCGAAGATCGCACATTTTCATGGCGAGATCCGGTGGAACATCGTCGGGTGGTACGTGGTGCTCGGGATTCCCGCGAGTATTGTCGGCGCATATCTTCTCTTCATTATTCCTCAGAGATGGGTGGAGATTGGACTCGGCATTTTGTGTCTGGGGTTCGTTGCCACGCAGTTACGAACATCGAAAGTGGTGCTCAAGCCCTCAAAAACAAATCTCATGCTTGCGGGAGCCGGGAATGGCTTGATGGCCGGCATGATCGGTAACGGGGTACTCATCCGGATGCAGGCACTCATGGCGTTCGGCCTTACTAAGGGGGAGTACATCGGTACCTCTTCTCTTCTTGCTCTCATCCTCAATATCAGCCGTAATCTTGTGTATCTCCAGCAATTTTCCTGGTCGCGTGAAACAGTGATTCTTTTGGTATTCGCCATCCCTACGGTCATGTGCGGAGTGCGCTTAGGGAAGTATTTCTTGCAGTTCATCAGCCCAAGAACATTTGAGCTTCTCATGTCTTTCGTTATCGTGAGTGGGGCAATCAAGCTTCTCTTCTTCCCGTCATGACCAAGATCATCACCCTTCCCGGCCTCATCGACTGTCACGTGCACTTCCGCGAGCCGGGGCTGACCCATAAGGCGGACATGGCTTCGGAATCGGCTGCTGCTGCCGCTGGAGGCGTTGCGACGGTGTGTGAAATGCCAAACACGATCCCGCCGGTTGTCACCGTGGAAGCATTGGCCGATAAAGTGCGCAGAGCTGACCGGATACAAACATGCGACATTCGTTTCTTCATGGGCGCGACGGAAAAAAAGCACCTGATCGCATTGCGTGATGTGTGGCACGGTGCATCCCCAACCCTCAAAGACGTGAAGCGCCGGTGCTGTGGACTTAAAGTCTTCTTCGATCACTCGACGGGCAATCAGGGTGCGGACCAAGAGACGATTGCCGAAGCGTTCCGCCTGTGTGGGGAGCTGGGGATTCCTTTGGTGGCACATTGTGAGGATGCGGAGATGAATAAGAAAGCACATTGCACATTGCAAATTGCAGAGAGCTCAGTTGCAGTACATTCTCAGATGCGTCCTCCAGAGTCTGAAGTTGCTGCTATCAAACGTGCGATCGGGCTTGCACGCGAATACAGCACGCAGTTCCACGTCGCACATCTTTCCACAGCAGGAGGATTACAGCTCGTACGTGAGGCAAAAAAAGAAGGATTGTCTGTAACCTGTGAAGTTGCACCGCATCACTTGTTTCTCACTGTCGACGATTACAAAACACTGGGAGCATTGGGGAAAATGAATCCCCCGCTTCGGTCCAAAGAAGATCAGGCTGCCCTATGGGAAGGCATCGCTGATGGCACAGTGGATTGTATTTCTACGGACCATGCACCGCATACATTGGATGAAAAACAATGTGAGGATCCGTTAAAGGCTCCAAGTGGGGTTCCCGGTGTAGAGACGATGCTGCCATTACTTCTGACAGTGGCTGCGGGGGGATGGCCGAATCCAAGAGGAGAAAAGGTTGCAGGTTGCAGGTTGCAAATTACAGACATCATTCGTCTGTGTTTTGAAAATCCGAATAGGATATTTGGTTTAGGGAAAAAGAAGGATGAACATCAGATTACGGTCGATATGAATAAAGAATGGGTCATTGAGGGAAAAAATCTGCACAGCAAATGCGGATGGACCCCATATGAGGGGTGGAAGGTAGCGGGGAAGATTCTTTTATGAGACGACATGAAGTGCCGGCCTCTACTGGATACCCAACAACCCCAGTACTTCATCAATATGATGCAAAGTACGGTCAGGTTGTATGGGTAATACTTTAGGGGTGTGTTCGCTTATAACAATCCAGCATTGCATACCCGCATCCTTGGCTGCTCCTACATCAACGGGTTGATCTCCGATGTATAGGCACCGGGTCGGATCAACGCCAAGATTTTTCGTAGCGAGCAAAAGTCCATCCGGTTCCGGTTTGGATTTTCCTCCAAAGTCATCTTCATCCAAAAATACATCAACACTATTTCTCAGTGGGATATGCTCTTCAATCGCTGCAATATATGTTTTACGGGAGCCGGTAACAATGCCCGTCGGATATTGTTCACTGATAGCACGGAGACACTGCTGTGCGCCGGGTTTCCATAGGGCATCTGTACGGAGCAATGTTTCGTATGCAGCGTCCCGCAGAGAGCGGAGGTTTGTTATATGGGATACATCAATATTGAGTTTCTCCAGCCAATAGTTCAATGGCTTTCCGGTAGAATACAACGACCGGAAATCTGTATCACTGAGTGTGTACCCATAGGTATGAAAAGCCGAGCAATAAGCCTTGAACCATAATTTTGGCGTATCTAGTAATGTGCCGTCGAGATCGAAAAGGATGGCGGAGAAAGACATTGGATGGTGAAAAAAATCACCGTAGAGACGCACTTGCAGTGCGTCTCAAAAAGAAACCCATTACACCTCGACAATTATAGGAACCACCATCGGTTCTCTATCGAGTGCCCGATCGAAGTACCTATACAAAGCTCCCGTGACTGCGCGCTTGAGGGATTTTCTATCCGTCTCGCCGCGGTTCACAGCTTCTTCGTAGGCTTTCTTGCTCGCGTGGACGACTTCTGCCGTGATCTTCTGTTGCTCGGAGCCGTAGATGAGTCCGCGGCTGATGACATCAGGGTCGCCGACAAGGCGCTTACTTTCGGTATAGGCTCGGAGGATCACCATGACCATGCCGGACTCGCTCATGATTTTGCGGTCGAGGAGCACTCTCTGGCCTTCGCCGGCGGATCCACGGCCGTCAATGATGACGTCTTGGATTGTGAGCTTATGCTTGCTCTTGCGAGCATCTCCATTTTTCTCGAATTCCAGAATTTCGCCGTTACTAAGAAGGTGCACCTGATTTTCAAGGTACCCAATGCTCCGTGCGAGATCCGCATGCGCAGCGCGCATGTGCGGTTCGCCGTGCTCAGGAATGACGTGCTTGGCACGTACAAGTCTGTGCATAAGAAGGATGTCGCCCTGATGACCGTGACCTGTCACATGCAGCGCAAGTTCCTGATTGGTCTTCACGGTAGCGCCGCGCGTGTTGAGGTTATTAATAACTTTCGCAACAGCGCGTTCGTTTCCCATAATTGGGTTACTACTAAGGATCACCGTGTCACCTTTCTTTACTTCGATGTGGCGGTGCGTTCCAAGTCCCATGCGGGCAAGGCCTGCAGTTTCTTCTCCTTGGCTTCCTGTTGCAATAATCAGCACTTCGCGGTCCGGAATTTTGTCCATACCTGGGCCCACTTTACGGATGAGGCCACGAGGAGCGCGCAGGTACCCGAGGTTCTGGGCGATCTCGACGTTGGTCTCCATGCTGCGGCCGGAGATATAGACTTTCCGGTTATGCGTTTTTGCGTGGTCGACGATTTGCTGGATGCGGTTGAGGAGCGAGCTGAAGGTGGAAACGATTACGCGGCCTTTGGCATCGCGGATGAGGTCTTCGAGTGTCGCGGAGATCTCCCGTTCGCTCTTACTGAATCCCGGTTTTGTGGCGTTGGTGGAGTCCGCAATGATCGCCAGCACTCCTTCTTTGCCGAGCTCTGCAAGGCGCTGGAAATCCGCCGGAGGCTCGTAGCCCGTCGGCGTAAGATCAAATTTGAAGTCTCCTGTGTGGAGAACTTTTCCGTACGGTGTATGAATCACGATCGCCGCGGAGTCCGGAATACTGTGCGTAACCCGCAAGTACTCCACCTCCACCTTTCCTATACGGATTTTCTGTCCGTACATAACATTATTGAGCCGCGCCTGACCGGTAATCTTCTCTTCATCGAGACGCTTTTTGACGAAAGCTATCGTCAATTTTGTTCCGTAGCACGGCGGATAATGCAAAGCTGGAAGCAGGTGCTGTACGGCACCAATGTGGTCCAAGTGTGCGTGGGTGAAGAGGACAGCCTTGATCCGGTTTTCGCGTCCACGTAGTGGACCGATATCCGGAATCAGGTAGTCGATACCGAGCATGTCTTCGTCCGGGAATTGCAGTCCCAAGTCGATGATGTAGAGATCACCGTCCACGTCGATCACACAGGAATTGCGGCCGACCTGATCAAACCCGCCGAGCGGATAGATCTTCAGACCGTTACGCTCCAGAATAGGCTGGGCGGCAATCGGCGCCGTTTTGATCGCAGGTACAGGAACAGAAGGCGAGACGGGCTGCATGCGGTTGGGTCTTCCAGCTTGCTGCGGCCTTCCCCGTTGCTGCTGCGGATTCTGTGCCGGAGGCCTGCGCTGTTGGTTGCGCTGGTCACCAGAAGGACGAGGGGCTCCTTTTTGAGTGGAGTCCTCTTTTTTAGGATTCAGGTGCCTCTGCACCCATTCACCGACAGTTTTCATCTAATGAGATTGGTAATCGCTGCAATTGCAGTTCGCTGTTACTGTACGCTTCATGGTTTATAAAAGCAAGAGTCATTTGTTGATGTAGCATTTATTTGGCTTCAGATAAACGAATTTTTAGTTACAAAATATGATTTCGACAGATGGTGAGTCTGCGATTCATCCGCCGCAATACCTACGATGGTACGCGTCAGTTCCCTTGGCATGCAATACATACCTGCAGAGCGAGGGGGCTGTCTCCATCAAGCCCTTGCCGCCATGATCCCTTACAGGTAGCCTCCACTACCGTATGGACATATCGGTCCAAACGGGCCAAACAAAGGCGGTGGGCGGCACCTCGCTCAGTGCGCTTTCCTTCGAGTCAGCGCAGGGAGAGCATGTTATTCTTTTGCTGCAAACAGAAGCCGAAAAGTCTGATGCCGTATCTCTGGAAAAAGAGATGGGGAATATCATCCGTACCAGCCTTCTGGAAACAGAAGGTGAATCTGCAGCACGGCTCGACGGGACACTAAAAGAACTCAACGGTCTTCTTAAAGGCCTTCTTCTTGCAGGCTCCATTAGCGATGTGCATGCAATCATCAGCATCGCAGACCCCGCTGGCGTTCTCCATGTCTCGCATGCAGGAAGAGCCGAAGCCTATGTGGTGCGTGGGGCATCGACTAGTCAAATCACGGAGTACACGAGGGGAAAGCCAACGCCGGCATTCGTCTACATCGCCAGTGGATCGCTGGAGCCGCGCGATACGGTTGTTCTTTCCACACAACGCCTCCTCAGAGCATTCACTCCCGCTCAGCTTACGCAGGCTGCCCAGCGTGGTGACAAGCTTACCGAGGAGCTCCTTCATACGCTTGAGGGAGAGAAGGAGCAGGCTTCCGTTTCTGTTATTACTGTTGGTGGTGGCAAGCAGTTGCATCTGGACGATGCAGCGCCGGTTCGTGAGCCGAGGAGCGCCACTCAGCGCACTGCACGAAGCCGGAGAGGATCAGGTGGAAATCGCTGGACCGGCATGCTCACATCTTTTGGTGCAAGCGCCAGCGAGTGGATGCGCGCTTTGGATCTTCCGAAGCAGACCGCAGCACTTCAGTCATTTTTTGCCTCATTTCTCCGCGATCTTCGTGACCCCAAGCGCAAGCGCCGCGCACACCTTCTACTGGTTGCGGGCACCATCGCTTCCTTTATCGTCATTTGGGCACTGCTGCAGCTCACCATGAACAGCGAGCGTAGCAAGACCCGCGAAGAGCTCGGTGCGCTTGTCGAGCAGATTGGTACGGAGCTAAAAACCGCGGAGAACCGGCGCATCGCCGGAGACATCGACTCTGCAAACGCGATTCTGCAGCGAGCTGAGGAGCGCGGGAAGCAGGTGATGGATAATGAACTCGGGCTCTACCGCATGGAGGCCCTCGATCTTCTTGACCGCATTCGTTCCAAGCGTGAGGAGATCAACAATATCGTGCGTCTTGCTCCGAGGGTCGTTGCAAATCTTGCGGCGAAGAATCCAGATGTTGTTGCTCAGGGATTCATCGGGCTTGCCGACGGGGAATTCATGGCCTACGACCGGCAGGATCTCTACAGAGTCCTTCTCAACTCCGTTGAAAATCCGGTGCGCCTCAGTGATGAAGAGCTTATTGTTTCAGGCGTCGCATTCCCTCGGTATCAGACACAGGTCTTCCAGACGACGGGGAATACTCTGCTTGAGCTTATCGCCGGCCAGTCGACGATCATGAAAACGGAGGACCCTGCCGGATGGGTGACGGGGAAGAGCATCGAGGCATATCTCCGCTACCTCTATATCCTCTCCCCAGAAAACAACCAGATCTACAAGTACGAGCGCCTGAGTAACCGCTATGGCCCTCCGTCACCGTACAACGTGAACGGTGATGTTAAAAACGGTATCGACATGGCCATCGACGGGAACGTCTTTGTCCTGAGGGGTGACGGTACGGTGGCGAAGCTATTGCGCGGTGAAGACAAGCCTTTTGTTATCCGCCACGCGCCCGACGGTCTTCTGAAAGATGCCACGCGGATCTACAAAGTTCCCGACGGAAGTATTTACTTCCTCGATCCTGTCGGCGGACGCGTGATGGTGGTCACAGACGGCGGACAGACCGGAGAGTCTTCGTACGTAAAGCAGTATGTCCTCGAAGGGGACCAAATCGGCACGCTGGCGGATATCTACGTGGATCCAGATGAAACACATGCGTATGTTATCGATGAGAAGAGGATCTATGCGGTGGATCTGGGGGCGAAGTAGCTGTCAGGTTTCAGCTATCAGCTTTAAGCTGTATTTATGCGCGTCCTTGTTTTCGGTACATTCGATCGGCTGCATCCCGGACATGAATTTGTATTGAATGAGGGACTGAAGCGCGGAGAGTTACACGTGGTTGTTGCCCGTGATCTTACCGTTGAGCAGATAAAAGGACGGAAGCCCGAACAATCGGAAGAGGAGCGGTTGGAGGCGCTTACAAAAATATTCCCAAAAGCACATATTGTGTTGGGCGACACTAAAAATTATCTCAAGCCTGTTTTAACGATCGCTCCGGATCTGATTCTCCTTGGGTACGATCAGCAATTACCTCCTAATGTACTGTTGGCAGATCTTCCCTGCCCTATAGAGCGCTTGTCGGCCTTTGAGCCGGAGAAATATAAGAGCAGCATCCGTCGTAGGGAATAAGGGATATAAGGGAATGAAGGGGTCTTGGCGTATAACGTCAATTCTGCTATACTAATGCGATACCCACACATATCTATGAGCAACAGTCCTTCTCTTATAAAGCAACTTACCGGCGCACTCATCGGCGGCACACTGGGTCTTGTTGCCTACTACGGGTACGAAGCTTCTGCCCCGCGTCTGACGGCATGGACCAGCATTCCGCAGCAATGGCTGGAGAGTAACGGCGAAGGATCTGCTCTTGCAGACAAGAATCAGGCACAGGATCGCACCGGCGCACACCATGAAGCCCGTGCCAAAGAAATCTCCGAGAAGTTCGGTGCGGCATACAAGAACTATCAGGTGGAGGAAGAGATGCCTGCTGAAGAAGACACTACTATTTTTGAAGATGATGTGATGGAAGCAGATACAAGTGTGACTACAGAGGATCCATTGGTACCTACGGTAACCGAAGATATCCCAGCACCGTCATGGGTGGATGCAGGAGAGAGAGGTGCATGGGATGACGCAGCGATCGAAAAAGCTCACGGTCCGGATACGGACGAACTTCCGGATTCGGGTATCGGGGTCCTTGGCGCTCTCTTTGCTGCAGGGGCAGGAGCGGGGGGGCTGCGGATGAGGAAGAAGAAAGTCTCCTGATCGTGCTAATGTGCGGTCATGCATGTATTGCCGTTGGTTCTGTTGTTCATCTTCGGCGCGTGTCTCGGTAGCTTCGGCTCTGTGATTGTTTCGCGTGTGCCAAACAGGAAAAGCATTGGAGGGCGTTCAAAATGCCCGAATTGCAAATTGCAAATTGCAGCATACGATCTCATTCCTGTTTTGAGCTTTCTCCTGCTTCGCGGCATGTGCCGTCATTGCGGAAAGAAGATCTCCATACGCTATCCCCTGCTCGAATTGGGGAGTGCCATTGCGGTGATTCTTCCGGCGGCACTCGAAGGCTATATCGATCCATTCACCATAAGTCTGGGTATCGCCCTCTGGCTCTTCCTTTTACTTGCTGTGATGGACGGAGATGCAAAGCAGATTCCCGATGCGGTGACATTTCCGCTCATCCTCGTCGCACTGGGCTCCGCCGTGTTGCGTGGAAATACTGCGTGGATCGCACCCGTAATCGGCGGGGGATTCTTTTTTCTGCAGTGGGCAGTTTCCAGAGGGCGCATCATGGGAAGTGGTGACATCCTCATTGGCATCGCGATGGGGTTACTTCTCGGAACATGGCAACACACCCTGATTGCTATTGGTATTTCCTACATTGTCGGTGCTGTTGTTGTCAGCGTTTTGCTTGTGCGGGATATTCTTTCGCGCAAGGATCGCATGGCGTTCGTACCATTTCTTTTTGCAGGGATGGTTGTTGCATTTGTATGCGGAGATCGCCTGTTGGAAATTCTTATTCCAAGAATTTGAAAAAGACTTCGTCCTGATCGGAGATGAGGACGAAGTCCAGTATCTGCGGGCGACATTTGTCGAGAAGCAAAAGCTTTCGCCGCCCCTGTACCCATTTCTATGGTCTCTTCCGTTGTGAGTGCGTTTCTCTATGCAATCAACCACAGGAATGGATACAGGGAGGATGTCTAGTGCAGACCTCTCCATAATATGGTTTTTTTAGGATTTGTCAATGTCTCTCTTTGGTCTAATGGCAGCGTTATTGCCGGTTTTCAGGGTATTCTGGTCGCATGAAGGTGGTCGCTCAGTATCGGCGCGCAAAGTTTGACTATGAGATTCTGGAGTCTATCGAGGCTGGGATCATGCTCATGGGGCACGAAGTGAAGTCTTGTAGGGCAGGGCACATCAGCCTCGCAGGGTCGTATGTTCTCCTTAGAGACGGCCGTGCGTTTGCTCGCAAGATCACCATCTCTCCGTACCAGTACGCAGCAAACAGTGCCGGGCACGATCCAGCGCATGATCGGGAGCTTCTTTTGAAGCGGGAGGAATATGATCGGTTGCAATCCAGTGTTGACCAGAAAGGGCTGACACTTATTCCTCTGGAAGTACGTGCAGGGAAGTACATCAAAGTAGTGATCGGGCTTTGCAGGGGCAAGAAGCAGTTTGATAAACGCGCGTCGATTAAAAAGCGCGACACAGAGCGTCGTATCCGAGAAGGAAGAGAAGTCTGATTTCCGATACTCTCGTATTCCTGTATTCCAGTACTCTAGTCCCGTGTCCCTTCTCCCCGCCCCCCTTCAGCGCGCCATTGAGGAATTCAGCAAGCTTCCCGGCATCGGGCATAAGTCTGCCGAGCGCCTGACATTTCACTTACTGAGGAGTTCTAAGGCATCACCGGAGTCGCTGGGCAACGCACTTCTGAATTTGCGCATAGAACTTCAGTATTGCAGTGAGTGCCAGATGGTCACTCTCCAGAAAAAATGTTCCGTCTGTGAGGATTCTTCGCGCGATCGTACGACGATCCTTGTTGTGGAGTCCCCTCTTGAAGTTATTGCCTTCGAAAAAACAGGATACAAGGGTTTGTATCACGTGCTCCATGGTGTCCTTTCCCCTATCGACGGTATGGGGCCCGAACAGCTGAAGCTCAAAGAATTGATCGACCGATGCAAAGACGGGGGGATTCAGGAATTAATTATTGCGACGAATCCGGACATAGAAGGTGAAGCAACGGCGACGTTCATCCGGCAGAAATTGGGCGACAAGGTTTCTAAAATCACCCGTCTCGCGCATGGGCTACCCATGGGTGCGGATATTGAATTTGCGGATCAGGTTACTTTGCGAGAGGCGATTGCGGGGAGGAGGGTGTTGTAAATTATCTATAGGCGCCGCACGCCGGTAGGCGGTGCGGCTGGAAAATTTAATCATATTGGCCAACCAACATCAGCCTGGGGTCCGCACGCTCGTAAGCGTGCGGCTGAGATTTTGTAATCGTATTGTCCACCAACCCAGCCGCACACCTACTGGTGTGCGGCGAACGGAAAAGAACAACATTATTCCATCGGTTCATGGAACCTGCTTTTTGCCTCTATGAAGAGCAAAACCTAATTTCTATTTTCTAATAATTTATCCATGCATTCCAGTGGATGGATGGCATCCATAGGATATTTCCATGACTCAACGCCATCCGGTTCAAAGCGATGAACCATTGCTTATAACCTCGGTTGTTAAAAACCGCGAGCCTGTTTTTGCAAATCACGCGTTTGCACGCGAGGCCGTTGAAGCTATTTACCGAACACAAGAACGATATCCATTTTTTCTTTATGGATTTGTTATCATGCCGGATCACGTTCATATCCTTCTCAAGGCGATTGCACCAATAACAGTGTCTCTTATAATGAATCGTTACAAGACCTGTGTCAGCAGTTGTATCGGCATCGGTCCGTTGTGGCAGAGACGTTTTCACATAAAAACTATTCAAGATGGTCCGCCGGTTTTGGATTACATTCATAACAACCCCTGCGTGGAAGGATTATGTGAAATTCCGGAAGATTATCTGTGGTCTTCGGCAAACGGAAAATGGGATATTTCGCCTTTGGATATTTGATGTTGAAATAGATTCCTATACCAGGGACGCCGCACGCCCGTAGGCGATGCGGCTAGGTCAACCTAATGGCACTGTATTGACAATGCAGTCTAACAAACTATCATCGTGCCATGAATTCATCTCATCAACTGTTACATACACCGGAGACCATTGATGCGTTCCAAAAAGATCTTGCCACAACTCCACCTATGTCTGCCGCTGAACATGAGCGACTTCAATTAATCATAAAACGGATAAGTCGCAATGTTGAGCTCTTCGATGAAGAAACAGAGAATGAAATACGTGCTACATTATTAGCTTAAGGTTCGTACGGCAATGACGCCGCACGCCCGTAGGCGATGCGGCTAGATGTCATTATTCCCCAAGCCAGCCGCACCACCTACTGGTGTGCGGCGGCTTAACAATCATTAATGCCGAAACACCCGTACCCCCGTTGTCACCATCGCAATCCCCAATGCATTTGCCTTCGCAAACACCTCCGCATCACGGATCGATCCACCCGGCTGAATGATCGCTGCAATGCCGTGCTTTGCGGCCTCTTCCACGGAGTCGGGGAACGGGAAGAAGGCATCGCTGGCCATCACGGCACCTTTCGCACGATCTCCTGCGCGCTTTGCTGCGATCCAGGTGCTGTCGACTCTACTTGTTTGTCCGCATCCGATTCCCACACTTACCAAATCCTTGGCAAACACAATCGCATTACTCTTCGCGTGCTTCACAACGTTCCATGCGAAAAGCATATCGGCGATCTGCTCCTGCGTTGGTTTTTTGTCCGTGACGCAGGTGAGATCTTTTTCCGTTACCACACTAGTGTCGGGGTTTTGGATTAACATTCCTCCCAATACCGATCGGATAAGTTGCTGATTGTTGATTGCAGGTTTCCCATATTCAATAGCACGTATTTTTGGCTTCTGTTTGAGAAGTTCTATGGCATCCGGTTCGTACGCCGGAGCGATGATCACCTCTGCAAAAATCTTCTGATCGATGATTTTCTGGATGATTTCCGCGTTGCATGGACGGTTCAGAGCGACGATGACGCCGAATGCGGAAAGCTTGTCGGTGTCGTAGGATTTCTGAAATGCATCGGTGATGTTTTTATCACTTGCTACACCTGATGGGTTTGCATGCTTTATGCAGGCTGCGGTTGGCTCCATAAATTCCTGCACCAAATTCCATGCGCCATCAGCATCAAGGAGATTCAAGTAGCTCATCGGTTTGCCCGATTCCTCCTGCACAACTTTCCACGGGCGCTGCGTACCGTACAGATCGAAATATGTTCCCCACTGATGCGGGTTTTCCCCATACCGCAGTGTCGTTCCATTATTCATCATCACACCACAGAAGCTTCCTCCGGAGAATGTTTCGGCAATGAATGAATCGTAGGCTGCTGTGCGTGCGAATGCTTTTACAGCAAGTTCTTGCCGTAATTCCAGTGTTGTTCCTCCATTCTCCATCTGGGTAATCACCCGTTCGTAATCATCAACATCGCAGACGACTGTCACGAATGCGGAATTTTTTGCGGCGCTCCGCAGAAGCGTGGGCCCGCCGATATCGATCTGTTCAATGAGCGCAGACTGTTCCAGATTTTTCTTCGTAGCTTCTTCGAATGGATACAAATTCACCACAACCAGATCGATCGGTTCAATCCCCTGCTCTTGTGCCTCCTTCACATCCGATGGGTTGTCACGCCGCATCAGAATTCCTCCCATAATTTTTGGGTGCATCGTCTTCACGCGTCCTCCAAAACATTCCGGTGACTGCGTTACTTCTTCAACAGGCGTTACGGAAATTCCTGCATCCCTTAAAGTCTTCTGCGTTCCGCCGGTAGAGAGGATCTCCCAGCCGCAGGTTTGGAGTCTCTTTCCAAGGTCGATGATGCCTGTTTTGTCGGAGACGGAGAGGAGCGCGCGGGGCATGTATGGAGGGTTGGGAAGATCACAGGACCGCCGCATAGCATTGCATAACCTTGGCTTCTGCATTATTGCCCATTTTGGCATTTTCTGCTATAATTTACTTAAACATCCACATCATGCCATCAGAGGAAAAGCCCACAGGCAATGTTGCAAAAAGCGGCGGCGGGAAGCGCATTCTGATTATTGAAGATGAGCGTCCACTCTCTCATGCTCTGGAGCTGAAATTCACACATGAAGGGTTTGATTGTACTGTTGCCAACAATGGTGCCGAGGGGCTAAAAGAGGCGAATACGGGAAAATTTGCGATGATTCTTCTCGATCTTATTATGCCGGAGATGGACGGTTCACGTTTTTGCAGAATCTTAAAAAGAAAACTCCGGTGATCGTACTCAGTAATCTCGGTCAGGAAGAAGACCGCACACGTGCCAAAGAGCTCGGTGCCAAAGACTACATGGTGAAGTCCAACACGCCGATTACGGAGATCGTCAAAGTCGTCAAAACATTTCTCTAACACATACGTATGGCTCTCACAGACACAGACATTGGGAAAATCCTCGTTGAGGAAAGCTATATCTCCGATGCAGAACTGCTGGGTGCTTTAAAGGCTGCGAAGGAGCAGCATGCGCCATTGATGAATATTCTTTCAGAGCAGGGGCTCATCACCCAGACCCTCTTTGAAAGCGCGCTTTGCGAGCATTACAAACTGGAGTTCCACGATCTCCATGCAGACCCACCGACGCCGGAGATCATCAACCTGCTTCCCGAGGTTGTTGCGCGGAAATTCAATGCGATCGTCGTTGAAAAAAATAATGACTCTGTAACGATTGCCACATCTGATCCAACAGAGCCCACGCTCGTGGATGTCATCAAGGCGAATCTCGGGAAGATAGATGGAGAGGGTATTATCGAAATTGGCAGTGACGGAAAAGTCGGAGAAAAAAAGAAGAAACCGGCATTTTCTCTCGGGGGCGCAAAAAAGAAGGACGAAACCCCGGCATTCCGCGGTAAGGTCAAAGTCGTGTATGCAGGGCAGTCGGCCATCGATGCGACATTTCACGCGTATCGGAAACCGCTTGCCACTCGCTTCCAGCAGATCATCGAAAAGAACGGCAAAGTTGCCCCCGGCATTCTCGACGAAATTATCAATGATGCCATCGAGCTACGTGCTTCCGACATTCACTTCGAGCCGCAGGAAAAAATGACCATTGTCCGCTTCCGTGTCGACGGTGTGTTGCATGAGGCCGGTCGTATTCCAAAGACCTATTACGAAGGTGTTGTGAATCGCGTGAAGATCGCATCCAATATGCGGACAGACGAACACTTCCGTCCCCAAGACGGCGCCATCCGCCATGAGACGCCGGTTGGCAAGATGGACGTGCGCGTTTCTATCGTTCCCGTCGTCGACGGTGAAAAGATCGTGATGCGCCTACTCGCGTCGTACGTTCGCTCCATCACGCTTTCCGATCTCGGCTTCTCCGAGGTGCATCAGAAGATTCTCACAGAGGCCATACATCGTCCGTACGGGATGGTACTGACAACGGGTCCTACGGGATCAGGAAAATCCACGACGCTGACGGCACTTCTCAAAATACGCAACACTCCGGATGTAAACATCTCCACGATCGAGGATCCGGTTGAATACAAGATCGCCGGTGTGAACCACATTCAGGTGAATGCTGAAGTGAATCTTACGTTTGCTGCGGGACTTCGTGCTCTTGTGCGTCAGGACCCGAACGTCATTCTCGTCGGAGAGATCCGTGATGGTGAGACTGCGGATATCGCTGTGAACGCCGCACTTACGGGTCACCTTCTTCTCTCCACTCTTCACGCAAACGATGCACCGACTGCCGTTCCCCGTTTGCTGGAAATGGGTGTGGAGCCGTTCCTCCTCGCATCCACACTTGAGGTTGTGATCGGACAACGCCTCGTCCGTCGCATTTGTCCGCATTGCCGCACGAGTTCATCCTGCTCTATCCACGAAGCACAAAAATTGTTTACCGGAGCTGCGCGACTCCTGCCCAAGCGTGGATCGCTGACGTTCTACAAAGGCAAAGGATGTGAGGCATGCGGCGGCACAGGCTTTCGTGGACGCATTGGCATCTACGAGCTTCTCGCAGTCACGCCCGCTTTGGAAAATCTTATTATCCGCCATGCATCGAGCACAGAGATCAACGAGCAGGCGAGAAGGGATGGTATGACAACCATGTTTGAAGATGGCTTGGAAAAAGTGCTTGCTGGTATGACGACCATCGAGGAACTCAAGCGCGTCGCCGCTCCGCCGGACACACTCTCTACAAAGCATGATAAAAAGAAACACTAATTCCGGCAGCAGGAAAGCAGCTCCTTCGCTCTGGCAGCGTGTGGCACAGATGTCGGGCTTTTCACGCGTCTTCGGTCCTTCGAAGACTTCGGTGCGGGCGAAAGCATCGCGAATAGTTGCTCAAAAAAGAAAAACAGCAGCTCATTCCAAGAAAAAGAGAGGCGCGCATACCACCCGCAAACACAGTGGAAAAGCGCACAGGGGCAGGCGGGTAGTGCGTCATAGGGCACTACACAGAACAGTGGTACGTCGCCGCTCTCAGGTTGAGCAGTATGTAAACGAGCAGCGTTCCTCTGTGCAGCCGGCAGTTGCATCCACAAAGAGCACACGATTTGGTTTACCGAAGATTTTATTTAAGGAAATTATCATCCCTTACCCGCACTTTTCATCTTCGCACAAAGATACATTTACACCGAAGCAGAAAAATATTTCTGATACTCCATCCGTTACTGAACAAGGTATAGCACTACCGCAGAGCGCAGTGGCGCAGCCACCTACAGTGATCAAGCCGTCTTTCTGGTCGAAATTTTCTTTTTCTCGCTCACGACAAAATCCAAAAGTTATTTCGTCTGAATCTCCTGCGAAAAAAACCAATGAAGGACAACAGAGAACTACAAAAGATTCTTCACAGGGGGATCTCGCAGATCTTCTGGGGGATGCCAGCAAGGAAACCTCCGCTTCTCGGAAGGAACAACCGAAGGAGCAGAATACGGTCGCACAAAATGCGCTTACCGCTGACAAGGAAGAATCCCCTTCACCTACTCGTGTCCGAGAAGATGCCTCGGCAGCGGTGGATGTGGCAGTGATGCACAAGCGCAAACAGGCAGAGGCTCGCGAGATGGCACTGCAGCAGTCCTCTTCTCCAAAAGAAAAAAAAGAGGTTGCGGAGAAAGAAAAGCACCAGCAGCAAGAGCGAATAGAAAAGGACAAGCGCAGCGAAGCGGATGCTCAAGCCGCACTGGAGCGGCTTGGAGATGCCGGAAGAGTGACAAAAAAAAGACAGAGCTTCAAAACCTTCCTTCGGTCCATCAACAATATCGGGATGGGCAAGCAGCGTGCGGCTTTTGTGCAAAATCTCGCGATGATGCTCGATGCCGGCCTCCCACTGATTGATGCGATCAAGACCATTCAGGACGAAGTCCGTTCGAAGCCGATGCGTGCGGTGCTCCAGCGGATTCTCGATCTTGTGGAAGGAGGCAATCCGCTCTGGGTCTCCATGGAGGAGCAGGGTCTTTTTACGCAGTACGAAGTATCTCTTGTTCGTGTTGGAGAAGAGGCCGGAAACCTTGCGCGCAATATGGAGCTCCTTTCCATCCAGCAGGAGAAGGATAGAAACCTCCGTCAAAAAGTGAAGATGGCAATGATTTATCCTGCCATTGTTATGACACTGATGTTTATCGTTGTGATGGGTCTTGGTATCTTCGTATTACCGAATCTCATTCAGGTGCTCTACGCGCTCAATGTGGAGTTGCCCCTTTCCACACGCATTGTTGTTGCATTCACAGAGTTCATGCAGGTTTATGGCATGAGCACGGCTGGCGGCATGATTGCCGGCGCATTCGTTCTCCTGATGCTTACCAAGTATACGAGCTTCAAGGTGGTGACGCAGTGGTTTATCTTCCACATTCCCGGTATCGGCAGTCTTGCCAAAGAAGCATCCATCGCACGCTTCGGCGTGATCCTTGGGGGGTTGCTTCAAGCAGGAGTTCCTCTTGTCGAGTCCATGGAGTCACTGGTGAATGTCACAACCATGGTTTCCTTTCGTCGTTTTTATCAAAAAGTTCTCGATCGCATCGTTGTAGGTGACTCTTTTGCGATCAGTTTTCATAGTATTCACGGCAGCAGGAAGGTAATCCCCGGTTCGGTGCAGCAGCTCATCATCACCGGTGAAAAATCCGGAGCGCTGAGCGATACCTGCATCAAAGTCGCGCAGAT
This sequence comes from uncultured Candidatus Peribacteria bacterium, assembly GCA_964471125.1. Classification (GTDB taxonomy): domain Bacteria; phylum Patescibacteriota; class Gracilibacteria; order Peribacterales; family Peribacteraceae; genus 2-12-FULL-55-11. Next base: position 17,911 of record CAYYFD010000007.1, read on the forward strand.
TTACGAGAGAAAAGCCGAGGAGACGGCAGAAAAATTACCGGTAATTCTTGAGCCGACACTTCTGCTCATGATCGGTGCACTTGTTGGCTTCATTGCATTCTCCATCATCGTGCCGATCTACTCGGCGGTGGGAAATGTGGGTGGAGCGTAATCGGTGTAGGTAGTTGTGGTACTGTGTTCGCGTGCAAAGAAAGGCATTCACCATCATAGAAATACTTCTGGCTCTCAGTATTGTTGCAGTCATCGGATCGCTTTCCATTCCTTCCTACCGTTACTATCAAATCATTTCCGATCTCGATCGTGCATCGGATCAGGTAACGCATGCGCTCTACCGTTCGCGCCAGCTTGCGATGAATAACGTTCAGGATAGCGTTTGGGGCGTTCATGTATCGGAAGGTGTCCTCTTCAACGGCGAAGCGTTTGCTGCGCGTGATGCGGCATGGGACGAGGCATATTCGCTGCCCGTCGGTATTACCGCCTCCGGGCTCTCTGAAGTTTCCTTTTCCCGAATCAAAGGCGTTCCCAGCGCAACCGGAAGCATCATTCTCACGGCGGTCAACGGCCTGCAGCGCGTCATTGCCGTGATGAGCGACGGAGGTGTCATCATCAAGGACCCGGACGGGGATATGCTGGCGATCTGCCATTATTCCGGCGGCAAAGGACGTCAGCTGAACGTCAATGAGGCGGCGTGGCCGGCGCACAGACAGCAGCATGGAGACACGTTGGGAGCGTGCCCCATTTAAACGGAAAACAATGCTCACTGAGCACCTTCTTGCAGTAAAGAGGATCACCCGCGTATGCTGAGTTACTGTTATGCGAAGGACGGGGTTTACCCTCATCGAAGGCTTGCTGGTCATCACGATTTTCGGCGTGATCGGCGGCGTGAGCATGCCGATGTATTACCGCTATCAACAGCGCAACGATATGAGCCTCGCAGCGGAAAACGCCACGGAGGCCATCAACCGCGCATGTATTCTTTCGCAGCTCGGAGAGCAGGACTCCGGATGGGGCTACTCCGTCACAGACGGTATTCTTTTTAAGGGTGCAAGCTATGCATTACGTGATAGCTCGTTCGATGAGTCCTATCCGGTGTTTAGTGGCGTCAGTGTTTCGGGGCCAAGTGAAATTGCCTTCAGGAAACTAACCTGTGAGCCTATCACTGCAGGGACAATCACTTTTCAGATCGGTGGCGTGGAAACAGAGGTGACCGTTCTCAGTGGCGGCACGATTGTGCGGAGCAACGATAAGCTGACGATTTGCCATAAGCCGCTGGTACATGGCGGCAATACACTTTCCGTCTCCGAGAATGCCTGGCCTGCGCATCAGGCACATGGAGATCAACTCGGCGCGTGTGATGACGATGATTAATGCCTGCCATTGAAGTTCTCCCGAGGGCGACCGTTCCATTGGGCAGCAGACATTCCTGGTATAGACTTTCTCTCATGCGGCGTCCCGCGTTCCTTCTTGTGGAGGCTCTCATCGGCATCGCGCTATTCGCCATTCTTGTTGTTGCAGCCTACGGAGTGCTACTGAGCGGACAGTCAGCGTCCATCCGTGGCGGAGACAGGGTGCGTGCGACGGCGATCACCAATCAGGCTCTGCAGGCGGCAAAAAGCATGCGCGCCTCATCTTTCGCCGGCCTGACTGCCGGTACGCATGGTATTGTGATCGGGAGTAACGGTCAGTGGACATGGAGCGGGTCGCAGATTACGCATTCCGGAAGTTATATCACCTCGGTCGGTGTCACGTCTCTTGCCACTGACTGGCTTCGTCTTACTGCGACGACGCGTTGGAACCACGGCAAAAACGGTTCGGGCTCTGTCGTGCTTACCGCTGATCTCACGGACTGGCAGGCATCACTTGGTGGGAACTGGGCATCCGTTTCTCTTGAGGGAAGCTACGTCGACGCAGGGACGCCCCTCTTCAATGATGTTGTGATCTCAGGCAATTACGCTTTTGTCAGCAGCGAAACATCCGGAGGCGGCGCGGGCTTATATGTTTTTGATATCAGTAATCTCACTTCGCCCTCGCGAGTAGCGAGTGCATTTTCTCTTGGAGGTCCGGGGTACCAGATGGCGCTCAGTGGTACGGGGCTCTATATCGCTGTGGGTAGTGCGGGCGACGAAATACGCGCGTATGACGTCTCTTCGCCTACATCCTTTTCCGCAAGCAATTTGCTTGCAACCTACAATCTTCCGGGGTCTGCGCGAGCGCGCAGTCTGGCGATAAAGGACACCACGTTGTTCGTAGGGGCAACAGAGTCTGCGACTTCCGGCGAGAATGAATTTTATGCCTTCAACATTTCCCTCGCCTCAAGTATCACACTGCAGAGCTCGCTCGACGATACGACCAGCATTATGGATATCAGTCTGCGCGGCACCGGAGCCTATCTTGCGGGGTCGCAGGATACTTCGGAGATACGTGTGGCGAATATCGGCAACCCTGCCAGCATGTCGTTTTTAGGAGGATACAACCTTACGGATGTCTATGATGGCTTGAGCGTGGTGGCATTTGGAACGGGTACTCTTCTTGGTCGCACCAATGGCTCTGCAATTTCAGAGTTGACCAGATTTGCCGTCGGGACCAGTGCTGTCCCCTCTTCTCCTCCCGGGCCGTGGTACAGAGAGATGGGCGGGAATGTAAATGCCGCGGAAATCGAGGCATCTGAATGCGCAGGATTTTTTGCGACATCCAACGGAACGAAGGAATTGCAGGTGGTAAATGTCCGCGGCACTGCGCTTACGGAGTTCACTTCCTACAACACCACAACCGGAGATGGCAGGGGCATTCGTTACGATGCCACCCTCGACAGGGTGTTTATGGTGACCAATAAAGCACTGCTCATCATTAAACCTGCTTCGGGTACCCTTTCCTGCACATGAAATTATTTTTGCGATTTTTGGCACGGCATGAGACGCAACAGCGTTGCGTCTCTACGGTGGCATTATTGCCTAGGGAACGTGGTGCGTATGTTTTTCTCATCAGTGTTCTGTTTGTCGGCGCCATTGCCATGTCCACCGCGGCAACACTGGTTGTTCTCGGTGTGGGCTCCATGAAAAGCAGCATGACCACGGTGCAATCGGTTCAGGCGATGCATCATGCAGAGACGTGTGTGGAGCGCGCACTGCGCTCGCTACGGACGTCTGTCTCTTATGCGGGCAATGAAACGCTCACACTTACGAATGGTTCTTGCGTTCTCATGCCTATTGGCGGATCAGGCAACATGAACCGGACGATCTGTGCGAAAGGCATCGTCGGGAACGTCGTGCGCAGAGTGGAGGTGCAAGTGTCGTCACTCAGGCCCACCGGTACCATTAGCTCGTGGCAGGAGGTCGCAGATTTCCGTCTTTGTTCCGAGTAATTATGAGAAATCCCTCTCCTGCATCCGGCCCCGCAATCCTTCGACCGGGCTTTACCATGATCGAACTACTGATCTTTCTCGCAATCTTTTGTGTCGTATCGGTCGTGATGGTTCCGATGCTGTACGCCACAATCGAGACGCGCATGCGTCAGCAGACTATTGAGCTCGTGGAAGACAACGCCGGTCAGGCGCTTCAGCAAATCGAAAGACGAATCCGCAACGCCGAGCGCATTATTTCCCCCGCTCTCGGTGCCACGGGTTCCGTATTGGTGCTACAGATGGCGTCGGGCGCGATCAATCCCACAATCATCGGCGTCCAGACGGGCGCACTTGTGATTATCGAAAAGGATGTCCGTAAAAAGCTCACATCCTCGCAGGTGGCGGTGTCTCATTTCGTTGTCCGCACAACATCCACGTCCGCCGCCGAACCGAGCACATTTTTATCCTTCAAGGTATCACGTACCATTCGGCTGCAGATGCCGCACACCTACACGAGGTATTTTGAAAGCGCTGCCGCACTGCATCCTGCCGATGTGCCGACGGGTGATTGCGGTTGTTCATCGGCATCTTGTAGCGGAAATATCGTGATGTGGTACGTTTGTTCAGGAGGTTCATGCTCGGAGCGTCAAGATGTGATCGAATGTCCTTGAGGTGAAATTATGGAATAGTGAATATATAAATATAGGGAAATATTTTTTTGTTGTCGCAAGCGAAACATTCTCTATAGGCAAATACATCGGTACAATAGATTTCCAGTGACTGGGGAGTTTTTATTTTTACTCCCCGTTCTTACTTCCTCCCTCTTTCTTTCTATGAACCTTCGCCTCAAGAGCCGATCGGGTTTCACCCTCATCGAGCTCCTTCTCGTCATCGGAATCATCGCGATTCTGGCGTCGATTGTCATCGTCGCGATCAATCCGACCAAGCAGCTGGCTGATGCGCGCAATGCGCAGCGCCGCAGCGACGTGAACACCATTCTCAATGCGGTGTATCAGTACGCGATCGATAACAGCGGTACGCTTCCGGGCTGTCTGCCTTCGGCAACTGTCGGAACGACGTACAACATCTGCACAGATGCGGCCTGCACCGGCGTGACGAACGGTTGCAACCTTATGGCACTGACCGGCACATATCTCGTTTCCCTTCCAGTCGATCCGAGCGGAGCGACAGGCAACGACACACGCTACGACATCTTGAAGGATGCCAACAGTCGTGTGACGGTGACTGCCGGCTCAGCCGAGCAGGGCGAAACGATCACGGTCACGAGATAATTGTTTCTTGCATAAAAAATCCCCGGTATCCCGGGGATTTTTTTTATGTCCGGTATATTTCATTGAATTTGCCAATAGACTCATAAATATGCATGGATTCGGAGCTGAAAATCTCCACATATTGTGGTAGAATAGGGAGATGGCTTCGAGCGAAAAAACACTGTCCGCTATTGAGCTTTCCGTGAGGCGTTCGCTGCTACGGAGGGTCGTTCTTGCATCCCTTTATTTTTCTATTGTTTCCAGTGTGGTCATGGGGTTTGCTGCATATTACGCAGCAGGGCAGATGCTGGAGCGCCGAACCATGGAGCAGCTTACAGGAGTTATGACACTACGCAGGGACGTGGCATCCCGTATCTTGCGTGATCAAGAGAAAGAAGATTCCCTCGTCATGCTTATAGATTCAGGGGCATTCGGAGATGTTCTTTTTGAGACTGCTTCTATCGGACGTGGCGCAGAAATTCTCTTTGCTGAGCGTCACGAAGATCAGACTCTTACATTTTTCCAGCGTACAGATTCTGCATCATTTATCGGATCCATGACTGTAACGGAGGCATCGCAACGTTTTCCGGCTGCCCGTGATGTACTGCAAGCGTTGCAGGGGGGCGAAGGTACACGCATCGACAGTCAGGCGATCATTATTTCCCGGGTAATAGCCGGACAAAATATGGCATTTGCCATCCGCATGCCGCTCTCTTCCGCACGCGCAGGCATTGATGCACTTACAGTTTTCCTTGCAGGAATTACTGCGCTTCTTCTTGGAACGGCTTCCGTGTTCTCTGTTATTTTTGCACGGAAAATGACGAGAGAGATGCATATGCTCATTGAAAAAGTACTGCATCTTGCCCCAGGGCACTGGGGATTTCCCCGCACAATCCGCACCGGCGACGAGGCGGAACTTTTGGACGCTGTTGTTGCCGATCTTACCAAGCGTTTGCGCGATACATTTTGGGGATTGGAGGGCGAGATCGATGCGCGCACCGAGGATTTGCGCGAGGCATCGGCAAAGGATCGCACGATCCTTGATACCATCGAACATGGGATACTACTTTTTGACAGTGAAGGGAAAGTCACAGGTTTAAATCCTGCTGCCGTTCACCTCATCGGCAATCGCAAAAATATCATCCTCGGCTCCAGTGCCGATGATGCCTTGCCTCTTCATGCACGCCGTAAGGAGCTTACCGACAAGCAGCATCCGGTATTGCGGTGTATAGCTACCCATCAACGTTTTGTCTCCCGCCCTGATGCCCGCCTGAGCATTATGCGGAAAGACGGAACAATTCTTCCTATTTTGCTCGTGGTTTCACCCATTGTAGAGCGCGGACGGTGCCATGGTGGCATTGCCGTTTTTCAGGACATTACCGAGGAGCGCCAGATTGACTATATGAAGTCGGAGTTCATCTCTCTCGCATCGCACCAGCTGCGCACACCTCTTTCCGCACTGCTTTGGTACATTGAGCTTCTCGACAGCTCGAAAGGAACGCGCATGAATGCGGAGCAGCGTTCGTACATCCGGGAAATGGAAACCGCAGCGAAGCGCATGAGTAATCTCGTTGATGCTCTTTTGCAGGTTTCCCGACTGGAAGGCGGCGGTATCCGGCCTGCGCAAAGTATTGTGGATCTATCGTCTTTTCTCGGAGAATTTTCCGATGAAGCGCGGACAACGGCAAAAGACGGCGGCGTTTCGGTCACTTTGCATGTTCCTGTGCGGCCGGTACATGTCCGTACAGATCCCACGCTTCTGGCAATCGTTCTCCAAAATCTTTTGAGCAATGCCGTGAAATACACGCACAGCGGCGGACACGTGGCCATTACCTTGCGGAAGAAAATACATGATGTAGAAATTTCTGTGAGTGATGACGGTATTGGTATCCCGCAAAAGGAGCAACAGCATCTTTTCCAGAAACTCTTCCGCGCCAAAAACGTGCACAAAGTCGATGCGACAGGTAGCGGACTCGGGCTCTATATCACCAAGATGGTCATGGGCACACTCAAAGGAAGTGTTCGTCTGAAGAGTGTGGAGGGCAAGGGGACGGAGGTGACGATACGATTGCCGTTGAAGAAAGGGAAATAGAGATCGTAACGGCAGAATGTATGCCAAGAAAAATTGGTAAGAAGTTTAAGGATCAATTATTTGGCAACGAGTGTGGTGTCGTTCCCTCTCCCGGCTTGCCCCTCGAAGTCTTGGCGAAGTGGGGCGGGAGAGGGACAGG
>CAYYFD010000008.1:0-19908 GCA_964471125.1 uncultured Candidatus Peribacteria bacterium
GGGAAGCACTCATCTCGCACAAGAATGTTCTCGAGGTATGGAACAGCCTTACGCCTCTCGCACGTAACGAGTGGATATGCTGGACTACTATCGTCAAGAAATCAGAAACCAGAACCAATCATATAGAGCGATTATGCGTAGATCTTCTTAAAGGAAAGCGAAGGCCGTGTTGTTGGCCGGGTTGCCCCCACCGCAGACCATCGGCAAAGAAGTGGTTTCGAAAATAGCGGAAGTGCCATCGTGCACAACCATATGCAGTGTTCATCGCGTATAAGTGCCGATAGCACTCCCATAAAACCGTCTCCAATTTCCCCTGAAAACAGTATATTTGACAAAAAATAAATATATACTATTTCATAGTATGGCACGAGAGAGAATTTCCGACGGGCACAAGGCGATTATCGAAGGGCATCTTGCGCTTTCTCCCGGCATACCTATCGATGTCGTACACCGGGAACTAGAGGAAATTTTCAGACTAAAAGGCAAATATAGCCTTCCTCAGATCGCCGCAGTCACGTCGTGGCTGCGGAGTACCGCACTGCAAAACAGACGGGTGACTCCCCCTTCACCGGTCGAAGCCGATACCACAAGCGAAGACATTGATTACAACACTCCAGCCAAGATCGCCTCACGAGAGTGGCATTTTCAGAATCTTGTGACACACACCACCGAAGAGCAGCGCCGCACCATGAAGCTGCTGCTCATGCCCGGACGCAACACGTTCGATATTGAAAGCGCACTGGGTATCGGCGTACAGCCCGAGCACCTCGTTACCTACATCCGCGGAGACACTCCCGCAGCCAATGCTGAGTACCTGCGCAATGCGCGCCAGTTTGGTATTACTCACAGACGTATCGGCGACATGGATGCGATGCTTCCGGATGAAACAGAGTATCTGCAGGCAGCGTACCTCGATTTCTTCGGGCAATTCTGTCCCGCATATATGCGCATGCTCTACAAACTTCCCGTCGACCCAAATGGATCCGTATGCGTAGGAGTAAACCTTATGGAAGGCCGTGAGCACGGAGAAACCGGAAAGTTACTACAGGCCATCAGTCACTGGAACAACAATATGGCAGAGATGGCTGGCGAGCAGGACGAATGGGTGCGTCACCGTCACATGAACGACACCATGCGGCAGGGTGCCCAGAACACCGGCAATGTGCGGGAGGCACGGGAAAGTACGCTCAAGAGCATGCTCTTCACCGGCATCGGCGTGGCGAATACCAGAGAATGGCTGATGAAAGAGGAAATCAAAAAGCTCGTCCAGTGCTGCGGTGAGTATCCGGACTTCGATGATCTTGATCCGTACGACCAGTTTGAAGCTGTAAATCTGATCATGGAGCAGGCCATGGCAATTTTCTACGGCACACAAAAAATGTTGCAGAAAAACGGCACCCCCGTGGATCTCCCCTTTCTGGGAGTGAGCACAAGAGTGGCAATGGTGAATTCCCCGCAGGTACAGAAGATCATCGGACCACACCGGTACGTCAGCCCCAACGGCAACCGGCCATTCATCTCGTACTTCGGTGTGCTGCAAGGACGCAAAAAACACTTTGAACAGTGGGAATCCGCCATGCGATACTTTCTGGCAGTTGCTACCGATGCGCTACCCAGAGCAAAACACCAGCAACCGATGGGGTACTTTGCCTCACGTCGCAACGGCCACACAGCATTGCTTCAGTACTTCACTCCCGATGACCGCTTTGTCGCTGAGCACTCGGTTGATGTACTGAACGAAGCCGCATACGAGCTTGCCAAATATCACAGTGATCCTACAGTCCACGGCGTTTCGCAAGAGCAGTGGCAGCTGGCTACGGAGCGTATTGTAAATAAAACAGTGAGAACCGAGCTAATCGCATTACTCGAACTACTGGCCTCTGAGGATGAGCAGTTACCAAACATGCAACCAATTAGAAATAGAATGCTCACTGGAGGCAAAAACCGTAACAAGCCCTGTGGATGCGGCAGCGGGAAGAAATTCAAAAAGTGCTGCGGTACACAGTAGTGGTGCAGGTACAGTGCATATGTGGCAGCTTCCTACAACGACTATCTGACTTCCGATGCATGGCGCCAAAAAGCGAAGGAAGTGCGCGAGTACTACCACTACAAATGTGCGGTGTGCGATCTGGATTACCTCAGCAAAGGAGTATCGATACATGTCCATCATTTGTGCTACAGAAAATTCAGAAAATCCATCCTGGGCAGTGAGCACCCCTACCATCACCTGCGCTTGCTGTGCGCCTCGCACCACCCCAAGGGAAAGCTATCCAACGAATCCATACAACTCTGGCGAAAATCGTACCGGTGGAGAAAACGGTGGGGAAAGTTTTTGCATTTCCTCCTGAGACGCTAGGGAGTATTATCACTGATCCACACGAAGCTGAAGATTACCGCACCCTATACCGCCAGTATGCCCATCCCCAGATAGCGACGAACGCAAGCATAGGATAGGGAATACCCGGCATGGTCATGACCACAGCCTGTAGCGCGAGGAGAAGGATGAAGAGGTAACCCGCATACGCCCATTCTTTGAACATGCGCGGCACCGGAGCCACGATGGCGATGCCTCCGAGGATCTTGGCAATGGCGTTGAAGTACAGCGTGTATGTGGGGTACCCGAGCTGGGTAAATGCAAGCGCAGCAGCCGGAGTATCCACAAAGTAGTAGATGCCCGATCCCACCATAAAGAAGAGAAGAAGGGCTGTCGGGATCCAGAAGAGGAGCTTCTTTTTCATAGTAGACCTATCATAGTGATGCACGATGGAGAGATTCAAGATGTAAAAATGGCTTATAGATTCTGTTTTCTTGGTTCAATAGCGATTCTTCGATGACTCTAAAAGTCATGATAGGTCCCCTCATTTCTCCTGCGAATCGCCTTGATGTCGCATCTTCTTCATTATCTTCATGACGTTCTCAATGGGCACGCCTGCGCTTTTTCCATTGTCCGTAAAATCCACCACCGTCCCCCACACATACTTCGCATCAATCGCGATGCCTCCACGCACGTGGAATTTCACCGTAACGGAAACAGCGAGCGGCTTCACAAATTTCACAAAATCCTCGCCGATATCCACAGCTAAGTGCTCATGAAAAACGCCGACATTCCGGAATGTTTCGAGGTAGAGCTTCATCGATTTCGATTCGACCACAAATTTATCAGCGGTGTACGCGATCTCGATATCTGCGTAATCGGGTTGCCCTGTCAGCGGACAGAGACAAGTGAACTCCGTGCAATGGAGTGTCACTTCAACTTTTCCCGGTTTGTGATTGGGAAAGACTTCAAGCGTACGCGAGGGGGCAGATTTTTTGCCGAGTTTCGTGAGGGCCTGTAGATCGTCTTTTTTGGTGGGCATGGGGAAGTGTGGAAAGCATGATTGTAGCAGAGAAAAGCACCTAGGATGGCAGAAGAGTATCTCTAATTTCGTATTTGACATATTCAATAAATATTCTTATATTATTCATATGACCGAGACTGAAACACCTCTAACACAAGCCACACTCTCCGAAACGGAGATAGCAAATGAGCTCAAAGAAGGCTCCCTCCCCAGGCTCATTACGACTTTGAATTCTGTCTATGATGTCCCTTTACGGGAGGAATTATTCACGGCAATCCACCATGCTGTTGCCGAGTACACACAAGTGATCCCACTCGATGATCTACCACAGGAGCAGCGCGATGCACCTCTCCCCCAGATTGCAGGAGTACGTGAGGAAAACCGCCAGCCTCTTGCATCTGCACTGAGGAGTGTGCGCTTGCAGGCACAGGAATATTTTAGACAGGTACACGAAAGTCGTACACAGCCAGCGACAAGGGCGTAATGCCCCGACATGATGCCCTCATACATGTAATAAATACTCGATCGCTTCAGACTCGGTCGCGTCCGGGATGATGCCGTCATGCATACAGTGAGCGCAGCGCAAGAAAACGCGCATGTTTGACGAGTCCGCCGCAGCGGACGAGGAGTTCGCGTTTTCCGCTGCGTGAGCTGATATGCATAGGCATCATCCCGATAGCGACAATGTTTCTTTCTGCCATTTCTTTGCGCCAAAGAAATGGCAAACCAATAGAAAGCAACCAATAATATTCGCGCAATAAAGAAGTGCAGGAAGGGATCCTGCGCTGGGAAATGTCTCACATACACAGACCCCCTCTCCCTAACCCTCTCCCGTCGGGAGAGGGATATTTAGATCCGCAAGCGAAAGGGATATTTTCCTTACATAACCGCACCCAAGAACCCTTCGACCCGTCCGACTCGTCGGCCGAGGCGGGCAGGCTCAGGACAGGTGGGTGCTCTGGGGAGCGAATGCAAAGGAAGTTGGGGTGCTGCTGGGGATTATGATTTATAATGACATAGACATGATCGACTCAGTCCACATCACCGCCGGTTACTCATTCTGCACCATTGACGAAAAACGCCTTCCTGATCTGCGAAAAGAACTTCTGGCGTTCGGCCAGTCCCAGAGCATGCGCGGACTCACGCTCCTTGCAACTGAAGGAATCAATGGAACCGTGTGCGGTACAGCCGAAGCAATCGAGGCATGGAAAATATTGCTGACGGAAAAGTTCGGACCGATGGTCTTCAAAGACAGCACAGCTGATGCTCCCGTGTTCAAGCGCTGGTCGGTGAAGATCAAACCGGAGATCGTCGTGATAAAAAAAGACACGGTGAAGCCCAGTGGTCACCATAATCACCTCACACCTGAAGCATGGCAGAAAATGCTGGAGAGCGAAGATGTCACCATCATCGACGCACGCAATCACTTTGAAGTGACTGTGGGAAAGTTCCGTGGAGCCATCGACCCGAAGATCCAAAGTTTCTCCGAGTTCCCCGACTTCGTACGAACATCCGGAATTCCCAAGGACAAAAAAGTGATGATGTACTGCACCGGAGGCATTCGGTGCGAGAAAGCGCTGATTGCAATGGAGCAGGAAGGATACAAAAATGTCTTTCAGTTGGAAGGCGGCATCCTTGCCTACCTACAGCAATTCCCCGAGAAGGCATTTGAAGGTGAATGCTTTGTCTTCGATAAGCGTGTCGCGGTCGACCAGCATCTGGAGCCATCGAAGACGTACGGTATGTGCCCGCACTGCAGCGACCCATGCACACGAAGGATTGCCTGCGCACGATGTGATCACGAGGCAATGATTTGCGAGCAATGCAATACACAAGTGCATCGCAGAACATGCTCAAAGAACTGCGCAGAGATCTATCGCAGACATGCACAAAAAAATCACCTTGCGACAGCAAAATCACGGGGGTACGGTGAGCAGTGATAGTTCCCCCTCCTCCCCATGGTAAAAAAGAAGAAGCTCAAGAAGACGAAGAAGGCTGTAAAAAAGATAAAGAAGCCTGTGCGCAAAGCTAAAGCGAAGAAGGTGAAAGCCAAGAAAAAGCCTGCAAAGAAAGCAAAAAAGGCAACGAAGGGTAAAAAAGTGAAGGCGGTAAAATCTGTAAAGAAAACGAAAGCTGTGAAGAAAGTGAAACCTGCAAAGAAAGTCATCACTGCGCAGAAAAAGAAGGCCATTGCACAGTCATCCGCAGCCGTGATGCAGCGCCTCATCGGCAAAGTCGTCCACTACTACGACCGCATTGGCGTCGCCATCGTCGACTTAAAGGAACCTCTGAAAGTTGGCGATATGATCATGCTGAAGAAAGGCGGCACCATCATCCCGCAACGCGTGGACTCCATAGAGATCGAACATGCATCGGTAGCGGCAGCAAAGCGTGGTGACATCGTGGGCATCAAGGTCGATACCGAAGCGCACGAAGGCACGCTGGTACTGCCTGGGTAATCGCATTTCGATGACAATGTAGGGCGATTACCATTTTTTCATCATCGACAACATTCTGCCGCCCATGGAGTAGCGCACTTCATCCATAAATGCATTCATCATGAGAAGCCCCCTCCCAAACGGACGCTCAAGATTATCATCGTTGGTAGGATCGTCTACATCCGCATGCCGAAACCCTCTTCCTTGATCCGCAGATTGCACCTGTAGGGCAGTGGCCTCTTTCATAGCATCGACGACAACCATTTTTCTTGGATCACAGCCATTTCCATGTCGAATATGATTAGGAAATGCCTCTTCAAGTGCACCTCTCACACGCAGCTGATGTGGCTTAGGCACTAAACTGAGAATTAGATTCTGCGCTTCGCGTTGAGCCAGTTCCAACTCCGGACAAAACGGCCAATCACGATCCAATTTTCCGGTGGTATTCCAAGTCGGTGCTTCGGAATCTGAACGGACAATATTTAATGCCTTCACACGGTCACGAACATTAAGAAGGATATCGATATATTTGGACAGTATTTTGTCTACACCTCCCTCTTCATACGCCTTAGCAAATTTGCGCACCCACTGAGTTGCCACATGAAGATCCCTAGACGGCGCTTGCACATGACCGGACACCAGACCGGAATGCTCGAGATCTCTTTCAATTTGGATTGCCTCAATTCTGTTACGAACAGAAAAACCCAGCGATTGAAAGTAATCATCGGGAACTCCGCCAATCTGTAATTGCACTCTTTGAGCTGACTGCTCATAAATACGTAAGACTGGACTGCCTGAATGCACAATCTTACTGTCTTCCCCCGCAAGGACGACAGTCTCTGTATCCGTATCTCTATCTGCAGCTAATAACTGCGGGGCGGTCATAAAGCACAGCGTACTTCACTAATCCCATATTGCAAGTGCTAGCTTTAAAGAATGAAAAAGGGCTAGAATCGCCACGTGAAGCTGCTTTGAACGGACCAAATCCGGCCCTTCGGCGAGCTCAGGGCCTCGATCCTCACCATTGTTCCATCCAAGATATGAAATTTCTCTCCACCGATGAAGTACGGCAGGCATACCTCGATTTCTTCGCAGAGAACGGTCATACCGTGATCCCGGGAGCTTCGCTGATCCCCGAGAACGATCCGACGGTTCTTTTCACGACTGCGGGAATGCATCCACTGGTCCCCTATCTCCTCGGAGAAAAACACCCCGGAGGAAAGCGGCTGTGCGACGTGCAGCGCTGCATCCGCACCCAAGACATCGACGAAGTGGGAGATAGCTCTCACCTGACGATGTTTGAAATGCTCGGCAACTGGAGCCTCGGAGATTACTTCAAAGAAGGAGCGATACAGATGAGCTATGAATTCCTGACGGGCGTGCTCGGGATTCCGGTGAACATGCTCGCCGTCACCTGCTTCGAGGGGGACAGCGATGCACCGAAAGATGAAGAGTCCGCCGGCTACTGGAAGAAGATGGGAATCCCTGAGGAACGGATCGGCTTTCTCCCGAAGGCCAAAAACTGGTGGGGACCTGCGGGAAAGACCGGCCCATGTGGACCGGACACCGAGATGTTTTACTGGGTGGGACAAGGAGAGCCACAGGGAAATCCAGCAACCCATGACAAAGAATGGATGGAAATCTGGAACGACGTTTTCATGCAGTACAACAAAAAAGAAGATGGCACGTTCGAGCCTCTCGCGCAGCAAAACGTGGATACAGGAATGGGACTCGAGCGTGTCGCTGCCGTACTGCAGGGTGCGCAAACCGTCTATGAAACAGATCGCATGAAACCGATTCTTGATCATGTGCTTGCTCTTTCGCCACGGGAACGTATGCAAGGAAATCACGAAATGGAAACTGGCATCATCCGTCATGCGCGCATCATCGTCGATCACCTCAAGGCTGCGTCCTTCATCATCGGCGATGGCATTGTGCCGGGGAACGTCGATCAGGGCTACGTACTGCGGCGTATCATCCGTCGTGCCATCCGCTCCGCGCGGCAATTGCAGATCGAAGCAACAGGTTCCTTCACTCCAGCAATCGCGGACATCGTTATCGAACAGTACGGCGCTGCGTACCCTTTGATTGCATCACACAGTAAGCAGATCCGCGACGCACTCGCGCATGAAGAACAGCAATTCGGAAGAACGCTCACGGAAGGCATCAAACAATTTGAGCGCGTAGCGGCGGGCGCAAGTGGCACAATTTCCGGCATCGATGCGTTCCATCTCTACGACACGTACGGCTTCCCGTTGGAGCTCACCATGGAACTCGCTGCCGAGCGCAAGCTCCATATCGATGAAGCTGGATTTGCTGCAGCATTTGCCGAGCACCAGAAACTTTCGCGTGCGGGTTCCGAGAAACGCTTCGCCGGAGGACTTGCAGATCACTCTGCGGAAACAACGAAGCTGCACACAGCCACACACCTCCTCAATGCTGCACTG
Organism: uncultured Candidatus Peribacteria bacterium; assembly: GCA_964471125.1. GTDB lineage: Bacteria > Patescibacteriota > Gracilibacteria > Peribacterales > Peribacteraceae > 2-12-FULL-55-11. The sequence goes on from CAYYFD010000008.1 coordinate 8,224, forward strand.
CGAAAAGTCCTCGGCACGCACATCTGGCAGAAGGGCAGCAACATCACCACCGAGCGCCTGCGCTTCGACTTCTCCCACGAAAGCAAGATGACCCCCGAACAGATTCAGAAAGTCGAAGAACTGGTGAACTGGGCAATCCAAAAAGATTTCCCCGTGAGCTACCACGTCACCACGGTCGATGGAGCAAAGAAAGAGGATGCCATCGGCGTCTTCGATGATCGCTACAGTAGCGATGTGAAGGTCTACGTGATGGGCGACAAAGAAGTGACCTTCAGCAAAGAGATCTGCGGCGGGCCACATGTAGGGCGCACAGGCATGCTCGGTTCCTTCAAGATCCAGAAAGAGGAAAGCAGCTCATCCGGGATCCGGAGGATCAAGGCGGTCGTAGAAGGGGGGCCGACAGAAATCGAAACTGCGGGGGAAGAGGGCTAAATGGCTTAATGGTTGAATGGCTAGATGCCGGAGATTTGTTTTGATGCATCTATTTTAAGGCAAGCATCTAACCATTTAGCCATTTAGCCATTGAACACGTTTTAGGCTCATTTTGATTGACTCTATCTCCCATAGGGGTAAAATTATCTCAATCGACCTTCAGACACGGAACACTCGGAAACAACGAGGACACTGCTGCGAGAAGGAAGAGAATTATTTCTTTTTTTCTTTCAGTAGTATGGCTGACCAAACGATAGCGTGCCGCGATTGCGGTGCAAACTTTACCTTCACCGAGGGTGAGCAGGAGTTTTACACCTCCCGCAACCTCTCGGCTCCCCAGCGCTGCAAGGCCTGTCGAGATTCCCGCAAGAACGAGCGCGGACCGCGCCAGATGTTCGACGCAACCTGTGCACAGTGCAGTCAGCCGTGCCAGGTGCCGTTCGAGCCTCGCGAAGGCGGCAAGCCTGTCTTGTGCCTCACGTGCTTCAGAGCATCGAAGGGTGGCTAAGGTCGTAACGACTTTGTTACAAAAAAAAGACGGACTCCGGTCCGTCTTTTTTGTACTCGGGTTGCAGGTTGCAGGTTGCAAAGAGGCTTTTGCAACCTGCAACCTGCAACTACTTCTTTCCCCTTCCCTCTTTCCTCTTTGCTCTTGATAATAGGAATCGTGAACATCCGAAAAGTCCTTCTCGTCGTGGCATGTATTGTTCTCCCTCTCTCCGCCCATGCCGAGAGCGTCACCAACTGGAGTTTTCTCGGCGGACAGGTGGGGCCAGACTGGCGCATCAACGGTCAGGCCAGAAGCACTGCGGAAATGGGTGGTCTACACATCAGTGCTGAGTCCGATGTCAGTGTCTTTCGCGAAACGAAGATCGATCATAGCGTCGATGCCGTCGAGATCACATATCTCGCACTGCAAAGTATGGAAGCTGCTCTCATCTGGCACCTCCCCGGAACGCCACCCAATGACGTAGTACAACTACCGATTGCTTTGAAGGGCAGTGCGGTTCCCACGACAAAAAAGGTTGATGCAGGCTGGTATGAGCAATGGACGCGGCACCCCGATCTTCTAGGCCTTCGCGTTCCCAAGGGGGCGGACATACAGATCATCCAGATCCGACTCGTCGGATGGAGCCCGCTTGAAAAAATATGGCACGCGCTACAGTCCTACTGGACATTCGATGCCATGAGCCCGTATTCGGTGAACTTCCTGTGGGGACCGGTGATCACCCACAGTCCCATCGCACGCAGTGCACTCTTTACCGATCTTCCACCCCACGGCACGTACATCAATGTCGTATGGTATGTGCTCCTGCTGCTCGCCGGAGCAATCGCAGTTCTATGGACAAAAGTGCAACCCTCTTCGAAGCGCACTGCTGTGAAAGCTTTTGCCCTAATCCTCGCAGTGATCTGGGCTCTCTCAGATCTCCGTATGGGCAGTGAAATTGTTTCCTATGCCCTCCATGATATCGCTTCGACGGATGTTGCCGATTCCCGCGATGAACGCTTCCGTGAACGCGCGAATTTCCGGGCTTTTCTGAAAGAAGCTGCGCCGCTCGTCGCTGACCGCGGTCGCTATGTTTTCCTCACGCAGTACCCCTATCCGTTCCTTGGTCTGATGCGCTACCACACGCACCCAGCTCTACCTGTCCCCCCAGAGCAGGCAGCCGAAGGACTGGATACGTGGGTAGTTTTTGCAAGGGGAGACATGAGCATCAATGAACAAGGCCAGCTGATGTCCGAAGGAAAAGTCATCTCCCCTCCCGGTGATGTTCTGCTGGAATTCAGTCCCGATTCCTTCGTCTTCCGATCCCGCTGATGATTCTTCTTCTTTTCCTCATCGGCTACGTACCGCTGATCTGTATCGGTGCTCTTGCAATGCGCCTACTCCAGGGATCGTCCACAGTGCTCTCGCGCACGGAGTGCCTTCTATATGGAAGCATCGTCGGCCCAACGATGGTTGTGGTTGCGATGTTCGTCCTGTCCGCCTTTGGCAATGTACCCATCAATCTGGGTGGCATGCTCATATCCTACGCACTCCTCGGCATCCCTCTGGCACTCCTCGGCTGGAAGCAAAAAATATCCGCAAGCTGCATGATCCAGTCACTTTCCTGCACCCGAGAATGCATGCGACAGAACATAACGCACTGGCGACAGTTGCAGTGGTTTCACTGGGGTGCAGCAATCCTCGCTCTCTGGATCGCCCTGAAGCTTGCCTCCGGTATGACACTCCTGATGATGGATCCCGCGTATAACGACGACGTTTTCAACAACTGGAATTATCGTGCAAAGGTCATCATGCACGAAGAGCAGCTCGTTCTGGCATTTCCCCATAATCCCGACGCTATCGCCGGCGTCAGCGCATACCCTCCGACCGTGCCGCTCCTCAAAATCTGGATCGCTCTCGTATCCGGTGGCTGGAATGACCGCATCATCGCGCTTGCGTCGCCGCTGTGGTATCTGCTTGCACTCAGTCTCGTCTGGAGTGCGCTCAAACGTAGTGCAGGAATCCGCTCAGCACTACTCGGTCTCTATGTGGCCAGCAGTATTCCCCTTCTGCTGATGCACGGCAGCACCCCTTATGCCGATCTCTTTGTAGCGCTGCACATTACCATCGCATTGCTTCCACTCCTCCATGCACTGGAAACGCGTGATGCGGCAGCGCGCATGACATGGCTTCGCATCAGTGCGCTCGCAGCAGCTCTGCTTCCTCTGACAAAAAATGAAGCGCTTCTCATGCATCTTCCCCCCATTCTTCTTCTGGGAGGATCCGTCATCATCTTCAGTGTCACGAAAAAAACACTGACCCTGAAGCAGGCTTTGCATGCAGCTCTTTGGTATGCGGGGCTACTGGTAATTGTCCTCGGGCCATGGCTCGCCTACAAATATATGAACGGACTCGATTTCGGTAATGCCAAACCGATCGATACTGAGCTGACGCTGCAGCCGGGTGCTCTGCGATCTCTTGGCATCACGTGGGTCCTCGAAGCAAACTTCCTGCTACTGCCGGGACTGCTCATCACCCTGCTCCTTGCACGCCACCGCGCCGCATTTTTGTCCCCTCTTGCGATTCTCTCACTCTACGTCATCACCGTCATCGCCGGACTCGCAGCAATCTTCTCCCTCACAGGTCTCTCCACGGAAGCCCTGCGTCAAACAGGTTCCGCGCGGGGCATTGTTCAATTATTGCCCGTCATGGTGATATTGGTGACGCTTTTGATACGGGATTGGTGGATTTCACTAACTACAGTGAAATAGCTGGTCGCTTCGGGGTCGGTCGCTTCGGGGATGGTGCCGTGGGTTGGTGGCGCGCCACGGGGGGTGAAGGGGAAGGCCCTGCTTTGCGCCGCAGCGCTGTCGAGATGGAAACGCCGAAGCCTTGGAGGCGTTTCCAGCGAGACACAGGGCCGGGCGGAGGGGTGTTGGCGCGCCGGGCGTTTTGGCTCCACCTTTGTCGCCGGACAAAGGTGGAAAAAGAATCACCGCACCCCAGTAGAAGTGCTCTGGGGATAATTACAAGCCAGAGACGCACCACAGGTGCGTCTCTACGGAGCCATGGTATTCCAGAGATCAAATCTCTATACTTTGCACCACATGCCAACCTACTGCGCCTTCCTCGGACATCAACCATCGGTCAGCCTTGCAGAACTCATTGCCGTCGTCCCGGGATTCAAACTGGAAAACCAGCCGGAAGCATCCATCGCTATTTTTTCGTCCACCCAAAAACTCGACAGTACATTCCTTCCCAATCTCGGCGGCGTCTATGCGCTTGCAGAAGGGTTTGAGAAAAGCGATCTCTCGGTCAGCGACGGTCCGCAGATGCTTCTGGAGTGCGCTGCAAAAATCCGCGGCAAGATCACGTTTGGGCTACGAACATCGGGAATCCCAGCGACGGGCGTGAAAGAGATGTACCGGAGATACAAAGACACGCTGAAGCGCGCAGGCCGCTCTGCGCGGTATGTGGGCAACGAGCGTAAGCCAGCCGCTGCAGTACTCCTCCATGACGCAGGCATGCTCAGCGGCAAGCACGGACTGGAGCTGGTGATCATTGCCCTCCCAGGGGAAGAAATCTGGATGGGAAGAACTATCGCTGCGCAGGATGTAGACAGCTACACGAAGCGCGATATCGGCAAGCCCGTGCGCGACACAACGGTAGGACTCCTCCCTCCGAAGCTTGCGCAGGTGATGCTGAATTTGGGATTGTGGCTTCTGAACTCTTCACAATCTTCGGAGGGAAAAACAGCAAAAGGGCAAAAGGGTAACGCGCCGAAGCTCACAGTTCTCGATCCCTTTTGCGGCACGGGAGTTATCCCCCTTGAGTGTCTCGTACGCGGGTGGAATATCCTCGCTTCTGATGTGAGCCTCAAAGCCGTCAATGGCTCCGAGAAGAACATCGAGTGGATCCGCAAGGAAATGAAGATTCTTAAGAAAGACGCCGAGAGCACCGTATGGAAACAGGATGCTTGCAAGCCCTTCGCGCTTAAAAAGCTTCCTGATCTCATCGTCACGGAGACCTCGCTCGGCCCGAGTCTTACGCGCGCACCTGCTCCCGCTCCGGCAGACAGACTGCGCAAGCAAGTGGAAAAGATGCAGGAGGAATTTCTCGCCAATGCTGCAGCTACACTTCCCGGTGTTCCCATCGTCTGCTGCTGGCCCTTCTGGAGACTTGCAGGTGGAGACCTCGTGCGCCTTACAGGACTCTGGGAGAAGCTTCCGAAGCTCGGCTACCGCGCCGTGATGCCTGCAATTCCAAAGAGCAAAGAGGCCACAGATTTCTCACTCCTGTACCGGAGAAACGACCAGTTTGTGGGACGGGAGATTGTGATGCTGCAACCGGTGAAGAAGTAGATGAAAGAGTGTCACCCTGAGTAGCTGCGCCGATCGTGGTTCGATACGGCCTTCGCTGAAGCTCGGCCTACTCACCATGACACGGCGCAGAGCCTGTCCTGAGCTTGTCGAAGGGTATCGAAGGGCGACACTCCTCTGAATCCTGTACGATAATCTCCGTGCCCAAGATCTTCACGCGCACGGCTATCATCCTCTTCTGCCTCTGGCATATAAGTGCAATTGCGGCTTTCTCAATTGATACGAACTGGAAAATAGCACCACTAACCGTCTTCAAAGAAACCATCAATCCGTGGACTCGGCCATACATCCTCCTTACAGGCCAATGGCAGCAGTGGAACCTGTTTTCCCCCGATCCGCTGCGACGCATCTCACAGTACCGCGTGGAGCAGTCCATCAACGAAACATGGCATACGGTACTTGCCATTGATGCATCGCTCCCCTACCCCCGCAGAGCGGGCATGACGAAAACACTCCGACGCCTCGAGGATCGCGGGAGCAATGATGCTCTGACACAACGCTTCCTCGCACTTGTCTGCCGCGATAAAGGCATTCCCGAAGGGATGAAGGTACGACTGCAGCGCACATACTCCGTCCTTCCAAAACCAAGCGAGTCACTGAGCATGCAGCAATGGCGCGAGTACCAGCCGCAGTGGACAGAAGACACCCTCGCAGAAATACCCTGCCCCGCTTATCCATGAACATGCCTCCTGCCATCGACCGGTTCTTCTTCCGCCGCATTTCCGCATCCGGCTTCGGCCTCATGCGCATCGCATGGGCAGCAACAGCGCTGACCTTTTTCCTCTTCCAGTGGAGCGATGTACGTTTCTTTTTCAGCGACGCAGGCATCATCTCACCGGAACTCTTTTCCCTGTCCTTTCGCGGTGAATACCGGTTCACACTGCTCGACACCTACACCACCCCACTTGCTGTCTTTGGCCTTTATCTGCTGCTCCTTAGCGCGCTCATCACCACGATGATCGGTTACCGTACACGCTTCAGTACCATAGTCGCAGCTCTCCTCCTCTTCTCCTTCCATGAACGCAATCTCCTCCCTTTGAGTGGCGGGGATACCGTTCTCCGTAATCTTGGTTTCATCCTGATGATCGCGCCGGAAATCCGTGCATTCTCCCTCGACCGTGCGCGCAAGCAATGGAAAGTGTGGGAAGAAAAAAAGGAACTGCTCCCGCCTCTGACGATGCCAGTGTGGCCGTGGCGGCTGCTGCTGTGGCAGTTCATCGTCATCTACATCGCTTCGGGCATAGACAAATCCATGGGCACAATGTGGTGGGATGGAACCGCTGTGGCTTCAGCGCTCCACCACACGCACTTCGCCCGCTGGCCGATATCTGTGATGAATATCGTGAGTATGGCATCACCACTACTCTGCTCAGCGACTCTCGTCTTTGAGTTCGGCTGGCTCCTCATGCTCGTGCCGGAATCCATCGCTAAACAGCTTCCACAGTATATGAAACGGCATGCAGTGCGACGATCCTTACTGATCGGCGGAGTCATCTTCCATGGAGCCATTTTTATTCTGATGGATGTAGGATCATTTTCCGTCGCTTTGATGAGCGGATACTTGGGGCTGCTGCTGACGGAAGACTTTGTCGATCTACGGAAGTGGATGAATCATCGAAAAAAAGAACGATTGCAAATTTCAAATTGCAAAATTGCAGTTCTCTACGATGCCGCCTGCCATCTCTGTCGTCGCTCGATGTTCGTACTGCTCCTGCTCGATCATCTGCATCGCCTGCGTGCAGTAAACTTCCGCGATACGGTACTGCGAAAAAAATACGCTCCGGATATTGCCCTCATAGATCTCGACCGTTCGATGCATATCAAAATGCCGAAAGGAAACTATGCAGGATTCGATGCCTTCCGCGCGCTCTCCTGGCATCTCCCATTTTTCTGGCCCCTCGCTCCTTTTCTGTATATCCCCGGTATTCCACAGATTGGGAGAAGAATGTATGCATTCATTGCAGAAAACCGGAATAGATGTGCTGATGGTTTTTGTGTGCATAACAATCATAAAGATCGCTGAGGATTCGGCTTTTCTTGGATTCACCAGCCGCATATACTCTTGGCGGTTGTCATGGTTATTCCCCTGTAGCTCAACGGTAGAGCACCTCGCTGTTAACGAGGGGGTTACTGGTTCGAATCCAGTCGGGGGAGCCATATTGTACGGTCAGGGTTTTGCACACGCTCCCAGAAGGGAGAAACTGCTGAAGCTCTCAAATAGCCCTTTTGGAGAGCTATTATTGACTATAACTAATATTAGTATATAATATTATTATGGGCAAAGACTTGGATTTTTACAAGATGATTGGCGTTGCCCCCAATGCAAGCCAAGGCGCTGTCGACCATGCCTGCAGCAAATTGGAAGAGGTGCTCCGTGAAAGAGTAGCTGAAAATGACGAGGCGGCACTTCAGCAACTCGCAACGCTTGGAAGAATACGACAGGTAATCGGAAATCCCGAGATTCGCAGACAATACGACACACTTCGAACGAGTCGGGGGCATGCAGACGACCTGCTCTTGGTATCCGCTATCAGCGTAGAAGATCCGGCTTTTGAAGAAAAGTTAGGAGGAATGGTGGAGAGTATCGCGGAACAACTTCGAAAACCGCCAGAGCGGATCGGGGGCACTCCCGCAGGGAAAGAAGGCGTCGAACTGTGGCAACAGGAAATGTGGAATATGCTAGGGGATGAAGCCGCAGATGCAGATGATCCCGAACCGATCTTCCGCGAACATCTCCAAAGACTCCTGATCGAATACGGTGCAGACAATATCCCTTCGGCAGATGCAATACCCCTGAACCACAACAGTCGAGAAGCATTTACAATTGCATTGAGAATCGTGGGGATAGCATTGAGACCGCATGCACGCGAGATTTCCGCATATTGTATGGGGAAAGCGCGCTTTCATAATTTGATGAAACACGTTCATACATTCGCAGGGCTGATCGGCATACCGCAAATGCCGCTGAAAGTGGAAATGGCAATATTGCTGGGGTGGGAACGGATGAAGGAAAGTCCGTTGCCATTCGTGAACGCGACATTCCTTCATCGATTGAGAAACATCGGTTTGGAAGTGCAGACGTCACCAGATCAGATCGTTCTTGATCCCTTCCATGACACGGCGAACGTGCAAGCCGCAATGACATTCATCACCGAATCGACTCGTCTGCAGCGTGACGGAAGGATCAAGGCAAGCGATGCCCTAGATCAAGCGCAGGCGCTGGGGAAGGACATTATTGCAAGGCTTGTTTTACAACGTGCAGAACCTGCAGGAGAAGAAATAAAATTCACTCGCACTGCTATAGAGAAAAACGACGAATTTGAGACCGCAATGGAGCATCACATGCAATCGTTAGCCTCGCTCGATTGGGATTCGCCAGAAGCAAGCATGCAATGGATTCTTGCATTCGCAGAATTACTCAATACTCTGAATGTGACTGCCCAGAGTCATTATCCTGCGATACTTACTGCGTACCGCGCGCATGGATTTACCCCCAGACTCACTGCAGTTTCCGATGAACGCGATCGTGAAGCGCTAAAAAAGGCAATCATCGAGGAGCTTCTTCAATACATCGCGGATGGAGATGAATTGATAGGATCAAACCAACGATATCTCGATTTGTACCGGAAATAACCTTCATCATTCTCACGCGTTCTCAGCTCCTCCAGAACGAGGAGCCCATTAAAGAGCGCCAGCCATCTCGGCAACAGTGATCCACGTGGGCCACTTCGTTGGATCCTGAGGTGTATTCATGGGATCCGCACTTGGGTGCGATGCGTAGTACGGCGCGGAGTCATCTTTGAAGGCAACCTCAGGGTGCGTGTCCTTCCATTGCTGGTGCGCGGCAACGAGCATCTCTTTCCAGATGGGTACCGCCGCGTTGAGACCGTCGGCATTGGATGTGAGAGCCGCACCGTCTGGATTCCCCACCCAAACGCCCACGATGAATTCCGGGGTATAACCGATCGCCCACGTATCGCGCGGTAACATTTTGGTGCAGCCTTTTGGCGTGCGCTTCAGACATACGTTGCTCGTTCCCGTTTTCACCGCCTCCTGCACTCCCGGCACATCCGTGATTGTGCGCCAGTACCCCTCGGGTCGCGCCCGCGCTTCGCTCAGCATGGATGTCACGGAGTTCGCGATCGAAGCAGAAATGGCCTGAACGCCGTCGTCATTTTTCTGGGGCAAAATTTCGCCTCCCACGGTGATGGAGCGGATGCCGCGCAGCGGTTTGTACACTCCCCCATTTCCCAGTGTGGCATAGGCTTGGACCATTTCGGTAAGCGGGATTTCCGCGGCGCCAATCGCGAGCGGCCAATCGTAATGAAACGGGTTTCCCTTCTCGTGTTGCGCGAGCCTGTAGTTTTTTGGATGTGGCGCGCCGAGCGCTTCGGCAAGATTCAGGATGGAATCTTCACCGATTTCCTGAAATGCGCGGACCGCGGGAATATTCCGGGAGTGATTCAATGCCTTGATCAGCGGCATTTCCCCCTTGAAACCTCCCTCGTAATTCCGCGGGCTTGTTCCTCCGATCGATAGGGGTGTATCCCACATGCTCGTGACAGGACTCCAGTGGGCATCCTTCATCGCGGCGGCGTAGACAATCGGCTTGAAGCTCGACCCTGGCTGTCTGGGCCTTACGGCCATATCGATCCTGGCGCCGGTCGCTGAGCCGAAGTAGTCGGTATTTCCCACATAGGCGAGAATCTCCCGGGTTTCGAGATCGGCTAGGACGAGTGCGACACTGTTGGCTCCGAATCGCTTCTGGAGAATCGGTGCATGCTTTCGGACAATGGTTTCCGCGGAACGCTGCAAATCGGTGTCGATCGTTGTTTCAACCGTAATCTTCACACCGGCTGCATCGGGCACGATGTCCTGCATCTCACGCAGTACCCGTAGCGTGTAATAGGGTGCTTCAAACTTTCGTTGTTTCGGCTTGAACGACATGTGCATGAGTTCCTCGTCGGCTTCTTGCCGCACGGTTTCATCGAGATGCCCCCGTTCGTAGAGCATCGCTACTACCTGATGCGCCCGTCCTATCCGTTCAAGTGATCCCCCGCCCGGCAGTATGGATGACGTACCGGTCAGACCGATGACCACATTCTCGGTGTCCAGAGCAGATCCGGATGCGACAAGTGTCCCGGCCTTGAAACTGGAGTAACGGTGCGGTCCATAGGGACTGAAGTACGTCGGCTTCTGCGGCATGGATGCGAGAATCGCCGCCTCCGCCACGGTCAAATCGCGTGGCTCTTTTTCGAAAAAATACTGGCTCGCCTGGCGAATACCAGCGATGCCGCCGCCGAACGAAATCCAGTTCAGATATTTCTCCAGAATGTCCTCTTTGGCCATCGTATTCTCCAGCTGGCATGCCAAGAAGATTTCCTTAAATTTGCGGGAGAATGTCTTCTCTCTCGTTAAGAACGCCGTGCGTACAAGTTGCTGTGTAATCGTGGAAGCGCCTTGAGATTTGTAGGAGAACAAGTTCTGATACCCCGCCCTGCCGAGCGCCCTCCAGTCGATGCAGCTTCGGTTCCAAAATCGCTTGTCTTCTATCTCGATGAATGCCGCTTTCACGATGTCGGGTACGTCTTCTCGGGAAATCCATACTCGATCTTCGTCCCGATACGCGAAATACATGTTGTTACCGTTCCTATCCGCCACGGTCATGCTCTCCGGCGCGCTCCACACAGCGGGATCCGATACGTCCGGGAAGCCGCTGAAAACCATCAGCCATCCCGCTACGGGCAAAGCGAGAAGGAGCACAAAAACGTGCAGCGAACGGAATTGCTTTCCCCCGTAGTACCCCACGATATGCATCACATCGACGAATCGTCTGAATATTCTCCATGTCAGGTACGGTAGAGGCAACACGATCTTCATATGACTCTATGACTCTTGTGCATACGTTTTGTTACACTTCTTTAAAAATTTGCTTTTTTTCAAAGTACAAAGATTGCCGGACGAAGATAACAGGCACCTTCAGCTCTGAAAGCCGGCTCGCAGATCCAATTACTTGGGCAGATCCAATTTTTTGTAGAGACCCCAAGACTCCGTCCATGCCTTCGTCTTCCATCGGAAAAAGAAGTGCATGGCGATCGCAATGATGAAAAGGAAGAGAAACACTGTCCAAACTGCCCTCCCACCTTTCCATACATAGATGCCCCCTGCGATTGAGGCAAGAATGAGATATTTCACGATTCTAAACCGCAGGGTCTGCGCATGGATGGCCACGTACTTTTCCCGCGCGATGAATTCTTTGATGGTCATAAGCGATATTGTACCAACAGCGGAAACCAATTGCCGTAGAGACGAACTGTCTGAACCACATCGAGTCATATTTCCTAAGCAGGCTTTACTGGCACTGTTAATAGTGCCTCACTCCCCCTC
>CAYYFD010000009.1:0-19009 GCA_964471125.1 uncultured Candidatus Peribacteria bacterium
CCGTCTGCGTGGGCCTCGACCCCGTACTCGATAAACTTCCTGAAGGGATAACAAAAGATGTAGATGGAGTAGCAACGTTCTGTCGCGGCATTATTGATGCAACAGCAGATATTGCCTGCTGCATAAAACCCCAGCTCGCCTACTTCGAACTCCTCGGGTGGGAAGGGATGAAAGTGTTTTGGGAAGTGTGTGACTATGCAAAAACCAAAAACCTCCTCGTCATTGCCGATGGAAAACGTAACGACATCGGATCAACATGTGATGCCTACGCAGAGGCTTATCTCGGCACAGACAAGCCTGTCGATGCACTAACGGTCAATCCCTATCTTGGCTTCGACGGCATCGCCCCCTTCATCGAGCGTGGCGAAAAAAACGGCAAGGGAATTTTTGTCCTTGTGAAAACAAGCAATACTTCTTCAGGTGAATTGCAGGATCTTCCTATTGGAGATCAGGTAGTACACGAGCATGTCGCAGAGCTTACGACGGCATGGGGCAAGACCTGTCTCGGGCCCGTCTCGGGATTCTCCAGCGTCGGCGCTGTTGTCGGAGCGACATACCCTGAGGAACTGAAGTACCTCCGCTCCCTCATGCCGCATGCCATTTTTCTGATCCCCGGCTATGGAGCACAGGGAGGTACTGCAAAAGATGTTGCAGGCGGATTCCACGCGAATGGCACCGGAGCCATCGTGAATGCATCGCGCAGCATCATCTACGCTTCAAAGGGGAAAGACTGGAAAGAGGCAGCGGGGAAAGCTGCAAAGGATATGGCAGAGGAGCTTAGTAAGGAAATACCGAAATAAAGAAATAGGGATATAAGGAACTTTAGTTCTTTATTTCCGTATTTCCTTATTTCTTCTGACTACCCCGCCCACCCCGTTCCCTCGGCAAGAGGCGCCTCTCCTTCCACCCAACGATAATGCCCCGTGCCGTCACTCCACTGCACAGCACCAAACGAAGATGTGGATCCAGGAGCATCGAGAATAACCTGCAGCGTCCCGCCGTCTTTTCCGGGTACCTTACTGACATCGGCGATGATGACCAGAGTCAGTGATCCGCCCGTAATCACTCCGAGACTTTCGGAAAGCGCACAGTTGATGAATCCATCACTCCCTAAAGAACACGCAATACTATCGCCGCCGGTCGACCGCTGCACGCGCCAGTTTGTAACAGTAATCTCTGGACCGATTTTCGGTGTCAGTGCCAGGTTTTCGATATGAATCGGTGCTCCGCTACCGGCTGTAAAGCGAAATTCCCCTACGCGCTGATTCGCACCGATCATGAGTGTGCCCCGCGCGGGTCCGGCATTGGCAATATTCGTTATTACATTCATGGCAGTTTGATGCGGAGGGTGCGACCACTCCACCGGAAGAGCCTGGACTGTTTCTATAGTAACGGGGTTGCCGACAATCAGTGATATGGATTTCGCTTCGATAAAGTCTTCGGGGAATCCTCCCTGAAGGGGGGTCTTGATTGTTGCAGCTATGCCCAAGGGAATCGACCCAGGCCCTACAGTGGAAACTCCTGCCGCATTGTCTGCGCGCCACCGTCGACGGTCGCGATCTGTTTTATCCAATGAGAGAGTGGCAAGAGTGTGCCCGCGATTGTCGATCAGCTGGAAAGAGGAAACTGTCTTTATTTCGCGCTTCATTTCCACGATCACCGAACGGACATCCATAGGCTCAGAAAACTGGAAGAGCCCGGATGCGATAGGGAGTGATTGCTCTCCGACGAGCAGGAAATGGGATTGTGCAGGATGCGTCCAGTAGGCAACGGAAGATGTGGAGGATGAAGAGTACGAAGAGTACGAAGAAGATGAGGACACCGATACTTCGGCAGAGCTCAGCACAGATGAGACAGAAGATGCAGCACTCTCTCCACGTTCTGCGGCGCGATACTGCTCAAGTTGCCCGTCATGATGCGCTCTGTACGCCGCTGCCAGCCGCGCCATTTCTCCACGGGTAAGGAGATGTTCCATATGGCCATCCAACGAAGGGCCAAGGCCCACTCCGGCCGCTATTGCACCTTCACGATACGGAACATACCAAGGCATACGATCGCGCTCCATATCGCTGTAGGGAAGCTCTGAAAGGGGAGTGATGACGTCATACAATTCCCCAAGGATCTTCAGTGCCTCTGCATAGTTCACCGTATTACCGGGACCAAACGTGCCATCAGGGTATCCGTCTACGATCCCATGCTCCTTGGCATAGCACACGTACATACTGAACCAATCCCACTGTCCTACGTCCGGAAAGCAATTTGCGGCGTCTTCCTCTGTCACTCCAGCATCTGGGTGACTACGCAAAACAATTTTCAAAAACTCCGCACGATTGAGGATGCGATTGGGACGAAATGTCCTGTCCGCATATCCCCCCACCGCACCAAGCTCTGTAAGCACACTGATGCCTGCGGATTCGGCAGAGTTGAATGGTGCATCGGCGTAGTCGTTGCTTTGATCGACAAAGGAAAGGGCAAGAGCTGTAGCCGGCAGTAAAAGCCCCATAGAGATCATGAATTTGATACGCATGGCAGACAGTATACGCGCAATAAAACTTTCATGAAAAAACTGGGGAAATACGACGGCAAAACTTGACTGTATTGACTATATGATGATTAATATTGTATGCCTCCAGATGAATCAGATTGGCCAGATGGCGGAGATGATAGAAGCGAATTTCCAGGGGGGCGCTTTGTTATACAGGGGGGTGGTGAGCTGTCAGAAGAAGCGATGCAGGCGCTGCGGGGCAGAATCACGGCGGCCATGCTCAGCTTTAACTCTGATGAACTTCTTGGTGCAATTCGCACAGTGATTTCGGAGGATATGCCAGAGGATCCCGAGAAGTACGCAGAAAAAATCATGAACCTCGTTGACCCTATGCAGCTGCACATCCAAAGGGCCATCAATGGGGTGCCAACATTTGAGCGTTCGGTCCGCAATATCCTGCTTCGTCTAAAAGCGGCGGCGAACGGGCCTCAGGGGATTGACTCAATGGATCTTCTTAACTCTATGGGTCCCGACGACAAAATTCAGGCGCTCTTCCATGTTATGATGGGAGCGCGTGAAGACCCGCGACAAACCTATCGGGAGGATCGCGAACATCAACATCATCAGAATTTGCTGCGAGCACTGTCGCGCATGTCCGAAAGACTCAACCGGGGCGACGGAGCCCTTAGAGAAGCTGAGCGGGCAAGCGCACGCATTCGCGACATGTCGAACCCGTCCAAAATGGAATTACGCAGTCAATCCCAGCGGAAAAATCCGCATGCAGAACTACTGGACGACGCAGTCATAGGACTGGATTCCGACTTGCTCTTCGCAAGAGCTTTCCTGCAGTCCGCTGCTGAGTTCCATCAGCAGGCTATGCCGCTGCTCCACATAGCAGAAACAGAGAGGGGCATCGGTCTTTCGGACTCTGTGAGAGAAGCTGCATTGGGATTTTACGATGTAGTCGACAAAATGAAGGATAAGGCTGACCGCTTTGCCGAGAGATGCAATATGTTTCTCGAGCGCCTTGAGCAATATCACCTAAGGCTGGGATATGCCTTCTGCCCGCCGGATGATTTCAGAGACCGCCGCGGCAGGAAGCAGGGCAGCAATGGTGTTCCTCTCTATAACGATAACCTCCACCAGACTGCGCTGCTAAATGGCATCGAAAATCATATCCCTGCGGCAAAGCCAGTGACCGGGAAAAAAGAGGAAGGTACGAGTGATCTGGAATACGATGTTTCCGTAGCAAAGGGTTTTGCAGAGTTTCTCAGGGGCCAAGGTGACATCAGTCTCCTGAAGCACACCTCAGGTCCGGATTACTTCCGCATCCTGAGTAACGCCATCGGAACCCTACATAGTACCTATGTGCGGTTCACAGAAGAGTATGAACGGGCGAAGATTGAAGATATCTTTACCCAAGGCCCAGCCGGTGCACGTCAGGCATTTGCCGTACGTATCAATAATACTCTGGAAGCCAATAGCCTGACCGGCACGGCAAGCATCATGCGTTTTGACCCCAGAGAAACTGTGGAAGTCCTTGCGAGTCTGGATATGAGCAAACCTCCTTTGCAGGATGATGGAGAGGAAGTGGACTGGAATATCCACGATGCGAAATCCCCTGATGACAAACAGAGAATCGCTCTCTTTAAAAAAGTGGAGGAGATTGTCGTGAAGATCGGCAGCAACCAAACTACTATGGGCTGGGCAGTGCTCAAGGAGGACATTGAGGAACTCATGCGGATGAAAGCTGGCCTGCACAAAACTAAACGGAGTCGGAGGCGGCGATTAAAGCAGGATCAGCAAAGTGACAACTACACCTATGCCGTACATGGCGGAACTCCGTACGATCCTCTGCACATTGAACAGGCGCCCACGGAAACCGCATCATGGGATGACCTCGTCGGTGCTTCATGGCATCAAGTCAGAGAAAAGATGGATATCATCTACGAGCACGCCCGTAAGTCGCATATTTTCACAGATCTGGCACCGCGTCGGCATATCAACAGCAATGCAATCCTCATCGGGCCTCCGGGCTCAGGAAAAAACCTCGCAATCCGTGCAATGATGTCCGACCCACGAACAGTTGGCGTCGCAACAACCGTCGGGGATCTTATGAGTGAATATGTCGGACGCGGACAACATAACGTCACGGATCTCTACGATGAAGCCGCGCGGGTACGCGAAGAGCACGATAAGCCTGTCATCATTGCCCTCGATGAGTTTGATGTGATGTTTCCTGAAAAAGAGGGATCAGCCGTCAGCACCACAAAAAGGGATATGCAAAAAGCATTTCAAGCCGTGCTCGACGGCCACACCATGCGTGATGGAGTCTTTACAGTCGGTCTCACGAATAATCCGGAAAATATTCCCGCAGCGGTGCTGAGGCGGTTTGCGCATATCGAGATCATCGAGGCGCTCCGCTACGACGAACGCTTGATCCTGATGCAAAACCTCTTAGGAGGAATCCCAACCGAAAAGGACTTCATGAAAAAGGTGGACTGGAACCGCATCATGGAAGAATCCAAGTTCGCCAGCGGCGACACGATCGGCAAAGTTGCCGATGCAGCGTACCGACACTTTGTGGATTTGTTTGAAAATCGTCGTCCGGGGCGACTGCA
Organism: uncultured Candidatus Peribacteria bacterium; assembly: GCA_964471125.1. Taxonomy (GTDB): domain Bacteria; phylum Patescibacteriota; class Gracilibacteria; order Peribacterales; family Peribacteraceae; genus 2-12-FULL-55-11. Next base: position 5,107 of record CAYYFD010000009.1, read on the forward strand.
AAAAATACACGAGCGGATCAGTGATATGAAAGATAGAGGCATCCAACGACTGTCGAATGCCCAGAAGTTACAACTGTTTCAGGCTGGTAAAGGAAAGAGTGTTGTCCTTATGGCAAATGAATTTGAACAGCGCGCACTCGAAGTTCTTGAAAGTACAGAGGCGCAGTCTGACATGCGCGCACAGGAACAGTTCTATGAAGTGATCCGCCGTAAGCTCGATGACGGCTTTATGGACAGAAAGTTAGATAATCACTGAAGGAAATGAATGGCCCGAGGCCGCAGCCGAGGACCATGAGCGAGCGAAGCGAGTCGAATGGTGCTCCCGATAGGAATTGAACCTACATTTACCCCTTAGGAGAGGGTCGTTCTATCCGTTGAACTACAGGAGCACTGTGAAACAATAAACCGATTCTACGGCTACTGTAGCAAGAATCCCTACGAACTACTCCAGCACAATCACCTGCCTCCCTTCGCCCTTCGATGAACTCAGGGCCTTGTACCACTAAACACAAGCATTTTAGGATTCAAGCACTATTACTTGTCGACCCTCGGCCGGCAGACCTCCTTTCAGCTTCCACTCTGGTACTGCGGCAGTGCCAACGGCTCCGATAATTTTCAGGACATCATTCGCAGTCGACTTTTCAGAAGCCAAAGGAATAATGACACGAGGATCAACTTCTTCGATGATCTTCTGGGTAAGCTTCGAATCGTCACCTTGTATGGCAAGAATGGCGACGTTCCCGAGAAGGGAAAAATCATGATCAGTCCAGTCATGCAGAGGTGCCGGTAGCACAGCGATGCGCAGCCCCTCAGCCTCACAGACAAATGACACATGTCCGCCTTCGCCTTGTCCTATACCACGAATGCTCACACCTCCCATGTCGTATTCCCCAGGCCAGGAAATCGTGCCCTCTGCAGGTTCCTCCTCCGGCTTACTCAATAGCGTGATGGCACCGGCTACCGCCTTGGACGGAAAGAACACCAGCTTCACCTTGGTACCAGTTTCGATCTGAAGACTGCGGCCGTCGGAAGAAGTAAACGTAAGCATGGATCTATGGTAGAGGGAAAAATTCAGAATGGAAAATTGAGAATGGAGAATTTACTCCTCAATCCTCTCGATACTGGCACCAAGACTCGTTAGTTTTTCATCCAAACGATCAAACCCCCGTTCTATATACCGCACATCCGTAACCGTCGTTTCCCCTTCAGCACAGAGCCCGGCAAGGACCATCGCCGCTCCGGCGCGGATATCGTTACTTGCGACCTGCCTGCCTCGGAGTGTCGCCGGCCCGATGATCAGTGCTTCGTGTGCATTGAGTACTTCCACATGCGCGCCCATCTTCTCCAATTCATACAAGTATGCCATGCGCCCTTCAAACAATGTCTCGAATATACGACTGACGCCATTTGCCTGCGTCATGACTACCCCCATCGGCGCCATAAGATCTGTAGGAAATCCAGGATGAATGAGTGTTTGAACTTTGATGGCTTGTAGTGACGACAGCTCTCCGTCGATAAATAAAGTCTTCTCCTCGGCATCGTACTTCCATATAGCTCCCATGCGCCTGAGGGTATCGAGAAACATCACCAGTTGCTCAGGCTCCGCGCCGTGAATGCGCACTTTTCCTCGCGTGACGAGAGCTGCAAGTGCAAATACGCCCATCTCCAGATAATCACCGATGACGGTGTGCTCCACGCACTTGGGATGCGCCGTGCCGTGCACAACAACGGAGTGCGTGCCGATGCCACTGACTTGCGCACCCATCTCCACGACAAATTTCTCGATGTCCTGCACGTGCGGTTCTGCGGCGGCAATATCTATACGGGTTTCTCCGGGAAGAATGGCCGCAGCGAGGATGACATTTTCTGTCGCTGTCACGGAAAACTCAGGAAGAATGACGTGACCGGCTTTGAGTGTGCCCTGAAGATGCAAAGAATCCTGCGTGCTCATATCGCGCGCACCAAGTTGTGTAAGGGCAGCGACGTGCGCTCCGACAGGGCGCTTTCCAAGCACACACCCTCCGGGGTACGCCATCTCTGCTACTCCGAACCGCGCGAGGAGCGGGCCAAGAAGCACAATGGATCCTCGAAGCTTTCCGACAAATTCTGAAGGAATAGGCTTGCTCGTTAGGCGGTCTGTACGGATGCGTACCGTACCCTCGATGAATGACGTATCTGCTCCAAGGAAGCGGAGAATCTCCAGCATCGATTCGATGTCACGCAGTTTTGGGACATTCCGCAGTACCGTCTCACCACTGCAAAGGACACTCCCTGCAAGTAGTGGTAATGCTGCGTTTTTTGAGCCACTTATAGAAACATCGCCACGGAGTGGCGTGCCGCCGGTGATGCGATAACGAAGGTCGGGCATGGGGGAGAAAGTATAAGGAAGATTAGCGAATACAACACCTATATAGAGGGAGTTTGCGAAGGTTTATGCTTCCAACTTTCCCACAACAACAACGCCGCCCCCACCGTTATACAAGTATCAGCGATATTGAACGTGGGAAAGTTTCCTATCTGAATGAAGTCCGTCACAAGCCCGTCAGGAATGCGGTCGATGATATTAGCGATGCCACCGCCGAGAATGAGGCCAAAGGCCACTCGTGTAGTAGTGGAGGTTGGAAAACCTCCGATGCGGTCATTCTGTACCGACCTCACTGCGATAATGCCGACGATAACCAGTGCAACGCCGATAAGAATCTCCTGAACGACCGGAGGCAACCGAAGGCCGAAAGCGATGCCGGGATTGTGGGAAAGTTCGAGACCGGCAAAGGAGCCAAGAAGGGCAATGCGGCCAACGAGAAATCGGTCGACAAGCTGGACTGAAATAAAGCTAAGCGCAAATGCTGCTGCCGTGGTCATATGAAGAATGCGCATATGTTAGATATATACAGGAATACGGGCCTTGAAAGCCCTATTCCAATCTTGCATTTCATCGAAAATCCTCTACAATAGAGATAAGGAATTGATGACTGCTCCATGATTCATGGAACGGTCGGTTTTTCATCTTCTTCCTTTTCGTTTTTTAGTCCTCTTCATCCTCTTCTATGAAAGCTTCCTTCATCGCCGCCGTTAACCAAATCTGCTCTGAAAAAAATGTCAGTGCGGACCAAGTCATCGAAGCTGTAAAGCAGGCGATTGCCACGGCCTACCGCAAGGACTTCGGTAACAAGGAGCAGGAAATCCGTGTGGATCTCCCTGAGGGCAAGGAACATCCGGTGATTTTGCTCGTAAAGGAAATCGTCGATGATGTGGAGAATGAGAACTTTGAAATCAACATCAAGGATGCAAAGAAGATCAAGTCTGATGCGGAGGTAGGTGATGAAATAGAGATCGACGTAACGCCGGAAGGCTACGGCCGCATCGCTGCTCAGGCCGCCAAGCAGGTGATTCTTCAGAAGCTGCAGGAGGCGGAGAAGATGTCCCTCTTCGAGATGTTTAAAGACCGCGAGGAGGAGCTTCTTACGGCAACCGTCACAAAGGTGGAGCCGAATTGGGTCACGCTCGAGATCGAAGGTATGACCGTGTCGCTTCCTTGGAGAGAGCAGATCCCCGGCGAGCACTACTACACAGGGAAGCGCATTCGCGTGTACCTCGATACGGTGGAGATGACCGGCAAGGGGCCACAGCTTCGTATCTCACGCACACACTCCGGACTGGTGCGAAAGCTTCTCGAGCTCGAAATTCCGGAGGTGCGCAATGGCGACGTGGAAATCATGGCCATCGCACGTGATGCAGGCTTCCGCAGCAAAGTCGCCGTGAAGAGCAAGGACCCGAGGATCGACCCGATCGGCGCCTGTGTCGGGCAAAAAGGCGTGCGTATCCAGTCTGTCATGGAAGAAATCAACGGCGAGCGCGTCGATATGATCGAATGGAGCGAAGACCCAATCCGTCTGATCTCTACAGCCTTGCAGCCTGCGGCAATCTCCGCTGTCATCATCGTGAACGATCAGGAATCCGTCGACGAGCAGGGCCGCCGCGTAAAGAAGCGCGCCGCAGTCTTCGTGGAGGAAGCACAGCGCCCAATGGCTATCGGCAAGAAAGGGCAAAATATCCGGCTGGCAACCGAACTCACGGGCTGCGAGCTTGATATGTACAACTACGAAGAACTTCCTGCGTTTAAGGCCAAGCTCGCCGAAATCCGCGGAGGACCGGTAGCAGTTGTGGAGATTCCGAAGGAGGGAGAGGAGGGAGTAGCTGCTGAAGAAACAAAGGAAGAGTCACCAGCTCCCGTTGCAGAGGTAGCTCCAGCTACAGAAGCCATTGCAGAGACGCCAAAGCCAGAAGAGCCATCTGCAGCCTAATCAAAATAGTGCTTCCCCGTAACGGAGGTTCACCTGTGGTGAGCCTCGTCGAATCCATGAACCTCCGCTACGGTATCTCCGTGTCTCTTCCTCAACTCTCCTTCACCGTCCTCGATACCGAAACGACGGGGTTCATCCCGCGGACAAACCGCGTGATTGAATTTGCCTCTGTGCGCGTGGAGGATGGGAAAATTGTTGATCGCTACGAAGAACTTATTGCGATTCCAAAGAACGATGTACCGCCCGTCATTCAGGTGCTGACGAGAATCCGACCGGATGCCTTAAGTGGGAAACCAACATTTGAGGAATGCCATAAAACGATTCTCGAAAAGATAGGAGAAGATACGCTGATTGTCGGCCAAAATGTCAGCTTCGACATTAAGATGCTCAAAGGAGAAGGATTGGATCTTAGTGAACGCCCGTGGATCGATACCTCGATGATCGCATCGATCGTGTTTCCGGAACTCGCAAGCTACTCGCTGTCGTATGTCAGCACAGTACTCAAGCTCAATCACGAACCCGTCCATCGTGCGATGGGAGATGTGATGGCAACACTGGAACTCCTCGAACGATGTTGGGATCGATTTTTAGAACTTCCTCAAGACAAACTCGATGAACTGCGTGATGCATTTGCGAAAAGTTCAGCGGGATACAGGCTTCTAGCTAAAGCATTGCCAGCCAAGTCTGGGGCAAAACAAATGCCTCCTTGGCTCATACAACCTGCAACCTGCAACCCGCAACCCGCAACCGGATTTACGAAGAACAAAATATCTTCGGACGCCAAAACTGATGACGTCACCCTCCTCACCGACTCTCTCCATCCTCAAACTCTTCAGGCCATCGTCGCCGATGCTACAAAAAAATCCGGAACCACCTGGATCGCCGTGAAGAATCTGGAAAATACCCTGCGTCGCTTAGGTCCGCTTTCTTCGGGTGTGCGCGTGATGCATCCGCCGTTTCTTCTTCTGAATCCGGAAACAGTTGATCACCTCGCATCGCAGGAAACACTCACAAGTGAGGAGGCATCGCTCCTTGTAAAAATCCGCTGGTACACCCCGCGGGCACAGGGCGACTTCCCCATCCACGGGGAGGAGCGCAGCGTATGGAATGGCAAACTCGCCGCCACAGAAACTTCCGATGTCTACACCGGACAATTCCGGAATCTGCCGCCGGTTGTGCTTCTTGATCAGCGACAACTGCTGCGATTTCTCATCGATCCCACGCACGAAGCACATGGAGCACTGCAACCGGGATCGTCCATCGTGATTGATGACGCATCCATACTCGAAGATACGGCCACGAAAGCCTACGGATGGTCCATCAGTCTGGATGGACTACGCGCGGCATCACAAGGCAACAGTGATCTCACAAGTTTTACGGATCTCCTGCAGATCTGGATCGAGCGCACGAGAAATTTTCAGGATCTCCGGTACATCGCCAAAGCGGATCTGGAAACGCAGGAGGCCAAGGCGCTTCGCGAACGCATAGCACTCCTACAATCATCTGAAACACCCGTACTGCTCCAAAAAATCTTCACACAGCTAGATGCCGTGCTGAATGTGGAAAATCTTACGGGACGCATCACGTGGATCGAGCAAAGACAAAACGGCAGTCAGTTTCTGGAATCCGTACCCGAGCGCCTCGGAACTCTGCTTCAGGAAAGTCTCTATAAGCCCTACGCAACCACCCTGCTCCTGCCTGCCGGCCCTGAAGAGGATTTCACGGAGATCCTTCCTCCGGGAACCGATACGGTGCGTGCCCCTTCTATAACGAAAGAACATACAATGGCGATGTCTTTTCCTGAATCGGTTTCTCTGGAGACAATTATGCAGGATCCTCCGGCAGGAAAGACGATTGTGCTTGTTGGCAGTAGAAAAACCATCGAAGATGCTTTTGTGCGCCACACGGAAGCACTTGAAGAAAAGGGCGTGACGCTCATTTGCCAGAGTCTGAGTGGAGGACAAGAACGCATGCAGGCGGAATTCATCGCAGCAGCTTCTCCGGTACTGTGGCTCCTTACACCATGGACATATGAAGGCGTGGAGCTCCCGCAGGGCACTGCGAATAATCTAATTTTCTTTACTCTTCCCTTCGATCATCCGAGCCATCCAGTCCTCAGTCGCCGTGCACTCCACTACCGCAATGCATTCGGGGAATATTCACTGCCAAGACTGAAAGCACGGCTCTTTCGAATCCTGCGCACATTCGCGCGTCATGCAACTGTAGATGCAGCAGTGCAGGTATCTGATGATCGCTTACGGACAAAGAAATACGGACCAGAAGTACGGAGTTACTTGGAACAGTTTGCTGCGGACACGGAGAAGAAGGATGAAGTGGAGCAGATGAAGTTATTGTGAGTCTAAGAATCTACAGGACTCATTGCATCTGTCGTCGCATCCGGCGGTATACACGTCACCCTTCTATCCTCTCCCCAGTCATTACATCCAGGAGGCGTCTCGCACTGCGTCGCCATGCTGTTTGTATAGAGAATATAGCGGGGCTTCTGGTCACTACACTGGACTGCACATGCATGCGGCTCGAGCATGCGGTTATCGTAAGGATAATCCACGACAATAGACTCTCCGACGCAGGGATCCCCCTCTTCTGCAATGTCGCCCGCTGTTCCGTGCGCAACAGGTCCGCGCGCAGTCTGCACAGCAAGAATCACCAGCATTGCCGTGAGTACCCCGATGGTGGCTTTTTCAGGATCGAAGCGCATAGAAGGGAATTGCAGATTGCAAATGAAAGATTGCAGATAGTGTGTATTTGCATGCTGCAATTTGCAATATGTCTTCTTTACGCATGCCCTTTGCCTCCAAGCACCACCCACACCGTTCTCCATAAGATCCAGAGATCCAGCAGGATCGACCACTCCTCTATGTATCGCAGATCCAGTCGCACTTCATCGGCAAAAGCGAGAGTCGACCGTCCGGAGATCTGGCTCAGCCCCGTCATGCCGGGCTTCACGGCAAACACACGACGCTGAAAGGGATTGTATCGCTCTACTTCGTCGGGGAGATGCGGACGGGGACCCACAAGCGACATATCCCCCTTAAGAACATTGATGAGCTGGGGAAGCTCGTCGAGATCAAATCTCCGGAGGACTTTCCCCACGGGCGTGATCCGCGGATCGGAGCGTACTTTGAAAAGCGGCCCGTCGTTGCGCTCGTTCTTTTCTAGTAAGTCCGCCTTGAGCGCATCGGCATTGCGCATCATCGAGCGGAATTTTAATACGCGGATCATTTTGCGCCCGTGCTCCCCTGTACGATGGGACACATAGAGGATCGGCATGCCAGACTCGATAAGAATACAAACGCCAATAACAAAAAGCAGTGGTGACAGGAGAATAACCAAAACGAGTGCACCGATCAGATCACACATGCGCTTGAAAATACGTCCCCAGCCATCGAGAGGAGTGGGCTGGAACTGCACAAGCGGCAGGAGTCCCAATCGTTCGACGCGCAACTGATGGGGAACGTCGGCAAGAACGGGAGGAAGAAATGCATACCCGATGTGACTACTGCGGCAGTAGTCGATGAGCGTAAGTGTGGTGCGGCTTGTAGGGTCCGGATCCGTTTGGATCGCAAGATCGAGGTGCCTGCGATGCTCAAGATGCTCAAGGGCAATGAGATCTGGAAGATGCCCTAGGTACAGATAGCGCTGATCCGTAGTAAGCACGTGCATCGCCGCATCAGGCAAGGGGTGCGTACCGATGGAAACAATCAGGCGCACACCGAAGCCGGCCCGGAGCATGGCGCGCTGAAGCAAGAGCACTGCACCTCGTGCAGTACCTACAAAAAAGACGATAAATACCGTTGCATGAAGAAGCAGCACTCGGGAGTAAAAGAGTTCGCGTCGCACAAGAAAAAACCATGCCATCACTCCAACAATCCACAGGAGTGCGGAAAGAAGTATGCGCCCCACCTCGCTCCATCCGCTGCGGTCCGTTCGTAGTGCATAGAGCGAAAGAAACGCCGCAATAGTCAAAAATAATATAACTCCGGGGAGTACAAAATCGGTGATATAGAGATCGATTCCCGGAAGACTTACGGGTGGCTCAAGAAGCTGCACACCGGGGATAAGATCAATGCTCTCTGCACGTAACCGATAGCCAAGGAGGAGTGCAGCAAGCACAGCAAGGGCATCCAAGGGAATACGCAGGAGCCCGAGGATGGCTTCGGATTTTTTCATGGGCGATAGTACGTCACTGTAGCAAATATCAGCACATTGTGCTGCCGAGTTGAGTTGTCATGGATCGAATACCTACTACACTATCCTTATGCGTACTTTCCTGCGGTGGCTTCCTTATGCGGTTCTCCCTGCACTCCTCCTACTCACAGCATTAATCTTTCTGCGGGTGATCGATGCAGATTTCGTTGTATGGGATGACCTCATGCTCATCATCAACAATCCTCTGGTCAACGGATTCCATCCGGAGATTTTCTGGACGTTTGATCCGGAGCTCTTTACACCGCTCTCACTGCTCACATTCCAGTTCGAACACTGGCTCATCGGCTTTGAACCGACACTCTTTCACGCAACGAACCTGTTTCTACATCTGATCAATGTCTATCTCGTCTATTGTTTACTCACTGCTTTTTCCCGACACAACAGCAAACCGTATCTCCTCATAATATTTGCCACCGCCCTCTTCGCCCTGCATCCGGCACAAGTGGAAACTGTTGCGTGGGTTTCGGCGCGTAAAGAGCTTCTCTGGACGCTCTTCGGGCTTCTCGCACTGCTCAATCATCTGCGCAATCCTACAACCTCCCCGCAATCACTCGACCGCTACGTATCGCCACAGATACAGACCTGGCTGTATGTACTGCTCTCGCTCCTGTCCAAACCTACAGCGGTCATTATCCCTCTCGTTATCATCCTGCTCGATGCACGAACCCAGCCACTGAAGAGCGCTCTCTACCGGCACCGTTCTCTGCTGATACTTGCCGCCATATTCCTTGCACTCGCCCTCCTTGGAAAATCCGAGACGGACATCAGTCTCAGCATCGTCCAGCGCATCGCCCTTCTCTGCACCAGCTTCTTTATGAGCCTAAAACTCATCCTCTGGCCCATAGGCCTTTCTGCGCTGCATCCGGCTCCGGAGCCTGTGAGTCTTTTTGCGCTGCCTTATGCAGCAGCATGCATCGCGATGCTGGTGATTATTGCTGCTCTATGGAAATTGCGCCCAAAAATGGGGCAGACATCTATAGCGGCTGCAATCTTTCTTCTGGCCCTACTGCCGGGACTCTTGTCGCCTGTGCATGCACAGACCGTTACCACAATTTCCGAGCGCTATCTGTATTTCCCGATGATCGGCGTCGCACTCCTTGCATTCTTCGGATTGGAAAATATCACTCCGAAGTTGCAATCGGAGACGAAGAAAGTCCTCGGAATCCTCGGTATTCTCGGAATCCTCGGCTTCTTCTCTGTAGCCACATACAACCAAGTCTCCGTCTGGCGCGACTCGCCGACGCTGTTCACTGCAGTCCGAAAGCTGCACCCACGTTCCGTTGCCGTGCTTACCAACCTCGGAACGGCGTACGCGCAGATCGGAATGTACAGCGAAGCAGAGAGCGTGCTACGGCAGGCTATCGGCATCAATCCCGATGCCGTGCAGGCACGATTCAATTACGCCGGACTGCGCTACATCAAAGGAAATTACGCAGGTGCGATCGAAGAGTACAAGCGAGTCCTTGATGCAATCCCCAGCCATCAGGATGCACTCCGCATGCTCACATGGAGCTACTACCGTTCGGGGGAAATGGTCCTCGCAGAAGAAACATATGACATGGTGATCCACCTCAATCCCTCTCTCCGGTCACAACTTCCTCCGCTCAATACGCCGCCTTCAGAGTACAAAAACATGTAAAGAGGACGCCCAAGGACCCCTCGCGGAGCAATGGTCTAATTGCTTTCAAATAACCAATGTACTGCCTTCTTCGGAACTAAGGGAAGACCCTTGCATTCCAGAAAGCAGAAGGGTAACGTTTACAGGATCTGTAAAGGTTGTATAGTATCATATTTTCCGTGGAGTCCAGTGATTGGTTGATCTCCTTTCCCCGACGCTATGGTACAAGCTATACCGACTCTCTCCACCCCCAAGAAAATCGCAGGACCCAGCGAGGCTTTTTATCTTTCTTCGATGGGCTTGGATCTTGCAAAGCCCGCTATAAATCTTTCGCGATACTTCCCAAAAGGAACGCAATATTTTTATGGATATCCATCGGGTGAGGACTCCCAATTCTTCAACAACGTTCCCCCCGCGTATGAAGAGCTTGTTGCCGCCCGGGCTCTAGTCTGCGCCGGGGATCATGTACATCCGATTGTCTTTGCATCATCCATTCGCCAAGACTGCCTTCGATCACTCAAAGAGGAAATGGGCATGGCCCAAGTGAAATCCGAATCCACCCTCATGATTCCGGAAAATGTCACAGAAAAAATTATTGGCAGTGAACGTAATACACTTATCAAAAATGCTCTCATCGGCCTTTCGGATCGCGGAACACTGGTTATGGCGCAACCATTTCTTGATCCCGCATTGCAAGACTGTTATCGCATCCGCCCTGAGTTGAGTATTTTCCTGAATGACAAGAAGCACCTTCCGGTCTATGTTCCTGAGAAATATCTGCCTGAACGTTATGCCGAGTATCCGAATGGACGTGCATTTGCGGACTCATCAGGTCTTCTGCCCGTACCGTGCGTAGTGAAAATTTCCTCATCCAGTTCAGGGAATGGCGTCAGACTTTGCCCAACTAGTGCACACCTGGCGAACGCGAAGCAAGAATACGCCGCGGTATCCGGTACCATTATCGTCGAACGCATGATTGATGTCGCAGGAAATTTTGCGATCCAGTTCGGCATCTCGTCCGATCCAGCTATGAAGGAAGAAATTATCGGAGTGAGTAAACAACTGACGACTCCGGAAGGCGAGTTCATCGGAGGTATCATCGACCCGCAAGAGGTGCCTCCTGCTATCGAACACATGAAGGGGGTCATGGTGAACCATATTCTGCCTATCATCCGGAACATGGGATGGCACGGGGTTGGCGGTTTCGATGTATTGATCGATGCGCAGGGCCGGCCTTATATTGCGGACCCAAACTTCCGCATGACGGGCATGACCGCCTACCTCTGCGAAGTACGGAATGGAAATATCCGCACCCCGATGCTGAGCTTCAGCGGTATATTCCGTGGATCGGAAGAAGACTTCCGACGCCATATCCTTCCGCTCGCTCGCCCAGGCGATACGAACCGAAAGCTCCATATCATCGCAATGACTCGGTACGCAGACGAATTCCGCATAAATGCAGCAATGCTCTTTGAGCGCAATACTGGAGAATCTCAGGCAATAAATGCTGCATTACTGACACGATTGGGTCTGGAATCCAGAGCTCTCCGTATGCTCAGTACAAACAACCCCGAGTTACGTATCCGACCGACATAAGGAAGGGGTCCGGAGTTTCTACAGAACACTAAGGCACTCGGTCTATACAGACTCTGCATTGGCTTTGGACTGTTCCAGAAAGGAGCACACATCCGACGAGCAAAGAAGTGGCTGGGCTGTTTTGATTTTTTCGATCGGCCAATCCCACCATGCAGACTGGCACAAAGCCATGCACACTTCCGGTGCAAATCGATGACGAATGAGACGCGCAGGATTCCCCGCAACAATCGCATACGGCTCCACATCTTTTGTGACAACCGCGCCTGCACCGATCACTGCCCCGTCGCCGACCGTCACGCCAGAAAGAATCATGGCATCCATGCCGACCCAGACGTCATTTCCGATCACAACATCCCCCTTTGTCCCCACGCCCTCACGGGTATCCGCTAAATCGGGAAGAATAAATGGTAGAGGATACGTTGTGATCCAATCTGTGCGGTGCTCCGCAGCAAGGAGTATTTTGACCCCCTGCGCAAAGGAACAGAATGCACCAATCGTGAGAGTGGCCTTCTCTGCCCACGTAAAAATATGCGGAGATCCATCGACACCATAGCTGTGTGCACCAATAGTATAGACACAGTGTGCCGGACTCTCGCGAAGAAACTGAATAGCCATAGATTCTTAGCCTACCTTATTTCAAATATCTATTTGAAGTTGAATGATTCTGGAGCCGCTTCGGGGATTTGAACCCCGGACCCTCTCATTACAAGTGAGATGCTCTACCACTGAGCTAAAGCGGCTTATGCCCAAATAGTATACGAAAAAGAGGACCGAAGTCCTCTTTTTGATTCGGAATCATCTACTTCTTTGCCAACCCCTCCAATGCTCTCAGGGCCTCTACAGGCACCATCCAAACCGTGGTATTGGACTGATCGGAGCTGATGTCGTTGATACTTTGCAGAGTGCGTAGATGCAAAGCTCCGGGAGTGCGTGCAAGTATCTCTGCGGCTTCGGCAACGTTCTTTGCGGCACCGAGCTCTCCTTCGGAATTGATGATGACTGCCTGCTTCTCGCGCTCGGCCTCGGCTACTTTCGCGATAGTGCGCTTCAAGCTCTCTGGCAGAACTATGTCTTTGAGTTCCACGGATTGCACGTCAACGCCCCAGGCATCGGAGACGCGATCCACAACCAGTTTGATATTCTCGCTGACTTGTTTTTTATTGGAGAGCAATTCATCGAGCTTCACTTCGCCAACCGCATTGCGCATCGTCGTCTGCGCCAACTGGCTCACTGCGTAGAAGTAATTCTCCACTTCGATCACCGCTTTGGATGCGTCCGAAATCTTGTAGTAGATAACGGCGTTGATCTTGATCGGGATATTGTCTTTCGTGATCGCCTCTTGGTCCGGTACATCCACGGCCTTCACGCGGATATCTACCTTTTCCAGACGCTGGAAGATCGGGATGATGAGATGCCAGCCAGGGTCCCACATGCGGGAATACTTTCCCATGGTAAAGACGATACCGCGTTCGTACTGGTTCACTTGTCGAATGAACGACAAGATGAGAGCGATAATGGGCAGAAGGAGTAAAAAGGAGAAGGGAGTCATAGATGAGAAGACGTATGAAACAGAATAATGATTACAAGATACGCTACTGTATCAAAAAAGCCCCTTGCGGGGCTCTTTGCTGCCTCTCTGTACGCCGGATTCTGGCCGCGGCACCTTGCGATGCCGGGGATGACCATCTATCTAGGCCCACAATTGCTTGCGGGCTCAAGCGGAGGGGTAGAGGGGGCTACGAAACCATAGCCAATTTCCCCCCACCCAAATCCTCCTTGCTTCACCAAGAGTTTGCCGATCTGGTTGGACCCAGACACAGCCGGTAAGGCTGTATCTTAAGACGAATCCAGATCCCCGGTTCCCAGGGCGTTTCACCCTCACGGCGCTTGCGCGTGCGAGGTTCGTCACTGTGGCACTTGTCCTACGGCAGCCTTTGAAGCTGTCGCGGCGGGCGTTACCCGCATGGCGTTTCAATGAAGTCCGGACGTTCCTCCCTCGGCGAGAGCCGGGGCGGTCATCCAAGGAGCAGACTTCTATTTTCTCATGAAGGCCCCTATCAGACAAGACTTTTACCAGTCTGTGAAGCGAGGCTCCCCCCTCCCGACGGGAGGGGGTTAGGGGGCGGGGGTCACCTTCGATATAGCAAACACCAAC
>CAYYFD010000010.1:0-19000 GCA_964471125.1 uncultured Candidatus Peribacteria bacterium
CTAACCTCCTCCCAATGGGAGGAGGAAAGCCTGTTCCACAAAAAGGCAGGTTTAAGGTCGGCGCAGTTCAAGCACTACATCGAGACAAACAACAAGCCGAACATACTGATAAGAAGCAGCACGCGCATAAGGTCGCAATCCTATGCCCTTTGAAATTCATTGTGCAAGCGTAGATAGGCAAATAGCCCTTGCAGAAGTGCTTAAATATGAACACAATTTTATTTCACCTCTAGGGGTTCTTTGCGAAGAACTTCTTCACTTGCCTCTCGGCAAAGCCAATAATCTCATCATCTGGCGCAGTGCGGTTACGCATTTCTTTACTGCACTTTTGACACCGGTGGACGATCATCCACCCTTTCTTGGCATGTTGGTCGATACGGATTGGCTCCATGAGGCCAAGACACAGCGATTTTCGGTCTCCAGGACCCGCTTCATCGACGTGTTTACTAAAAAGGCACACAGGACAGTGGTTGCGGCAGGAGCCATTGCTAAGATTGCCTACAGACAGAGAGCAGTGTTCACAGACGAATGGCTCTTGGATGGTGATGAAGACCATGGATCAGTTTGCGAACCGGAAGTGAAGTACATCGCCGTCGGCGACGATGTATTCTTTCCCTTCCGCGCGCATTTTTCCAGCGTTTTTGGCTCCTAATTCACCTTCATACTGAACAAAATCTTTATACGCAATGGTCTCGGCTCTGATGAATCCTTTCTCAAAGTCACTGTGGATGACGCCGGCGGCCTGCGGTGCGCTCATGCCTTTTGTGATGGTCCATGCCCGGACCTCCTGCACGCCCGCAGTGAAGTAGGTGGCATAGCCGAGGGCTTGGTAGGCAGAGGCAATGAGCCGGTCAAGGCCGGAGGAAGTGACACCGAGCGAATCCAGATATTCTTTCGATTCCGCAGGGGCAAGGTCTGTGAGATCTTCCTCAATTTTGGCGGAGATCACGACGAGGGGCACTTCGGGTGCCAGTCCCAGTTTTATTTTCCAGTCATCTGGCGATGCCGTGCTTAGCTGCGCCTCAGAGACATTGACGCCGTAGAGCATGGGCTTACCTGTAAGCAGCTGGAATCCTTTTAGTTGAACTTTTTCTTCATCACTCAGTTCAAGCGCAGATGCAAGAATGCCTCTCTCGAGACCTGCTTTGATTTTCTCGAGGAGTACCAGTGCCAGTTTTGCATCCTTATTTCCCGTGCGGGCCGGCCCTTGCTCCTTGTCGATTTTCTTGAGGACCGTCTGTAGATCTGAAAGCGCAAGTTCGGTTTCGATGATCTCACGGTCACGTTTGGGGTCCACCGATCCTTCGACGTGGATGACGTCTCCTCCTTCGAAGCCACGTACAAGATGGCAGATGGCATTCACTTCGCGAATGTGACTGAGGAAGGCGTTTCCCAGTCCTTCTCCTTTACTTGCACCTTTTACAAGTCCGGCGATATCGACAAACTCCACAGCAGCAGGGATTACTTTCTCTGGCTTTACCATTTCTTTGAGAACATTCAGTCGTTCGTCTGGAACTTCGACAATCCCGATATTGGGCTCGATGGTGCAGAAGGGATAGTTTGCCGCAGCTGCAGCTCTTGTCCGCGTAAGAGCATTGAAGAGGGTCGATTTGCCGACGTTGGGGAGGCCAACAATTCCGATGCGTAAAGCCATGCCGAGGTACTCTAGGAGATGCCCTATGTCATTGCTAGCAATTATTCCTATCAATAAGGCAAAACGGACTATTTGACACAACAATAAATTATGATTAAAATAGCTATCCATGCACATCCGCACGCTTCCATCATTCCTTGTTATAACGGCGATTCTCATTTCTTCGGTTTCTGCAGATGCCGCAGCTTTCATCGATACCCAGAGCACTCCGTATGCGATCGCCTATGAGTATCTTTCCCGAAACCAGATCCTTTCCGGATACAGCGACGGCACCGGACGTCCCTACGCACAGATCAATCGTGCCGAGGTTCTGAAAGTTATCCTAAGCATGCGCAGTGAAGATAAGGCGATTGTCGATCGGGTACGTAAAAATCTTCCGCCTCTTCCGCTCTTTTCCGATATCGACCAGCGCAGTTGGTACGCGCCGTACGTTGAGGCCGGTTTTGAGCGCAGCATTGTAAAGGGATATCCGGATGGCAGTTTCCAGCCCGCGCGCGCTGTGACTGTTGAGGAGTCCATTGCACTTCTGCTTCGGGCCTATGGTGAAAAGGACACTGCCGGAGCAGCGAAGCTTTCCCCGTATATCGAAAATCGCGATAACCAGTGGTTCACGTCATACGTGAATATGGCAATTACCAAAAATCTCATTATGCACAGCGGCAAGCTCCGGTTGGGCTCACCTATTACTCGCGGAGAATTTTTTGATATTGCCTACCGTCTTCATGATAGTAATGCCAAGAAACAAACAGCATTTGCCGGTAGCGAACCTACGACACTGCCTATCCGTATGCTCACGCAGCGGCCTCAGCCGACTACCGCTGTCATCAGTGCAGGGCAACCAGTTATACCGCAGAACGTCTCTCCGTATGCATCCCAGAAGCACTTCGCGATCTCCATGCCCAGTATCGGTATCACTGATCTTGCCGTCATACATCCTACGGATCCGTTCACCAGTCAGGGTGTTTTAGCGCCGCTACAAAACGGTGTCGGTCATCTTTTTAGTACTCCGGGAGGCGGGGGGAAGATTCTCATCTACGGTCACAGTTCCGGTTACCCATGGGACAAATCCCAGTTCACAAAAATCTTCCGCAAGATCAACGAACTCAAAACCGGCGACAAGGTTTATGTGACCTACGACGGAAAGCTGAATGTGTACGAAGTAACGTACGAAGAATCCGTCCCTGCAGGTGACACCTCGCGCTACAACGATGATGGGAAAGGTGAAGAGCTGATTCTCTATACCTGCTGGCCGCCGGATAGCATTTCGCAACGGTACCTTGTGCATGCGGTGCCGGTGCAGCAGATTGCGCTGCGGTGAATGTAAACTCTTCAGAGGGTACTGTTATGTCGGACTTTTATACGTGGCCATCTGCATCATCAAGCCATTAAATTTACCGGGAAATTCTGCATGACTGGAATCCGCCTGTTGTATAGTGGATTACTTCCTATGGCCACCCTTCCCGCCGACTTTGAGCAAACGCTCCTAGCCCATGAGCCGGATTACACCGGATGCAGAGAGGTTGAAGAAATAGTCATGCGTATTGCCGATACCTTTCCCTATCAATTGGGTCTGACATTTGAATGGATTCGTGAACATCTGGGATTGCGAGCCGATGATATCTCCATTGCGGATGGTGTTGCCCTTCGCGTCATCGTTTCCGCGTGTGTTCTGCAATACAAGAGGGGGCGGGAATTGGATATCAGACACAGCCATATGGATATACCTTTTGAAGCGGTAGAGCGTTGGTTGCATGAGCGCTTTGATGCTGATGAACATACCCTGATGCGCATGTGCGGGGGTGATACGGATCTCTGTAGGGAATACCTCCGCAGGAAAATATGGGATGCGGAGATGGTGTAGAGACGGCATGAATGCCGTTTTTATTTAAATATGCATTTCGTCAAGTGTACGTTCGTACAGCTGACAAACATCGGTTTGTTTTTCAAGATGGGAGGATGGCAATGTTTCGAGATCAATATCGGGTGGAATCCCTACGTTGTTGCGGGTGTGATTATGCGGAGGCGGGTAGATATTTGGTTACAGTGTGCACGAAGGATCGGAGACATTGGTTTGGGGAGGTGCGAAGCGAAAGGATGATATTGAATCCGCTGGGGATGATTGTGGTGGAGGAAATTTTGAGGACACCGTTATTACGGAAAAATGTTGCGATCGACACGTGGATCGTCATGCCGAATCATGTGCATATGATTGTGGAAATTTTGCCTCAAGAGGCAATGGACACCGTAGAGACGGCACGTTGTGCCGTCTCCCAACATGTCGCCAAATTCATCCCGCTTCCGAGATTGAAACCCAATTCATTGGGATCGATCGTTGGGAGAATAAAAGCAACAGCAGCATGGCGTATACGCAAGGCGGGTTATCGCAATTTTGTATGGCAAGAACGATTTCATGACCGCATTTTGCGAACCGATCGTGCGGTGGATAATGCACGGTCGTATATACAAATGAATCCGGTGATGTGGGATCGGGATAGGAATAATCGACCATCAGAGATGGATGTTGATTATTGAAGTAGGGGAGACGGCACAACGTGCCGTCTCTACGGAACCACATTGTTCCCAAATTAAACCTATCCAATACGTCTCAAAATCTCCCGGCTTACAAAATCCCTCTGTCTTCCATACGTTAATCTGCTTAATTGCTTAAATGCCTCTGCGGCCTGCGTGTCTTTGGGATAGGTGGTTTCCGTCCAAGGGCGTGGGACATCGATGCTGAACGGGCGACTGGGCTGACCATCGAGCGAGAGCTTCATAGCGCCTTTGAAGGCATCCATGTTTACGAGATCCTGCTCGGAGAAGACTGGAGCCATTTCCTTCGAGCACACCTCTGCATCCTGCGGACCGATTTTGTAAAACATCATCGTGCCGACGTTACCGAAAATCGCGCCTTTCAGACTGACACTTCCCGAGAGCTTGCTGTCTTTCTCCAGCTGATCGAGGTACTGGTGCGCGAGAATGAGGCCGAGGCGGTACTTGCGGGCCTCGGAGAGGATGGATTCGATAGACGGCGTTACGAAGTTCTGGAATTCGTCGATGTAGAGGAAGAAGTCGCGGCGAGCGGAGTTGTCCAGGCGCTGGCGGCGCATGGCGGCAACCTGAATTTTGTTCACCACGATCATACCGAGCAGCTGCGAGTTGATGTCTCCTATGAGACCTTTCGAGAGGTTCATGAGCAGGATCTTTCCCGAGTTCATACAGTCCGTAACATCGAAAGCGCTCTTCGTCTGACCGACGATGTTGCGGATGAGCGTATTTGTATAGAACTGACCGAACTTTGCCGCGAAGTACGGGATCATTTCCTGCTTCTCGCGCTGGCCGGTATTGGCCATCTGCTTTTCCCAGAAAGATCGGACAATCGGGTTTTTCACTTTGCTCACCTTGTACTTCTGCCATTCGTCGTCGGTGAAAAGTTTCACAAGATCGGTGATGGCGCCGCCCTCTTCTTCGTCCTCCATGAGCGTGAGACAGCCATTGCGGAAGTAGTCCTGAATGCGCGGGCCGAAGATCTCCTCACCGAACATTTTCACCATCATGTTCATGGCATCAAGGGCAATAAGGTCGCGTTCCTCCGGCGATTTACCCTCGAGAAGGTTTAACCCCATCGGGCGTTCCATGTCCGCCGGATTGAAGTAGATGACGTCGTTTGCTCTCTCGCGCGGGATATAGGGCATAAGATCCTCAATGAGTGACCCGTGCGGATCGATGACACAGACGCCTTTGCCGTTATGGAAATCCTGACGGGCCATGAGCTGGATGATCGAGGATTTTCCCGTACCGGTTTGCCCGATGATGTAGAAGTGGCGGAAGCGGTCCTCGTTCTTCATAAACACTTTCTTCCTTTCGCCACGATAGACATTTGTGCCGAGGTGCAGCCCCTCCGTGGGGATATTCTTCGGTCCTGGTGCAAGCTTGTAGTTCTGCCACTTGATCGTCTCCATCTTGTTGTACTTGATACTGGGAAAGTGCCAGAGACTGCTGAGCTCTGCGGTGCCCAGAAGAATTTTCGGAGTCATCAGAATACTACTGAGAGGCCTTCGTGGTGTGCGACGGATAAAGTGTTCGATGATGCGGCGGCGGTTGGGCATGCGCATTGTCTTGAAGCCGTTTCCCTGGATCTGGTTGAACTGCCCGAACGAGGCGATAACACCGTCAAGAAGTTGCTGGGCACGTCCGGTATTCTCCGCGGAGGTGAGCAAACGGATGACTGCGCTGAATCCCGGATTGCCCGCTTTTTCATCGATCGATTTGCTGTATTCCTCCACCATCTGCGAGACGCGCTCTCCTGTGGAGTGTTCCTTTTCCATATCATCCGATTTCCCACTGGTGAACATATCGAATACAGCGGAAATCCAGGTGAGGGGATTGAACAGAGATCCACTACCGCCCTTCTTTGGGTTGATAATGCGTTGTGCTTCTTTCTGGAGTTTATTTTGCCATCCCGATTTCTCAGGTCTGAGGACGATTTGTACAGCAGCTCCTTCATCGAGTTTGAACTTGGAGAATGCATTGGTAATGGTATTGAGCGGATCACTCTTGAGCTGCTGGTATGTCTTGATCGAGGATGCAAAGTTTTTCTTCGCCACGAGTTGCTGTGCCGCTACGACAGAAGCGTCTGTGAAGATGTTGTAATCCTCGACGGTGTCGATGATGGCATCGGGGTAAAATGAGGTGATCTGCTTCTCGATGAGATGAACGATCTTTCGCGGACAGACGACATAGAAGAGGATCTCGCCTGCAAGAGCTGCGTACTCGAGGGAGATAAAGTTCTGACCTCTCCATAGAGTTGAGATTTTTGAGCTCACGATGCTGCTTAAGGACTGGAATAGGTGATCCATCACACCGATGACTTCCTTAAAATCCCGTCCGGAAGAAAACTGCTCGGATTCGGTTTCCTTGTCTTCCTTGCTCTCTTTTTTGGGCATCACTACTTGCAGGAACACCAGCTCACGCTCGCGCTTGCGGTCTTGTATAGATCGCATCGTCAGAATCCCTCCTGCGATCATTGCGCAGGGGATGACCAGTGCCGCAAGAATAAGGAGGAAGTTCTCCATAGGCCTATCGTACCATTGTATCATATTTGCGCGCTTTCGAGTACCTCAAACGGGTGCACGAATAGGGGAAAACACGAATATGCGAGTAAGTGAATACGCGCAATCCTGTATTCGCTTATTCCCGTATTCGCGTATTCTTTCCCTATGTTTATCCGACGATTATTCTCCGCACGGGGCAGGCGGTCGATCTTCCGCAGTACGCAGGCCTATATGCGTCGTAGCGGCAGGAAGATCCATTCCCTGCACAGCATGCGTGTGTTTTACGGACTACGCATGATGCTCTTGACGCATGCACCTTCAGGACTTGGCTCCGTCGCACGTCGTCGCGAGGCGTGGTTCTATGTGGACGGTGAGCGCGCATTTGAAAGACTTGATCAGCTTCTGCGCTCCGCCCGTCACACGATTGCGGTACACATGTTTATCTGGGTGGATGATGCGACGGGCAGACAGGTTGCCGAGCGACTTGTGGAAGCCGCTGATCGTGGAGTGCGTGTACATGTTACCAAGGACACTGGCGGCGATCTTTTTGAGCTTGATCGTGATTTCTATACCACACGATCGGAAAGCAGTGGCATCTGGAAGCGATTCTGGAGCCATCCGCACATTACGGTAGATATAGCTGCTGATGATAATCATGCCAAAGTATTTATGATCGACGACGAAACATTGCTTCTCGGAGGCATGAATATTGCAGATGCCTACAGGTATCACTGGCATGACTTTCTCGTAGAGCTTCGGGGAAGGAGATTTATCGATGCGTACCTCTCGGGCCACAGTCTTCCTTCTTTTGATGATCGCATTTGTCTGGTGATGAATGGTCCACATGGACGCCACATCCGCCCGGTGCTGACCGAGCTTCTTCAGGGTGCCGTGAAGGAACTCATCCTGGAGCATGCCTATATATCCGATCCCGAGATATTGGATATTCTTTCTGCGGCAAGCCACAAAGGTGTGAATGTACGCATCGTTCTTCCTGCCAAATCTGATGTCTATCACCATGCGAATGCTGTTTCCATCGCAGGACTTTTGGCATCGGGAAATCCCGGCCATATCCAGATATTTCGCTATCCGGGGATGCTCCATGGAAAGCTCGTGCTTGCGGATCGCGAAAGGGCATTCATCGGTTCGGCGAATCTCATGACGGCCTCCCTCGATGCTATGGGTGAGGTCAATGTGCTTCTCTCCGGTCGTCATACCCGTGTCATGCGCAGCATCAGAGAAACGATCCGTGAAGATCTCCTGATAAGTTCCCCTGTCTTAAGCCCGCCGAGGCTGCGCTGGCTTACGAGAATACTGGCGTCTGTGGGATTATAAATATTTCCCCGGCTAGGACTTATTTCCCCACATCTTTTTTGCTTTGAGGAGAGTCTCGACCATCGCGAGCAGGGATTTGATCGTCATTTCGCTTTTTACAAAGTAGTCGTCCGCACCGAGCTCCTTTCCTCTGGCCTTGCTCTTTTCATCTCCGAAGTTCGTGAGCATGATCACCGGAAACGTGCGCTTATCTCTCGGGAACTTCTCCAGAACTCCGAATCCATCCAGAATTGGCATGTGCACGTCGAAGATCGCAATATCCGGAGCCTTTTGCATAATCGCTGCAACAGCTTCCTCGCCGTTTTGTGCAAGGCAGATGTTGTACCCCGAGAGCGTAAACTTCTTTTGGTATACCTCCCGAAGCACAGAGTCATCTTCTGCTATAAGAATATCCGGACTGTCCATAAGATACACTATACCATATCTTTAGCCTTTTTTGTAGCCTATTTTCCTGCAGAGGCCCGTACATAGGTCTGAAGCACAGCTTCACCGAGGAATCCTTGAACGGTCTTGCTTGGGTCCTTGACAAACGGTTGCGTCAATAAGGCATTTTCCTCACGGAATTTCTTTTCCTTGCCCATCATGATCTTGTCCCAGATCGCCTCCGGCTTACCCTCTTTTTTCAGCTGCTCGCGCCAGATATCGCGTTCCTTCTCCAGTGTCGAGGTATCGACGTCTTCGGGCTTCACGTAGGTCGGGTTGAGCGCTGCTCCGTGCATGGCGACATCGCGTGCAGATTCTTCTGTTCCTCCCTCAAGACCGACGACAACACCAATCTTGCTGTTGCTGTGGACGTAGATGCCGACAACCGGAGCTTCAACGATCTGCATTTCTCCGAGGGAGATATTTTCCCCGAGTTTCTGGACGGCGATAGGAAGCTGCTCATCGGCAACTTTCTGTGCTGCAGCTGTACCTCCGGAAAGCAGCGCGCTGACGATGGCCTTACCCGTGCTCTGGAAATTACTGTCGCGGGCGACAAAGTCGGTTTCGCATTTGAGAGTGATGACCGCTGCCTTGTTGCCTGACTGCTCGATGAAGACCAGACCCTCGGACTGTTCGCGACCGGCTTTCTTGGCAGCCGTAGCAATGCCGCGCTTGCGGAGAATCTCGATGGCTTTCTCCTCGTTACCCTCTGCTTCTTCCAAAGCTTTCTTGCATTCATTGATGGAGACTCCCGTGCGGGAGCGAAGTTGCATGACGGCGGTTGCGGAGATAGTCATAGAGGAATTGAGAATTAATAATGAAGAATAAAGAATTACTCTTTGGACACTTCCTTTTTCTTGCTATCAGCAAGGGCTGCGCGAACGGTGTCGAGGACGATCAGCACGGCTTTCACTGCATCATCGTTTGCCGGTATACAGAGGGTGAAATCCGTTGGATCGGCGTTGCTGTCGCAAATGCCGTAGAGGGGGATTTTGAGCTTACAGGCCTCACGAACGGCAACGACATCGCGGACGGCATCGATGACGAAGACGGCATCGGGGAGCTGTGTCATCTTCGCTACGCCAGAGAGAGCGGCATCGAGCTTGGCAAGTTTCTTTCGTAGCTGCGTCTGCTCCTTCTTGGTGTACTTCTCCACTTCGCCGGTCTGGAAGGATTGCTGCAGATCGAGGTAGTACTTCAGTCTGCGCTTCATGTTTCCCCAGTTTGTGAGGAGACCCGGAATCCACTTCTTTGTTACGGTTGGCTGATGCAGAGCCTGCCCGAGGTCTTCGATGAGCGGGATCGTCTGCTGCTTCGTGGAAACGAAGAGAATGGTTTTTCCTTCTGCTTGCAGCTTGGCCAGCGCCTCGCATACCTTTTTCAGATGATCGCAGGTCTGCGTGAGGTCAAATACGTGGATGCCACGGTTTGTTCCGTAGAGGTACGGAGCCATCTTCGGGTTCCACTTCTCCTTGCGGTGGCCGATGTGACATGCGGCAGTGAGAAGCTCTTTCTCTGTGGGAACGGTGACGGGGGACATAGAAGGAGGGGAGAAGGTTACGGAGATTACGGTTGAGCGGGAGAGATCGCAGTGGTCTGCGTTAGAGGTAGAGCGTTGATAGTGTCCTTGGGGTCTAAGCTATCGCGTCATTTCGCCTGAATTGCGGAGGATACTCGACTGGTCACCCCTCGATTCGTCCCTCGACCTCGGGACTCACTCGGGGTGGCTCTGCGAGCCAGGACCGCAGCGATCAGCGGATAGTGCAGGAGCTTTATACAGGAGGGGAGGGGTGGGTGGCAATCACTTCCTCCACATCTCCGCAATCTTTTCCCGAAGATCACCAATCGCTACCCGCTCCTGTTTCAAAGTATCCCTATCGCGGATGGTTACCGTATCTTTTTCTCCCTGTGCCGCATCTTCCCCGAGTGTACCGAAATCTACGGTGATACAGAGCGGCGTGCCTATTTCATCCTGCCGGCGGTAACGCTTGCCGATACTCCCAGTGACATCGAAATCTACAACAAGGTTCGTTTCTTGTATAATTTTTTTGTACAACTCTTGTGCCTTGGCAACCAGGTGTTCCTTCTTGCTGAGGGGGAGAATTGCCAAGTCGATCGGAGCAACTCTGCGGTCAAACTGCATGACCGTACGAGTATCGTCTTCTCCGATTTTCTCCTCTGTGTATGCATCCAGAAGTACAGCGAGGGCGACGCGATCGGAACCAAACGAAGGTTCCATAACGTGCGGGGTGATCTTGCGGGTTGGTTCATCCGGATCGGTGTACTGCAGGCTCTGACCGGAGAATTGTTCATGCTGCTTCAGATCAAAGTCTGTCCGGTATGCCGCTGCAGCACAGAGCTCTCCCCAGCCCCACGGAAACTTGTACTCGATGTCCGTTGTCCCCTTCGAGTAATGGGAAAGTTCATCCGATTCGTGGTCGCGGAAGCGAAGATTTTCCGCTTTGATTCCGAGCGTGTCTACCAAAAACGACCAGCTTGCTTTCTTCCAGTCCGCAAAGACTTCTTTCCAGTCATTTTTTTCAGGATCGAAGAAATACTCGATCTCCATCTGCTCGAACTCGCGCGTACGGAATGTGAAGTTACCGGGGGTGATTTCATTGCGAAACGCCTTGCCGATTTGGGCGATGCCGAAGGGGAGTCGCTTGCGCATGGTGTCGACGACGTTTTTAAAGTTTACAAAGATTCCCTGCGCAGTTTCGGGGCGGAGGTAGATATCCTGTCCTTCGCCTTCTATAACGCCCTGTTGCGTTTTGAACATCAGGTTGAACTTCTTGGCGGGTGTCCAATCCAGATTGCCGCAGTGCGGACAGTGGATCTTCTCCGCTATGAGCATCGGTTGAACCTGATCGAGCTTGAGGACGGCGGCTGCCTCCACACCGAGCTTTTCTTCAAGAAGCTTGTCGCCGCGGTAGCGCTGTTTGCACTTCTTGCAGTCGATGAGAGGATCATTGAAGTTACTGATGTGGCCGGATGCCTCCCACGTTTTCGGGTTCATGAGAATCGCTGCGTCGAGCCCCACCATATCACTTCTGCGGTGCACAAAGTTTTTCCACCAGAGTTGCTTAATGCGGTTTTTGAGCTCTACCCCGAGCGGCCCGTAGTCCCATGTATTGGCGAGCCCTCCGTAGATTTCTGACCCCGGAAAGACAAATCCTCTACGCTTGCAGAGGGAGACGACTTGATCGAGGGAGGTGGCGGGCATGGATAGAGGATAATGGAAAATTGAGAATTGAAAATTAAGAATTGAGAATTTCACTTGGAAATGCCCGCTTCGTGAGAAGCGGGCAAACACCCTGGTGGGATTCGGACCCACGACCTCCGATCACAAGTGACGGCGCTCTAGCCAGACTGAGCTACAGAGTGAAGTCTTCTGCAAGCAGATGACTGAAAAATCATACTGTTTCGCTACTTGAAATCCATGGAAAAGTGTTCATTTAGAGAGCAAAAGACACTGTGAAAAGGCCTGCCAGAGGCAGGCCCTTCCGTTCGTCTCTTTCATAAGACATTGTTCGAAGTTACCACGCGATTTGCAGTTGCTGCTTGAGCAGCGGGACCATCATTTCGCCCAGCATTGTCCAGTGTTCGCTGGAATCGACATCAGCATCCAGCGTACCGGAATCGAATGCGGCATTGAATAAGTCACGCAAGAGGCGGGGTGGAGTCTCCCGAAGCAGATTGCAGGTGATATTGAGCATCACGTTGCCTTTCGGTTCCGTGCTGCCGAATTCGCCCTTTCCAGCTCGGCTATTCTGTTCCCAGAATTTGAGAGTTTCTGAAAGATAGCGAAGCCATTCCACATCTGTTTCGCAATTCACAGAAAGCACTCCTTCTTCCAGCATCGACGTCAGAAATTCGAGTACCACGAATTCGTCGTGCCACTCCGGCATCGTACTGTGCCAGTGTGTTTCTGAATCTCTTCCAATGATCGGAATCAGAATCTCGTGTGTGATCCAGTGCTGGACCACCGCTCCCATTGCAGCTTCCAGTCGTAGATCTGTTGCCATGAGGTAACTCCTATGAAATGAACGAACGGAATATCCCTAGCGAACTTGCCAGAGCCTTCCTATTGTAATGTTTAAACTACTTTATTCAACATAAACACCTATTTAAATATATGTCAAAATATGATAGAATATAGATAAAGACACATACATACATGAAGAAAACACTCCGACTCTTGGCGGGAATCGTTGCTACCATTGCACCGGTGCTTTCGTATGCGCAGGACGCGGAGGTGGCAGCCGCCACCACGCACTGGGGATTTTTTGTCCTCGGAGTCATGGCGATGGCCATTGGAGGATTGCTTCTTACAAAAGTCTGGCTCGGAGTGATCTCCACGCACTGGCTCACACTTCATAACAGTCACGAGCGAAAGAATGCCGGTGATCCACCTCTCTCTGCTGTTACCTTTACTGTTGTATCTACGCTCGCGATTATCGCGCTTGTTGCCCATGCAGGAGGAGCCATAGCGCCGTTTAGTGGAGAGGGTGGAATGCAGCGGGCGCTGATCTTCTTCGGGATTGCCGGACTTATCTTTGGTGTTACCGAATGGCGCTACCGGTCTGTTCGGGAGTACGCGTTTGCCTTCGGACTGGGCACGCTTCTTACGTTTGCCATCCTTGGATTTGCGCGGTCGGTCTTTGCCGGTCAGGCCGTGAATGATCCTTTTGCCGTCGCGCTTGGTATCGTATGTGTGGCCGCCATGTGGAGGATGCTTTTTGGCCCTTGGACCGCGCACATCAAAGTCACGGTGCTTGGGACATTCGTAGGTCTCATGACACTGCATATGCTTTGGCCCGAGAGCCCTGAGCAACTCAAGGCCCATATCATTGCGATTTTCATCGCGCTGATTCCTGCAGGTATCTGGTGTGCATTGTTTCTGCAGGAGCATAAGCAGAAGAAAAGCACGGTTCTTCTGATGTTCTTCGCGGGCATGCTCTCCACGGTTCCGATCCTCTTCTATGACGCGCTGGTCAGAAGTGGTGCCGAGCTTCAGTTTTTCCTCTTTCGCATCACGCCGGAAAGTTTTTCCAGAAGCAGTTCGGCATTCGTGAGTGGCAGTCTCGCAGCAATGCCGGATATCAAGTCCACACTCGTCACAACCTTCATCACGTTCATGATCGTCGGACTAATCGAGGAGTCGAGCAAGATGTGGGTGGTGAGCCGCAGCGCCAGAGTGGTGGTGAGCAGTATCGATGATGTGCTCCAGCTTTCAATAATCGTGGCGATCGGCTTTGCGTTTGCCGAAAACATTCTCAATCCCACCTACTTCGTGGGCTTCGTGCAGCAGTACCTGCTTACGCCGGAGTCCCCGCAGTGGGGTGAGTTTCTCGGAAACGTTGTCGGCAGATCGATCCTCACAAGCATGGTGCACATTCTCTCCACGGGCGTGATGGGCTACTTCCTCGGTCTTGCGATATTTGCAGGCCCCGTTGTCAGCGACGTCGAGCGCGAGGGGCGTGAGTACATCGTTGCCTATACGCTTTCGAAAATATTGCGTCTGCCGGAGAAGGCGATCTTCCGCGTACAGATGCTCGTAACAGGTCTGGCACTTGCAACTGTGCTCCATGGACTCTTCAACTTCACCGTCACGCTTCCCGATCTTCTACCGAGTCACCCGCGTACCATCGGGGATCTCATCGGATCTCCGGAGGGATCATTCTTTCACTCCATCGCTTTCCTTCTTATTCCATCCTTGTTTTATGTTGTGGGAGGTTTCTGGGTTCTCACATCGCTCTTTGCGCGGCGCGAGAGTGCCAAGGAAAGAGGACTCCCCGTGGTGACGGATGCATTTGTGCACGAGGGGGCTATGGCTTGAGCAAGCTCTATACTCCCGTTGTCGGGGATCGCTTCCTGCGCTAGACTGCGGTGTACGCTTCCTTCATTTTTCATGCACACCATCCGCCGCGTTTCTGCCTTTGCACTTTCTCTCGTCATCCTGCTGCAGCCGGTGGGTGCTCTGGGTCGTGAGTGGGGACTCCCGAATGTCGGAGAGGTCAGTAGAGGCGCATTTATTCGCGCTGCAGTGCGTGCCTTTGAAATTCCGACCTCTACGAAGGGCAATGCGCTGCCGTACACCAGAATTCCGAAAGATCTGAAAGAGTTTATTTTGCCTGCATATGAGCGTGGCGCATTAGATATGTTCGGTAAGGAGTTACTTCCGTCATCTCCGGTTTCACGCGGACAGGCCGTGCAAATTCTCGTAGTTCTTTCCGATCTCATGCAGGCGGGGGATGGCAAGACCGACTTTCGCGATATCCGCCCCGGCACGCCTCTTGCCCGCGCTGTGCGCGTGGCCGTTGAACAGGGGTGGATCGTGCCTCTCCGGCCGTCGCAGTTTGGCGTCGATCGTCCGATGACTGCATCCGAGGCGGAAAAAATGATCAAGAAGGCGAGCGGGCGCGCAGGTCAGGTGCGCAAGGACGATTCCTCGAAAGATACCGGCGTACAGGTGATTCGCATCAGTATTCCCAAGAAGAAGGGAAGTGCTGTCATTCCCAAGAGCGATATCATGCAGGCCGTATGGCAACTTATCAATGATGAGTATCTGTATCAGGAAAAGGTAAAGTCCGATGAGGCAGCCTACTCTGCAATAGAAGGAATGGTACAGAGCCTTGATGACCCCTACACCACGTTCTTGCGGCCTGCCAAAGCGCAGAATTTCCGTAGCCAGATCAAAGGTGAGGTCACGGGAATCGGGGCACAGGTCGAAGATAAATCCGGTATTCTCACCATTGTAACTCCGCTCACGGGATCTCCTGCAGAGCGGGCGGGTCTTCTCCCTGGTGATGAAATTCTTGCTGCCGATGGTACAAGTCTCACGGGGATCGGTTTCCTCGAGGCGGTTGAGCGCGTGCGCGGTCCGAAGGGTAGCAGTGTCCGTCTGCGTATTCGCAGAAGTGGGTCGGAGTTCGATGTTTCGGTGCAGCGCGACATTGTCACTGTCCCCGAAGTTGAAGTGAAGATGCAGGACGGCGTGGGTATTGTGAAGTTGATGCAGTTTGGTCAAGCGACCGACACAAAGTTGCGTGCAGAAATACAGCAACTCCATGAGAAAAAGCCCAAGGGTATTATTCTTGATCTCCGCAATAACCCCGGCGGTCTGGAACATGCGGCCGGTGTGGTCGTCAGCAATTTTGTGCCGAAGGGAACTGTTGTCACCATGATCAAAAGCAAGGACAGAAGCGAAGAGCATCGCACCGAAGAAGATCAGATCATCGATCCAAAAATTCCGGTTGTTGTTCTTGTAAACGGTGGATCAGCTTCCGCTTCTGAGATCGTCGCCGGCGCTTTGCAGGATCATGGTCGTGCAACTATTGTTGGGGAAAAGACCTTCGGCAAAGGAACAGTGCAGGCAGTGCTGCAGTTCAGCGACTTAAGCAGTCTGAAGATCACCATCGCTCAGTGGCTCACCCCGAAAGGACGTGCTATCGATAAAGTAGGCATCATCCCCGATGTCGTAGTGCAGTACTCCACCGAGCGTGATGAGCAGCTGCTGAAGGCGCTAGAACTACTGCGAAGATAGCTTTAGGTTTCAGCCCTTCGACCCTTCGGCGAAGCTTAGGACAGGCAGGATCATAATAAGCTGTTAGGTTTCCCGCCTGGCAAGTGGGCCGTTCGGACGGCTAGCTTTCAGAAAAAACCGAACTGAGTTCGGAGCAGATAGCATTTGAAAGTTGAAGGCTCCAATCTGATAGCCCCTTTACATATTGCTGTAAAACTGTGACTTTTTCTTCTCTGCCCTATACTCCTCACGCTTCAGCGCACGCAGGCGCATCAGGCGACGTGTGGGCTTTTTCTGGCGAACAGAACGGGTCCGGAGGATTTTTATCATGCCGCTTTTCTGCACCTGCTTTTTGAAACGCTGCATAAGGGAATCATTGGATTCGTCGCCGTGCTTGTGTGCGTGGATTGCCATTGCTGCGGTAGCCTACGGAAAGGTCAGGAAGCTGTAAAGCTTTTTTGCGAAGCATTGCCTGCACCCTCCTTCCTCACTACAATCCCCCAGACATGGCAGCACAGAAGTACACCGCCGATCAGATCCAGGTTCTTGAAGGCCTCGAGCCTGTGCGCAAGCGCCCGGGAATGTATATCGGATCGACCGATATCCGTGGCTTGCATCATCTTGTCTGGGAAATTATCGACAACTCCGTTGATGAAGCAATGGCTGGGCACTGCAATTATATCAAGGTCATGCTTCACGATAACGGATCGGTGAGCGTAGAGGACAACGGTCGCGGCATTCCGGTGGACATTCATCCAACGACGAAGCGCCCTGCCCTTGAGGTTGTTCTCACCACACTCCATGCCGGAGGCAAATTCGGCGGGGATGATTCCGGTTATAAAGTGTCCGGAGGACTCCATGGCGTAGGGTCGTCCGTCGTTAATGCGCTCAGTAAACATATGCGTGCCGAGGTCTACCGCGACGGGAAGGTCTACATGCAGGAGTACGCACGTGGAAAGCCCGTTGCCGACATGAAGGTCATCGGCAAAAGCGATAAGCACGGGACGAAAATCACGTTCCTGCCCGATCCGGAGATCTTTGACACGCTGGAGTTCACCCTTGAGACGATTCATACACGCATCCGCCAGCAGGCCTATCTGACGCGTGGTATCACCATCGCCATTCTCGATGAGCGCGAGAAGCGGCCGGAGGCGGACAATATTTTCCCGCGCCTGTACCGGTTTCACTTCGAAGGAGGGATTGCGTCCTATGTTGCGCATATCAATGAATCCAAGGAGCGCATCGGTACTCCGATTCACTTCGAGAAAAATACCGATGATGGTTTCGTGGAAGTGGCTCTCCAGTACACCCAGACCTTTGCCGAGAATGTCGTGAGCTTCGCCAACAATATTCATACGATAGAAGGAGGACATCATCTCACCGGATTCAAGGCAGCGCTTACCCGCACCATCAATGCCTATGCGCGCACTCAGAGCATTCTGAAGGAGAAGGATGAAAACCTCACAGCGGATGACGTTCGTGAAGGTCTGACGGCTGTCATTTCCGTACGTCTGAAGGAGCCGCAGTTTGAAGGACAGACCAAGAGCAAGCTCGGGAACGCTGAGATGAAGACTGCAGTGGAAACCGTGGTGAACGAGCAGCTCTCGCAGTACTTCGAGGAGAATCCTTCCGAGGCCCGTGATGTCGTCGCGAAGTGTTTTCTTGCCGCACGTGCCCGTCTTGCCGCCCGCGCTGCCCGCGACAGCGTGATCCGCAAGGGGGCTCTTGAGGGTATGACGCTTCCGGGAAAGCTTGCAGACTGCTCGAGCCGGGATCCATCGCAGTGCGAACTCTTCATCGTTGAGGGTGACTCTGCAGGAGGA
Organism: uncultured Candidatus Peribacteria bacterium; assembly: GCA_964471125.1. GTDB lineage: Bacteria > Patescibacteriota > Gracilibacteria > Peribacterales > Peribacteraceae > 2-12-FULL-55-11. The sequence continues at coordinate 17,812 of CAYYFD010000010.1, forward strand.
TCCGCCAAGCAGGGGCGCAATCGTGAGTTTCAGGCCATTCTGCCGCTCAAAGGAAAGATCCTGAACGTCGAGCAGGCTCGCCTCGACAAGATGCTTGGAAACAACGAAGTAAAATCGCTGATCATAGCGCTCGGCGTGGGTATCGGTGATGTGAAGGATCTCACAAAGCTGCGGTATGACCGCATCGTGATCATGACCGACGCTGACGTCGACGGCGCACACATCCGCACGCTTCTTCTCACACTCTTCTATCGTTATTTCCCAGAGCTCATCTCTACAGGGCATCTGTATATTGCCCAGCCGCCGCTCTATAAAATGACGCATGGAAAAGAAATTCGTTATGCGTACAGCGATACGCAGAAATTCGCCGCGCTCAAAGAGTGGGGAGTGGGCGAGAATGATCTGCAGGAAACAGAGTTATCTGAGGAGACCGCAGAAACTGCAGATCAATTTGAAGAACTCACCAAAGAAAAGGCAAAAAAGGCGGACAAGGGTGCCGAAAAGAAGGTGAAGGTCGGTATTCAGCGCTACAAAGGTCTTGGAGAAATGAATCCGGAACAGCTTTGGGATACGACATTGGATCCGGAGCGACGCCTCATGCTCCGTGTCACTCTCGACGATGCCGAGCGGGCGGATGCAACATTCACCACGCTTATGGGCTCTGAAGTTGCCCCGCGCAAAAAGTTCATCCAGACGCATGCCAAGGGTGTGAAGAATCTGGATGTATAATTCGACATGAGAATTCTACAAACAATCCTGTGCCGTTTGCTGGGGTAGCGGGGTTTGCTGGGTACGAAAAATACTTCACCAACCTAGTAAACCTTGCTACTCCTGCTACTCCCCGCTATCCACCACATTTCCCAGCTGGTCTGTCAGTGAGTATGTATCGAGATCCTTTGTGCCGAGGAGATTGAGGACTTCGGTGACGGCTGAATCAAATGTGAGGGACTTCTGCTTGCCCGCTGCCATATCGCGTAGAATGATTTTTCCCTCCTTCACTTCCATTTGTCCGAGGAGGAGTGTGAAACGCGCGCCGAATTTGTCCGCGAGGCGCATCTGGCTTTTGAGGCTCGCTTCGCCAAGGGCTCCAATGGTGTGTACACCACGCTCGCGAAGAGCGGATATCAATCTTAGACACATTTTTTTAGCATCCGGCCCTAGCTGGGCGACGAAGACATCCACCTGGTCT
>CAYYFD010000011.1:0-18411 GCA_964471125.1 uncultured Candidatus Peribacteria bacterium
GGGACAATAGGCGGCAATGAATATGTGAATGCGAAGAGTGATGAAGCTGCAGCAGATGAGGAAGCTTTGGAAATAGGAGCGCACAGATGCGGGAATTGAATGCAAAGGGAAAATCCGGAGCTCACTGCAGAAGAAGTAGATCCTCCGATGCTGCTCGCGGTTTCAAAAAGACAGCGATCGGAACACCCGTCACCGGATAACGCGTTGCCGTCATCGCACTGCTCCGAAAGGCCGTAATGCTTGCCGGCGGGTGTTTTGTAGCCAGCCTGCACAATACGATCTCCACAGCGCTCCAGCTTACAGCTGATCGTACAGCCATCGCCGGAGAATTCACGGCACTTGGGATCTGTAAAATCGTTGCAGGGGACACCGAGAGGGGGAGTAAGTGGTGTCCACGCGGGAAGCGGAGTCCAGTACTGCGGACAGAGAGCCGTATCCAGCCACCCCCAGTATGCAATCCACCGTACCGGCCAGCATTTACTGTAGATGCAATACCCGTCAGAACAGGCGGCATCGGATGTGCACTTTTGGAATGTAGATTCATCGCGTGAAAATTCTGGAGGCTGTGCCGCATCGTAGACAAGTCCGACATAATCACACTCCTCTCCGCGCCTGCGATCGAGATATCCATCGCCGCAGCGCCCCACAGCACAGACGGCATTGCAGTTCGGGTCGGTGGAGGGGCGCCCGGACGGTGTGCAGGGGTCACAGGTTTCGGGAAGCTCTGTCTTGCCGTCGCCGCACCGCACAGGAGCCGCACTGGAAGAAGAGGGTATGGGTGGCAGCGAAGAAAGGCCAGCCGAGGAAGAGCGCGCAGCGGAGGATGATGCCGGAGCAGAGGAAGAGGCGGGTGCAGACGAGGATGCGGGGGCAGCAGAAGAACGTGGAGCTGATGAGGATGCAGGAGCAGCGCTACTGGAAGCGGGGGCAGAAGAAGAGAAGAAGGTCTGACTTGAGCCATTGCCCATACTGGATGTACCACCGAAAATACCGATTTCACCCCCCATCGTTCCCATACTGGATCCCTGCCCTTGACTGCTGCTTTGGGCTACAGAGCTTCCCCCACCGCCATTGTCACCGCCGAGCATTCCCGTGCTGGAATTTCCCCCTCCCACACTGCTACCACCTGCCGCTCCAAACACACCATTATCGCCATTCAAATTCCCACCCATGCTGGAAAAATTTCCCGAGTTCAGGCCACCATTGATGCCAGAATTCATAGAATTATCTCCACCCTCCGGTATCACCTGTGCCACTGGCACTTGCGATGGTGCAGGGCGAACAATTTTTGAAATTGCCGTGGAGACGAGAAGCACCAGCACCAGCACCGATGCGATTCCCAAACGACGATGAGGGACCAAACGTGGCATGCTTGGAGGAAAGGGTAACACAAAATGCGGTTGCAAGTTGCAGGTTGCAAACTCTATGAGAGTACTGGTCTTTGCAACTTGCAACCTGCAACTATTTTTTATTTCTAGATGTCTCTCCACTGCTCAAGAATTTTCCGCTCTTCCCTGCTCAGCTTTTCGGGAATGCGAATCTCCATAGTCACGTAATGATCACCATGGCCTCTGGCTTGCAAAAGCGGCATGCCCTTGCCGCGGATACGCATTACCTGACCGGACTGGGTCCCTGGCGGAATGCGGAGGGAAACCGGACCCTGCACAGTCTCGATAGAAATATCCGCACCCAAAGCTGCATCCGGCACGGTAATAATACGCACGGAATGCACATCGTTTCCGTTACGCGAAAAGCGTGGATCAGGAGTGACTTCCACATGAACAAATAGATCGCCGGAAGGGGAGTTGCTACGCCCTGCCTCACCGTATCCGCGCAATCGTACAGTCTGACCATCGTCAATCCCCGCGGGAATATCCATGGCGACCTCCTCCTTGCGCAGGACCCTTCCCTCGCCATCACATTTCGTGCATTTCTTTTCGGGGAATTTTCCCGAGCCGCTGCACTTCGCACAGAGAACACTCTGACGAATGGCACCGAAGAAGGACTGTGTCGTTCGTGTAACCTGACCTGTCCCGCCGCACTCTGTGCATGTGATAAGAGAAGACCCCTTGGCAGCACCGCTCCCCGAACAGTCGCCACACGATATGAGTCGTTCAAGAGAAAGTGTTTTTTGCGCTCCGGCAACGCTCTCCATAAACGTAATACGCACACGCACTTCAAGATCGCGGCCACGCTGCTGATGTTTGGAAGTTTTCTGGCCCCGTCCTCCGAAAAATGTTTCAAAGAGATCCGAGAATCCTCCGAAGTCTTCGGCGCGCGCTCCGGAAAACCCCGAGAAATCAAAGCCCCCTGCACCTGCACCTCCGGGTCCTGTTTTTCCGAACTGATCATATGTCCGGCGCTTAATGGGATCCGAAAGCGCCTCATAGGCTTCGTTGATTTCTTTGTACTTCTGTTCCGCATCTTTCTTCGCCTGCGCGGAGCTTGCAGCAGCCTGCTTGTCGGGATGGTGCTCCTTGCTCAGGCGACGATAGGCTTTTTTGATCTCCGCAGGAGAGGCATCACGGGAAATGCCGAGAGTGGCGTAAAAGTCGGATGACACGGAAAGAGAATACACGAGGGAAATAAGGGAAATAAGCGATTAAAGAGAAATACGGAATGTCTCTTCATTCCCGTACTTCCCTTATTTCTCTACTTTTCTGGCTCTCCAGAGCGCTACATCTTTCATCAAATATCTGCTATAATACTTCGATATGTCCTGCAAACTCCTTCACGGCACACAAAAGAGCATGCAGTGGATTACGGTGAGCCTTGGCGTACTGACACTGAGTATTGTCTCCACCGCGATCCATCAAGATGTACGTCTGGAGGGCAGACTGCTGCCCGCGCATATGCGTGGACAGACGCCATGGAAAACCATCCTGCCAGTGCAAATGGAAAAAGGGGCAACTGCTCCTCCGGACACCAATGTCATCATCCAGATTCCCGATGATGCTTCGGATATGACACTCGATGTCATCACCGGATTCCGCGGGGGGCTCAATCGTTTCTGGGGATACTGCTTTCCGGAAAACTACAATCCGGAATCCGCGAAGGCTAAAAAACAGTTCCCAGGAAAGATATTTCTTTCAAAGAAGGAAAGGAATATGCGCATCGATCAGCAGATGAATATGCGCCAAAAACGCTTCAATACCGTTGAAAATCTGAATGAGTCAGATCTAAACCAGGATCGATTTTACCGCGGAGCGATACGGCACCAGCTGGAGCGCTTCATTGGCGGAACATCGTGTTTTATCATGAGCGAAATCCCGCTGCCCATCGGGACAGACGAAGACAAGGATCTTGCCAATAGCGCCGTTGAACGGGATGTGGGAAGCGATCCGCAAGTCGCCGATACGGATGCAGACGGCGTAATAGATGGACGGGAAATTTTCTTCCTCGGCAGTAACCCCATACTCAGAGACAGCGACGGAGACGGACTCATCGACGGCATCGAAGATAAGGATCACGATGGCAAGCGCGACCTCGATGAATCGGATGTCATGAAGTGGGACACGGACGAAGATGGACTCTGTGACGGTCTCTGCAAGGTGGAAAAGGGCCAAAAGCTCCGTGGCGAAGACAAAAACATCAACGGAGAAATGGACGAAGGGGAAAGTAACCCCATCCTCGCAGACTCTGACGGAGACGATATTCTCGACCTGCAGGAAGTCTATCTCTGCGAATTGGGCGGAGGAACGGACTGTTGATCAATTGCAGCTTTTATGAAAATCCGCTATAATACTCTGATGTCTTCACGCACACTCCGCAGGCTTCTCCCGATCGCTCTCGCAGTAGGATGCATGCTTCCCGCCGCGGCTGGTGCATACATGACCGCAGAGGATGTACTGCTCAATAGCGATTTTTACCTTCCACCAAGCATGCGCGAAAGTGAGGACCGCATCGCACGCCAGAGCGCAGTAAGTGCGGAGCGCCGCACACGCGAGCAGGAAGAATCTTTCGTCCACGCTGCAGCTCCAGAGGAGATTCCTGCTGAGGAAACTGATGAGGGATGGGAGGAGGAAGAGAACACAGAGACGGAAGAGACCGCCGGACTTTCCGGTTCGGATCTTGAACTCCTCAGAACCATTCGCCTGCTGGACCGCATCACCGATCGCCAGAGAGTTTTGCAGTACGGAGCGCCGCAGGCCAATGATGTGCTGCACGGCGGGGCACCTGCTCTCGCACCAACCGGAGCCGGTGCATGGCTCGCAGCAACCACGATGATCGGAGCGGTTGCCTGGACGATGCGCAGAGCGAAACGTTCGGAGCGACAGGTGGCGGCGTAAGACCGTATGTTCCTGCAGAGAGAAGAACTGCTTTTTTGGCTTGAGAGAATTGTGGAACGGATATTGTCCAAAATAATACGCGAGCGCATCACAGGCTCTGCTAGTGTTCTGGAGAGTGCGTGATAACCTCTCCTGCACCGGCAAACAATGGGTGATGCGTGACGGATCGCCCCTCTCCTCCGCGAGCCCCGTACCGATACCATCACTGATACGGCACCTCACGGCATCGCGGGGCCTTCAGGAGGCATCGACCGCCCTCCCATGCCCGCCCGATCTGCAGAGGGCAGTGCGGCGTGTTGCAGATGCACTGGCGCGCAAGGAGGGCATCGGCATCTTCGGCGATTATGACTGCGACGGCATCACGGCTACCGCGCAGATGGTGCGGTACTTCCGCCGTCGCGGCATTGAGCCCAATGTACGACTGCCGCACCGCGTGCATGATGGATACGGACTGAGTACCGCCATCGCCGATGAGTGGATAGCAAAAGGCATCAGGCTCTTGATCACGGTCGATACGGGAATTTCGGCTATTGATGCGATAACGAAACTTCAGGAAAGCGGTATCGATGTCGTCATCGTTGACCATCATCATGTGCCGGAGGAGCTGCCACCAGCGTATGCACTTCTGCACCCTGCACTCACCCCGGGATTTCCGGAGCCACATCCATCAGGATCCGGCATGGCATTTCTCTTTTTGCAGGCTTTGGAGGGAGGGGCATGGGAAGACATGCACACCGACCGCGCTCTTGCGATGATGGGAACGGTTGCAGATCTTGTCGAACTCAAAGGCATCAACCGCCGCATCGTAGCGCAGGGGCTGCAGTCGCTGTGCGAGGTGCGATCAGGCCCGCTTGCAGCGCTGCGTGATAGCGTGAAGACAGGAGGCTCTCTCACGAGTACGGACATCGCTTTTCGCATCGCGCCACGACTGAATGCAGCCGGACGCATGGACGACCCGATGCTCGCGCTTCATGCCCTCCTCGATGGGGGGGCACATATCGATCGACTCCATGAACTGAATCAGTCCCGCCGCGACATTACCGGAGATCTGGTGGAACGGGCGCGTACAGAAACCGACCGAAATGGAGGACTGCTGATGGCCAGCAAATCCAGAGACTATCCGCATGGCATCATCGGTCTCATCGCTGGAGCACTCACCGAAGCAACCGGTTGCCCGAGCATGGTGGGTGCAGAGCACGGAAAGCTCGTTACTGCATCCCTGCGCAGTCCCCGAAGCTACCACATGACAGAGGGTCTTTCGCGCATCAGACACCTGCTACAAAGCTTCGGAGGTCACAGACAGGCGGCAGGCTGTACGGTTGCCGTGGACCACTGGCAGGAGGTAACAGACAGACTCTCAGCGGATATCGCCTCGCAACTGACGAGAGAGGACCTGCGCCCTACCACGGAAATCGATGCTGAAATCCGCTCTGCGGATGTTTCCATCCACCTCGCCGATGCACTTGCCGCGCTCGAACCTTTTGGGCAGGGAAATCCCGAACCGCGCTTCCTCCTCCGGAGCGCCATCATCGGAAATACGCGATGCGTCGGAGATGATGGCAAACATCTACAAATGCGCGTAGACGGCGTGAAAGGAATCGGATTCGGATTGGGCTTTCTGGAAAGCGCACTCGGAAAACCTATGGATATCGTCTGCCGCGTAGGGGTGAATGTTTGGCAGGGAAAAAGAGAGGTGCAATTGTCTGTTGAGGATATGAAGGTTTCCTCTCACGCAAAAACAATGCAGTAATCGGATGCTCGGATGCTCGCGTATTCGTGCAGCCTACACCGGTACCAAATTCCCCTCGATCTGAAAGACATCCGTCACGATGACATTCAGCGCAGTCGCAATTTTGAAAGCAAGAAGAACGGAAGGATTGGTCTGTCCGCGCTCGATGCTCATGATGGTCTGACGACTCACTCCCGTGCGCAATGCTAACTCCTCTTGAGTCATGCCCCGCTCAAAACGAAGACGCTTGATAGCATTGTGGAGCTGCACGGACGACATGGGGAGGGCGAGGGAAGAGAATGAAATGTTCCGGAACATCACCGGAATCCTCTAGGGACAGCATCTTGTCTCAAACCCGGAAGCAAAGCAAGAGACCAACGGGAACGAGATAGACTGCGAACCATGCGAGGCTACACGAAGCGACAAAGCGACGCAAAAAATAAATCGCTGCAATGCCGGAGACACACGCAGAAGCAACTCCCGCAACTGTCACGGACAGTGCAGGGATCACTGTGTGACCGGCAACAATATCCGCAGTTGCAAAGAGTGAAGCACCGGCAATGATGGGTGCAGCCATAAGAAAAGAGAAGTCGAGTGCATCACCCCGCACGATGCCGCGCATTCTCCCTGCGGCAATGGTGATTGCTGAGCGGGAAATCCCCGGAATCAGTGCAAACACCTGTGCAATGCCGACGATCAGCGCGTCAGTTATGCGCATTTCTTTACGATGGCGACTCTGGAGAAAGCGTTCCGCAGCAATGAGCAATGCAGCATTGATGAGCAACTGCCACCCGAGCGAACGGATCGAGCCCATGGACTGCTCCACCGCATCGGCAAAAAGCGCACCGCAAACAGCAGCAGGAATCGTCGCAATAATAATCAGCAGAAGCATGCGCTGGGCCGTCTTGTCGCCCGTAAAAGGGGACTTTGCCATATTCCACCATGCCTGCGGATAGCAAAGAACAAGCGCGAGGAGTGTGCCCGCGTGGAGCAGAATATCGAATCCCTGCAAATCGGTTGGGAGTCCCATTGCTGACTGCGCGAGCATGAGATGTGCCGTACTGCTGATGGGAATAAATTCTGTGAATCCCTGAATGACGCCGAGAATGATCGACTGCGAAATCGTCATGCGCGCAGTGTACCGGAATTCTCCCGCAACGCGTTTCTCTTTGCCAAACCCCCCGAACATTGCGTATGATCTTCTACCGAGATGGCTCCATCGCCTTTCCACGGGATTTTCTCAGCATTTCAAACCGCACAGTCAGCGGAAGCAGAGTCAGTGGAGCAGCAACCCCCCGCATCATCGCCTCCGAAGGGAGTCGGTCAGATCGCCGTGGATATTTACGAAGTGGATGATTACTACATCATCCGTGCACCGATTGCCGGAGTGCGTCTCAGCGATCTGGATATCGAAGTGGATGACCGCACACTCACCATCCGCGGAATGCGTAAGTTGGGAGAAGAGTTACCGGAGAACCGTTACTACCTGCAAGAATGTTTTTGGGGGGAATTCAAACGGACGGTTACGCTTCCAACGGTGATTGACCCGAGGAAGGTCAAGGCGACTTTTAGCAAAGACTCCATCCTGAAAATCCTCATACCGAAAGAGGAGAAGATTAAAATCGTCAGGATTAGTGAGGTGTAGTTTAGCGTCTCTTCCCCTTTCGTACCTTCATCGCACGCGTGCGGACGCTCGGCTTCTTCGAGATTGAACCACGCGACTTGAGCTTCTGCGCGACCTCTTTCTCCATCTGTTTCAAGGCGCTGTAGACATCCTCTCCACCCATGATGTGCCAGTCCGCTTTGCGTAGAAGGGAACCAAACTCCTTGAGATGCTTACGCGCATTCTGACGCTGTTCGCTTGTGAGCGTCTTTGCATCAAGTACGCTCCAGAGCTGTACCTGAAGTACATAGAGGGTCTGGACCTTCGACAGAGCGGATTCGGCTTTGGACATAGGATGTGGGTGTAAATTTCAGATCATTGTAGGCGATTTGACGAAAAGAGTCAAACATCCCCATATGCGCAGCTAGGAATAATGGCTTCTGCTAGTCCAATAATGACAATCCCAGTTGGTCGGCCAAAAATCGCTGCATCGATCCCTGATAATCAGCAACAGCCTCCGGAAAATGCTCTGCAAAACGATCCTGCGGCGCCGGCAGCCGGTCTCCTGTACCCCGTAATAATGCGCCGTTGGAAAGATGGGGACGACCCGCTTGCGCAAGCACGCTCCTGAATTGGGCAGCCTCGGGCAATGCCAGGGAAGAACTGAGAACCTCGTGTCCGCAGGGAATTCGTCCATGCGAATGAATGCGCTGGTTGATCTCTCGCAAGGTGGATTTCGTTCCCCGGTCTTCCCTGGGAAGAACTCCTTGGACAAATTGAAATGCCCGATCAGGGCGAGACAGAGACGTCGAAAGTACACCATGTGCTGTACCGACGAATGCCGCTTGGAGACGCTGAAGCTGCTCGGTTGTTGCGTCATCAATGACGAGCACCATCTCATGGATGCCATCCTGATCCGCGCGCAACCGCGAACTTACAGACTCCACAGCAAGACGGCTCGAGACAATCGCATCCAGCACGCGCAGATCCGCCCCCAGGGATTCCACCACGTTCACCGTGACCACGCCGCGCCGTGTTTCCGGAGAAAAATCCGGACGATCCTGATGCTCGCCGATATTGCGGTTCATGGGATGCTCTCCAAACGCCAAGGGCAAATGCTCGAATGCAGGATTGACCTGTAGCGAACGTGCGATGCCGGGGAATGCCCGGACAAACGAGCGAACCGCCTCCACAGAAGTCATATCTGCAGAGAACCGTCGGAGCTTGCGCCCGTCTGCATCTACAATCTTCCCGTCTATAGCATCAAGCACCTGAGCGAGAAATACCGCTTGAGAATGCTGGTTATTGAGCTCTAGAGATGTATGCGCAATGGCGGCATGGGTGATATCCCGCACCTCAAGAATGGGACGATGACGCGCAAGTGTGTCGGCAGGTGCCAGAGAATTTCTTTGATCATGCTGTACCGTGAGATGCCAACTATCCGGCCTTGTGCCGGGAACAACGGTGTAATTATCGGGCGTACCGGCCGGACGCAGCGTCTGGAGCGTACTGAGGACACTGCCGAAACCGCCGTCGACTCCGACAGTATGTGTCTGCGCACTGGGTGCGAAGATTCTAGGATATGAACCATATCAGCGGTATAACCTATCAAATACCTTCGCCTATGCAAGCAGGAAAGATGCCAAATACACACTGACCTGAGACGAAGAATGCCCTATTCTTTGGGTGTGCACCTCACCCAAGCCATCCTCCCCGTCGCAGGCCTCGGCACACGCTTCCTGCCGTGGACCAAAGCCGTTCCAAAAGAATTACTACCTCTCGGCAACCAACCGATCATTGCGCATCTCGTCGATGAATGCCTGAGTGTTGGCATTCGCGAAGTGTGCTTTGTGATCAGCCGCGGCAAGGAAGCGATCCCGCAGTACTTCTATCAGGACCCTGCCTTGGAAGCGGAACTGAAGCGCAGAGGAAAGAGCCACTTCCTCGAGCAGCTCCGGCGCTACGACGAAGTGAAATTTCATGTAGTGTACCAAGACCAGCAGCTCGGAGACGGACACGCGATTTTGCAGGCTGTGGGCTGGGCCAAGTCTCCGACGGTCGCGATCCTTTTCGGTGATGATCTTTTTCTCGGCAAACGCTCCGGGCTGGAGCAACTGCGTGACGCGGCAAATCTTACCGGAGACGACCATGGAGCATATGTCGCCCTGCAAGACATCCCGCAGGAGCACACGCATCGCTATGGCATTGTGACCGTCGAGACTCGCAACCCCAAAGATGAACGTGTGATGACGCTGAAGGGCATGGTGGAAAAACCGAAGCCAGAAGATGCACCATCAACATTGGGAATTGTCGGACGATACCTGATCCCACAGTCGATCTTTGCGGCTCTGCCATCTGTTGGCGCAAGTCATGGCGGGGAAATCCGTCTCATTGATGCCCTCATCGAGTGTCTGCCACATACGCCGGTTCACGGCGTGCACTGTGAAGGGATTCGGCTGGATACAGGAACACCAGAGGGATACAGAGAGGCAGTGAAGATTTATGAATAAGTATTTAGATGTTACGGTCGAGATTCAATAGGTGCTGGCGAATTTTTATTACAACATTTCCCAGTTCCGGCTCCTGAATACCTACGGGAGGTGCATGCGGTAAATCCAGAACGCGTGCGCAGCGTGCAATGGCCCAAGTAGAAATCTCGCGATTTCCGTCTCTCATGCCACCAACATATTCTGGACTCAAATTGGCTCTTTGCTGAAGATCAAGAACGGTTACGCCCCGCTCGTTGGCGAGGCGAATAATAAGAGGCCCAATCAATGCATCCTCATCCTTCCTTTCTAGAGCAATATTTGAAGAGTGTTCAGACATGAAGTGGTATTAATCCTGACACTTGTACCCGAACGGTGCCACTCGGTAGTTCGGTTTGTTGAAGGTGTAGTTCATACACTCACTGCCCTTTGCAGGCCCGCCAACCTCGACGCGTGACCAGCGATCGGAATTGCCATCGTATTCATAGAGAGAATCCAGTGCAGGAATACCGTATATGCCGCGCTCACCGATGAAGGTGTAGGGACGGGGATTGTAGTACCGGCGACGATTCAGAGGATGCAGTGCAAATGTCACCGAACGATGCGGACTCTGGTAATAAAATTCGTCGATCTCCGCATAATCTGTGGCAAGCGTACGGCGCCCCTGAGGACGCTTCTGGTGAAACTCCCATGGATGCAGGGTGCTCGCAGATGCCTCAGCTGCAGGGATGGGCAGGAGAAATGCAACTGTCAGGATCGCGGATGCAGAAGCAGTGATTAAACGCATATTAATAGGATTATTTGACAAAATGGCAATTATAGTAACATTTGATATTTAAGAGTCAAGAGGTTGGCCTATAGAAAGGGAATACTTGTATTTGCTATATTTATAAATTATGTTATAATATTCTTAATATCTACATCCATCCCCCTTATCCGTATGAAGAACCGTCAAACTGTTGTAGCCGCTCTTGCTGGCATTCTTGCAGGAACTGTAATCGGCGCGGGCGCGTATTACTCCGCACAGCTCGTTTCGTATCGCTATACGGATCAGGATAACTTCCGTCAGATCGTCGAAAAGCGCGACCTTTCCGTAGGCGACGGTCAGAGTACGTATGTGAATACACATACCGCTGCCCCGATGCAGAACGAAGAGAGCGATGAATGCGATGACCTCACCGGTCAGCGCCGCACACGCTGCATTGGCGCAGCACGTGATGGCATCGAGTATCAGAGAGGAGAACTTAGATAAGCAAAGATAGATAATCCAAAGCCGTCCGCCTAAGGCGGACGGCTGTTTTTATTTCTTGTATTGCCGGTTGAGGAGTTCCATCTCATCGCGCAAATCCGCGGCTTTTTCAAATTCGAGATTTTGCGCAGCCATTTCCATCTGCATCTCCAGTTCTTCGATGAGACGCTTAAGCTCATCTTTGGGGATCTTCTGTGGATCGCGCTTCGGGCGACGCAGTTCGATCTTCCTGTGCTCCTCGGAAATGTCATGGATCGCCTTTTGAATACTCTGGGGCGTAATGCCGTGCTTTACATTGTAAGCATGCTGGACGGTACGTCTGCGCTCTGTTTCATCGAGTGCAGCGCGCATTGCAGGCGTCATCTTGTCGGCATAGAGCGTAACGTGACCATTGAGATTGCGTGCTGCTCTACCAATCGTCTGGATGAGCGCATCACGCGAACGAAGGAACCCCTGCTTGTCTGCATCGAGAATGGCGATGAAGCTCACTTCAGGAAGATCGAGTCCTTCGCGCAGGAGGTTGATGCCCACAAGAACATCGATCTCGCCGGTACGCAGTTGACGAAGAATTTCGATACGCTCCATCGTCTCGATGTCACTGTGGAGATAGCGCACGCTCTCGCCGCGATCTGCGAGGAACTGTGTCATGTCCTCGGCCATTTTTTTGGTAAGCGTCGTGAGGAGTACGCGCTCTCCGCGCTTCTTCGCGGCTTCGATCTCCAGCGTGATGTCGTCGATCTGGTTCTTGGTCGACTTCACCGTAACGACAGGATCGAGAAGTCCTGTAGGACGAATGATCTGCTCAGCTAGCCATTCTTTTGGTGTGTTCTTGTATTCGTACGGACCCGGAGTAGCCGAGACATACACGCACTGCGTGAGGCGCTCTTCAAACTCCGGAAACTTCAACGGACGGTTATCGTGGCTGGAAGGAAGACGGAAACCGAAGTCGATGAGGGTCTGCTTTCGCGATCGGTTTCCTTCGTACATACCGCCAACTTGCGGGATACTGATATGAGACTCATCGATGAAGAGGATGAAATCTTTCGGAAAATAATCGAGAAGTGTGGATGGAGGGCGTCCTTCCTCTCCGGCATTACTGAGATACCGGACATAGTTTTCGATGCCTGTGCAGTAGCCGGTCTCTTTGAGCATTTCGATGTCGTAATCCGTGCGCTGCCTCAGGCGTTCGGCCTTCGCAAGCTCCCCCATCTTCAGAAGTTCTTTTTCGCGGACGCCAAGCTCGGTGATGATACCGCTACACGCGCCTTCGATTTTTTCTTTTGTCGTAACGTTATGGGTCGCAGGGAAAATGCTGACCTCCTGCAAATCCTGAATCAGTTCGCCGGTAAAGCTATCGACCTCCTGAATGGTTTCGATCTCGTCGAAAGGCATCTCCATGCGGATGACGGTATCGCCGCCCGGAGGAAACACTTCGATGGTATCGCCAAGCACATGCACCATGCCCTGCTTGAACTGCATGGAGCTCCTGCGGTACTGGATGTCGATGAGACGGCGAATGAGTTTGTCCCGCTGTACAGGCATCCCGCGCTCGAGATGGATGGCGAGTGCTTCGTAGCTCTCGACGTCACCAAGACCGTAGATACAACTCACGGATGCAACGATCAGCACATCTCTGCGCGTGAGGAGATTCATGGTTGCCGCATGGCGGTACTTGGAAATCTCCTCGTTGATGCTCGCATCTTTTTCGATATACGTATCGCTACTCGGGATATATGCCTCCGGCTGGTAGTAGTCGTAGTAGGAGACGAAGTAGGAGACGGCATTCTCTGGAAAGAACATCTGGAACTCGTTGCAGAGCTGTGCGGCCAAAGTCTTATTGTGTGCGAGAACCAGCGTCGGGCGGTTTAGCTCGGCGACAATATTGGCCATGGTAAAGGTCTTTCCTGTGCCTGTAGCTCCGAGAAGTGTCTGGTGGCGCTCACCACCACGAACTCCCTTCAGAATCTTCTCTATCGCGGCCGGCTGATCCCCAGTCGGCTTCCATGGGGCGACGAGCTTGAATGGCTGTTCTTTTGGCATGTTTCGACATTGTACACACATCAAAGTTATGGTCCAATGCTTTCCCTTTCAAACCCCATGAAAATACAGGAACACATGCCGGCGTTTCCTTTCGACCGCATGCCGTGGTTTCAAAAATTACATGACCAGAATGATCTCCGGAAATGCATGGAAGTAGCACAGAAAAATTGGTGGACGTTTGATGCGGGAATACGAGAGTGGATCGACGAATCTGGAGGAGGGCAAATCGGACAACGCTACTGCATATATCCGCGGGGAGAATACGTCCGTATTCGCATAGAGCTGAATGCTCCGGACTGCATCCCCTCACCAATGCGCAATTATGAGCCTCTTGCTATCACTTCCTGCTCCGTCATCAATTCACTCCAAAAAGATCTGCGACGCATTTTCGCAGATGCACTGTGTATCAAGGCGGTACAGAATATGGAAATGGCTCGATCCACATTGGTGCAGCCCGGTGATGCACTCAGTCCAGATCAAGATAATAGTGATGTCATCGAAAAGTTCACACGCGGGCTGAATAATAAGAGCTACGGAGAAATGTGCAGTCAGATCGCGCAGTGGGAAGAAAACTTGCGGGATCTGTATGAAGCTATCGTCGATTGCAGATTAGGTGTGTCGAACGATCGTTGAGTAATTATTTGACTATTTTTGTATTTATTTTAAATTATGTATATGAAGATTGACGAAGAATTCGAAGATTTGGATGATGATCTTGATCTGACAAGGGAGGCAGATAGACAAGCTATTTTGCATGAACATACTGGTGTCAGTAGCGAACGAAAGAAAAAGCGTAAGAGATTCCAAACTGTTCTCGAGTGCAATCTGCAAGAACTTCCGAGTGCCTGGCAGGGCGAGGAAAAAGACTGGCTGCGCAAGAGGCTGGATGAGTGTAGGGAAAAACGCATGAAGAAAGTCGCGATCGATTGCAGAAATGTCATGATGATGCCCGCAGGAACATTTTCAATTTTTCATGAGATGGCGGAAGGGGGGATGGAAATCTATCTGCTGAACCCGTCCGATGCAGTCAAGAGTTGGTTGTGGTTCCGGGCATTTGCGAAAGATTGTGGAGGAGAATGCTTCCGCATAAATGTAGAGCCGATCGCAAATTATGCAGGCATCGCTCAGGCAGGAATTTTCAGAGGAACTGAAGATGATGACGAGTAGTCGTCAGTACTTTTAAGATGGTAATGAAATAATATTGACAATAAGGCTATAAATGATTTATATAATATATATGAAAAAGACCATAAAGACTCCGGCTGAAGCCCCATCAGATGAAGAAGTGCTCTATGCGAATATCGCAAGCGATGTCTACAGAGCAGTACATTTGAGGACTCTCGGCACTGTCCGCGATTTACGCGTCATCGTCAGTGAAGACGAAGTTGTTCTGGAGGGCAGAACATTTGTAGAACCTGATGATTTGATGCTGGTGCTGGATGCTGCGTTCGCTCATTGCGAAGGCTTTAATGTGCAAAACAATATCAAGCTTGTTGCGTAGATAGTGTGAGGGGCATTCCGCCTCTCTGGCTTTAGCATCAAAGACGATCTTTTTTGGGAAGAGGTATTGAAACGTATCCTGTTCTCCTCCACGCTCTCTCCATATGACTACAACACTGCCAAAATTTCTTACAGAAAGTCATGAATCGACTGATGCCAACGCAGAGGTACTTCGAGAAGTAGAAAGAAATATTCGCCTCAGAACTGGAGGAACGGTTCGCGATATCCAGGTTGTTTTTAATGGAGAGATAATCGTTGTGACAGGTAGAACATCTACGTACTACAGCAAACAACTTGTAAGTTGGGCTGCAGCAGATGCGGCTAGTGGCAGAGATGTGCTCAATGAGATCGAAGTAGAACTGGATCGTTGAGGCATTCTCTGTAGCTTTCTTATAAGCCGCCCTATACTCCATGCATGATCGACCTTGATGATTTAAGAAATCGGCCCGAGGCATATAAAGATGCAGCAAAGAAAAAGAATATTGCTGTCGATATCGACGAGCTTCTTACGGTGGATACGAAACGCAGGGAATTGCAGCGGTCTACAGATGCAATGCGCACCACGCAGAATGCCGCTAATAAAAAAATGCCTACATTAAAAGGCGAAGAGAAAGATGCATCTCTCAAAGAGATGAAAGAGTTGAGTGGAAAAGTAAAAGAGCAGGAAGCAGAGCTCAAAATTCTTGAAGATCAATGGAGCCAGATGCTTCTCCATGTTCCTTCGATTCCCTTGGACTGTGTACCAGTTGGCAAAGACGACAAGCAGAATGTAGAGATCCGCCAAGAGGGGAATCTGCCATCGTTCGCTTTCGACCCACTCGACCATATCGCGCTTGGAACATCGCTCGATATCGTAGATATCGCACGCGCCGTGAAGATTGCAGGAGCCAGAACCTACTTTCTGAAAGGCGACGGCGTACGACTGGAGATGGCCATCATGCTCTTCACACTCGATAGCCTAGTGAAGAAAGGCTACACACCATTTTCTCCGCCACTTCTTGTGCACTACGGAGCAATGGTCGGCACAAGCTACTTCCCCGGAGGAGAGGAGCAGGCCTATACCGTTGGTGTACAGAAGGAGAAAGGTGGGCCTGTTGAATCTGATGAGGCATACCTGATCGGTACATCCGAAGTTTCGGTGACGAGCTACCACAGCGACGAGCTCCTTGAGCTGAAAGACCTCCCCAAGCGCTACTGCGGCATCTCGCCGTGCTTCCGAAGAGAGGCTGGAACCTATGGCAAAGATACGCACGGGCTCTACCGCATTCATCAGTTCCAGAAAGTGGAGCAGGTGATTTTGTGCGAAGGTGATGCAAGTGTGAGCGCAACGATGCACAAAGAAATCCTCGGAAACGCAGAAGATATTCTGAAAGCTTTGGAGCTTCCATACCGCGTCGTTGATGTCTGCACCGGCGACATGGGCAGGGGGCAGGTCTACAAAAACGACATCGAGACATGGATGCCCAGCCGCAAAGGGTACGGAGAGACACATAGCTGCTCGACGTTTCATGATTTTCAGACTCGGAGACTCAATATCAAATACAAGGACACTGATGGTCAGAAGAAATTCTGTCACTCACTGAATAACACCTGCATCGCATCACCGCGCATTCTTATTCCAATTCTGGAGATCTACCAGAATAAAGATGGAAGTGTGACGGTTCCGGAGGTACTAAGGCCATATATGGGCGGACAACAGGTAATAGCCCCAAACAGATAGTTTAATGACTGGGGACTTACTAGGTTTTTCCGGGGCAAGACAAATCTTTCCATATGAAAAATACAGCTATTTGCTGCGGTAAAAAGTGGTATGGAGATGGTGATTGTCCTGAACGCAGGTGCAGTGCAATCTATGCGCCCATGACTACCCACCCCTCATTCGGTACAACCCCCGACGCCAATTGTTCTTTGGCTGAACAGACTAAGCAAGTCAAAGTAGCTAGATTGGAAATCCAACAGGAACAAACGGCCAGCCTATGCGCAATGCAACTGCTTGCAAAAAAATTCGGAGAGAATTGGTACGACAGCCATGATCATGCGGATTGAGATGTGAAACTCTGACTCTCTATTGAAGAGGACCGAATTGGAAATCCGTCGGCCGCACCCTAGGTTGCACAAATTGATGAACCGCCAAGGCATCGGAGAGCGACCGTCGTGGAGGTGCCATCATTGCCTGTACTTCCAAATGCCGCACATGCTGACACATCGCCATATTCATCTCATTTGCAGCATTCGCCCTACTACTCTGCACAACATCCCATACAAACCCCGGCAATGCTTCTGTAAGTTCTTCTTCGGTCATATGATTCAGTGCCGCACGTAATCCGCTGAAGAGTGCCACCTGATCGGCCTCGGGCAAATCCTCCCACCCTTTTTGTGCCACGGAATCAGCACTATTCATGGCAAAAGAATACCCCTGCACACGCTTCGGTCAACGCATCATCATCCGCAAAAAGAGGGGTGAAGAATTTCCGCTACAGAGAGAGCTGTTCGCGTATTCACAAAACACATGAAAAATGCTACAATGGTCTGTTACACCAACACTATGCTTCTCCTTCTCGCTGGAGCGACAGAAACGGCACGCGGACTGGTTGCAGAAAACTTCCTTGGGGAACACCCCAACTGGAAACATCTGGCGCTCGAGGATATTTACGATCCGAACTCGAGCGATGAAGCGTCGGAGGAATTTCAGACAGCATTCAACACAATTGTCGCCTGTGAGTGCGTGCGCGATGCCCGCAAAGCAGAAGGCTGCGCCGTGCTCATCACCTGCCCCAGTCCTGCAATGCTCGAAACCGTGCAAGAGGAATTTCCAAAAGAGCTTGTCTGTATCCGGCTGGGTACAGAAAAGGAATGGGAGGGACACAGCTTTGATCACGAAGTAAACGCGAAGAAATGTTCCTTAAAAGAGATTGCGGGATTTTTGAAGAAATTGGCGAAGGCGTAATTGTGGTGCATTTTGACGTATAATCGAAATATGCCCCTGCCAAAATTCCTGATCGCCGACGACTCCGAAGGCAAGCAGATGCTTCTGCAGGGACTTCTTCGTCATAGCCACTGGGATGTTCAACTCCTCGTCGCATACTCAACGGAAGAGGCCAAAAAACTGATCAATGATCATCCGGATATTGCCTTCGCCTTCATCGATTACAATATCCCCTCGGAAAACGGCCCTGCGGTTATCCGCTATCTGAAGGAAAAAAATCCTCAAGCACGCATCGCACTCACTACATCAATGGATACAGAGAAGTATTTTCAGGAAGCGAGAAGCGCCGGCGCGGAAATCTGCATATGCACGGTGTACCAATTGGATGAGGTGGAGCGAAGTATTTTGGGGTTGATTGAGGAATGGAGAAATGAAGGAAATAAGGAAGTATGGAAATAAGGAAATAAGGAACCTTATATCCCTATTTCCGTATCTCCCTATTTCCTTACATCCTGAGTTCCGTATCCTATCCTCATGAATATCCTCTTCACCCGCTTCCCCTTAGAAAGCCGCATGGGCGGCGCGGAGG
>CAYYFD010000012.1:0-18147 GCA_964471125.1 uncultured Candidatus Peribacteria bacterium
AGGGGAGACCCATTGCGGGCATTGTACAGATGTTCCTGTATTTGACAAATAAATAATTACAATTATAATTATAGAAGTGCTAAAAAAGGAAAATCCATTCCCGCCAGAGAACTGGAGCCGGCTGCCTCCGGTACGTTTTTCCTGGAGCAATACAGAGCTTGTCGGAACCATTACCGCTATCAGTCCGGAAGGGTTGTGTACGGTGACCTATGATCCAACGCCAGGATTCGCCGGTGGCACTACAGAAGTTCCTCTCAAGCGCATCCTTAATCTCAATCCCACCATAGAGAGCAGCTCCTTCGGGATCCCGGAGCAAGTGCAGCAGCGCATTTCCTCGGGATCGGAAGGAGTAAAGGGAAATATCGAAGAGAGAATGAAGTAAGGAAGAGCCATGGCACTATGGCGATCCTTCTCTAGAATCATTGTAATGCCGACGAAACAGATTGCTTCATCGACCCTGTGGCAACTCGGTAGCCAAATTGTGATGGCTGCACTTTCAATCCTGACGGTGAAGTTTGTGGCGATAGGCCTCAGTAAGGAGCTCGCTGGAAACTACAATTCTGCATACGGGTTTTTACAGCTCTTCGGAATTCTCGCAGACTTCGGATTGTATGCCGTCGGTGTGCGGGAAATGGCACGGGCAAAAGACCGGTCTGCGGTTTTGGGCGCGTTGATGATTATTCGCTCGGTTATTCTTTTCCTTTCTTTGGCACTGGCTCTGGTCCTCGTCTGGCTTCTCCCCCAATGGCGCGGCACCCCACTTCCGCTCTCCGTAACTATCGCCGCACTTGTCCCGCTTTTCGCGCTCCTCGCAGGCATTCTTCGTACCGTATTTCAGGTACACCACCGGATGCAGTACGTCTTCATCGCGGAAGTCACGCATCGACTGATTACGACTGGGCTCATTACGCTCTTCATCATCGGCGGCGTACGCGGATCTACGGATCTCAGGATCCTTTACTCCTTCCTCCTTATCGGCGGCATCGGAGCATTCGTACTTCTTATTATTTCTGCGCTGGCCGCAGGCCATTTTGAGAAAATCCAATGGAATGTCGACCGCAAGGTCATGAAGTCCATCCTTCGGCAATCCATCCCGTTCGGAGCGGCCTTCCTCTGTATGGCACTCTACCGCCAGCTTGATGTCACAATGATTGCACTGCTTCGTCCGGACTTTGAAATTCAGAATGCGGAGTATGGATTTGTCCTGAGAATGGTAGAAATGGGCTATGTCATTCCGACCTTCCTGCTGAACTCCGTCCTGCCCACTCTTAGCGAACGCGATGGCAGAGGAGAGGATACGCGCGAGCTTCTCGGGAAAACATTGATCGTGCTCCTGCTCCTCGGTGTCATCGCGGCACTCTTCTGTATCTTCTGGTCGCGGCCGCTTGTGCAGCTTCTCACAACGGACGCCTACCTCAGTACGCCGGAAAAATTCGGGTCAGACACGGCACTGATGCTCATGGGACTGCCGGTGTTCCTCAATGGTCTCGTACAATATGGATTCTATGTGCTTTTAAACCGCGGACGCAGTAAGCCACTGGTCATCATACTGGGATTGGCTGCCATACTCTCCATAGGACTCAATTTCCTGTTCATCTCTTCCCATGGTTACATCGGCGCAACGATCACCAGCAACATCATTCATCTCTTGTTGGCCGTCACATTGATGGTTGCAGCGCAGAGAACCATGCCCGCAAAACTTTCTATGCAATCTCTTATAAAAATCTTCCTGTTCGCGTGCGTGCTCGGCACAGGACTATGGAAAGTGGCTCCTTTTTTAAAAAGTGAAATCCCAACCGTAATGGGACTGATCGCAGCGACCATCGGTATGGGCATCATCATGTTTCTTCTCAGAATTCACACGATCTTCTTGTCGAAGAAAATATGAAGATTTAGGATCACTCCCTATGCCTGAATCATCATCCAATTCTGAGACCATACATACAAGACATCGCTCCTCTGGAGATCTCGTCGGTGGGCTCATCGCCGGAACCATTGGGTCTGTTATTTTTTTGACGAGCACTCTCGACAACCACGACGGGGATTCATTTTCCGATCTACCCAACGCCACAAGTAACGCGAGTAATAGAAATCTCAGTACCGTGCCAAATCCCACAGAAACACTAGAGAAAGCTGATTAGAGACGCATGGCATGCATTGCCGGAAACAGACAAATCTGATACAATATTGAGAAACACACATGAAACTCCACTTGCGTCTCGCCACCGCCTTTCTGGGCATCGCTCTGCCGATCGCGGCTCTTGCCGTTGCTCCGGGATCCGTCAGCGGTCTTTCAGGTAATGCCCAGCCGGACGGAAGCATCATCATCCGGTGGACACTGCTTCCCGACCCCACGATCGTGCTCTACCGGCTCTACTACAGCGCGGAGTCGATTCTCGATAGTGAAGGACTCTACGACGACTATGAGGAAACAGAAGGGCCAGTGAGTGAATTTATCTTTTACAGTCCTCCGAAGCAGGCTTCACTCTTCGTCACTGTTCTCGCGGTGAACTCTTCCGGAGAGGAAAGTGAGGCGTTTGCCGAAGAGGTCCGCGTGGATATCCCGAAGAAACCCGCACAGCCGATAGCTGCACCTGCACCGATTCCGGCACCAGTTCCCGTTCCGGTTTCTCCGCCCCTCACTGTTCCCACTCCAACTCCTACCCCTATCCCTGCTCCTGCAGGCGCCGCATCATCTTCCGCATTCAGTATTGATGTGCAGATTCCCTCTTTGGAGGAAATCCAGCAGTTGATCTTAAACGCAGCGAATGTCCCGCAACCAACCGCCGTGCAATCCTCCAGTGCAGCCGCAGTGCCTCCCCCCAAGTCCTCGGCCGCGCCTGTGGTTGCCCCTGTCATTTCCTCTTCTTCCTCCTCTCTACCTCCTCCAGTACTCACGCTACCTTCTTCTACACCTGCTGCGACCGCCCCCTCTGCTGCCGTACCTACTCTTACGGCCCCACCACAGGACGGAAAGGTGCACCTACTGATCGCGGAAGCACTTTCGCCGATCCAGGTGAAACTTACGATGTCTACAGCTGTCGCTGTCGAGCCAACAGGAGCTCCGCAGGCTTTCCGCATCGAGGGACCCAATGGAACAGATCTGCACATCACACAGCTGCTGATCAGTGATAAGCTCGTCATTCTGGATACTGTCGGACAGCAAAAGGGTGTCACCTATACTGTGCGACTCAGTGAGCCGCTCATGGGTACCGCCGGCGAGCCACTCGATTTGCAGGATCGCTCTGCGGTCTTCACCGGTCATGAACTTGGATCGAATTCTGTAAGCGCCCCTGCTACAACTGCAAACGCCTTTGACCCGATGCTCCCCACGGACGTAACGGGATTTCGGTTGCGGGCAGTTCCCGATGCAGGGGGCAAAACCTATACAGTCACAGCACAGTGGCAGCCGGATCTTTCCCGTACGGATCTTGCATACTATCTGGTGAGCCAGAGTCTCGATGGGGGAGCGACCTTCAGCGAACCGGAAATGGCACCGATGGACATCGGAGGCATTGAAATTAAGGGCGCACAGCCGGGGGAACTCGGCATCTCGCTCAGAGTCGTCAATATCTACGGAAAAACTTCCGCAGGTGTGTTCGACAAAGTCACTCTTCCCGGCGAAGTCCCGGCCCGCACCCCGTTCCCTTCTCCTGCACCGTCTTTGCCTCCATCTACATCGCTCCCGCCCACTCCGGCCCTCTCTCCCGAAATCCTCGCGATGATCCGCAACAGCCAAAAGCCGCGCACCATCCCGACGATCAAAGAGGCACACACCGACCGGCTGTCCCAGAGTGGTATTGGGCTGTTTGCCGTTGGCTCCTCGATGATCGGATCGTTTGTCGGATGGAAGAGAGCGAAAAAGATTGGCGCAGGGCGATAAGATCTCCAAGTCAGCTGTACGTTTGTACACCTGTTTTTTGGCTTAAAACCATGTAGCTTTAGGAGATGCATCCCCGACATATCCTCTGGCTCTTTGGCCTCTTTGGATTCCTCGGGCTCCTCTTTCAGGAATCTTCCAAGCTCCCTGACGGCCTCCTGCATGCGCACATTCTTGATGTCGGGCAGGGCGATTCCATCATGCTTGTTTCGCCGTCCGGAAAGCAGGTCGTCGTTGACGGAGGACCGGATCTTTCCGCTCTAGAAGGAATAGGAAGGTATATGTCGTTTTTTGACCGGAGCATTGAACTCCTTGTCCTTACGCACCCTGACCTTGACCACATCACCGCTCTTCCGGCCATGATCGAACGCTACCAAATCCAAGCAATTCTTCTCTCCGGCATCATTACTGTGCAACCACAATACCGGCGGCTTCTTGCAGAAGTAGCCAAGCGGCAGATCCCCGTGATCATCGCCGACCCTGCAATAGATATCGATCTGGGTGATGGCGTAGTCCTGGATGTCGTCTGGCCCCAAAAAATATTTGGAACTGTACCGAAAAAAACCAACGACACGTCTGTTGTCCTGCGTGTGATCTTTGGAAGTGGATCCATTCTTCTCACAGGGGACATCGAAGAGGCCGCAGAGTGGGCAATTCTAAAAACAGGCGCTGACATTCGATCAGATATATTGAAAATCGCCCACCACGGAAGCCGCACTTCGTCGTCCACAGGGTTTCTCCTCGCGGTAGAACCGGACAGCGCGGTAATTTCCCTTGGGAAAGACAATAGCTTCGGACATCCACACCCGTCTGTTATGGAGCGGCTAAATCACATGAATATTCACACTCGCAGAACGGATCTGAAAGGGGATATTCGTTTAGTTTTGGGAAATAAGAGAAATAAGGGATTTAAGGGATGGATTTTTTCCTACGCACGTAATCATCATGAATGACCGCCCTTACCAAAAACTTGTTGTTTGGAAAATCGCAGATGAACTTTGTTTGTTCACACACAAAATCGTTGGATCTTTCCCATCGCATGAACGATATAATTTAATAGATCAAATGCGTCGATCTGCTTATAGTATTCCAACAAACATTGTTGAAGGAAATGCGCGCTGGACGGCAAAAGATAAACGTCATTTTTTTACTATCGCGCTCGCCTCATTGGAAGAATTGCATTACCAATATTCCCTCGCATTTCGGCTCAAATACTTCAATAAAGAGGTTTTTTGTGATGCTGAGAACTATATTGGTAGAGTAAGCTATCTGCTACGGCAACTACGATCATCGTTCCCTATAAAGTAGCTTTATCCCTTTATTCCCTTACATCCCTTATTTCTCTCACTTGATGTATGCAGGTTCTGCTCCTCCTTGCAGGTCGCTCCAAACGCTTCTGGCCACTGAGCGAAAAAACATTATTTCCGATCTGCGGAAAGACACTTTTAGAACACCAGATTGACCGGCTGCACGCCGCAGGACTGAAAAATATTACCCTTGTTGGTGGAGCGCATAATCTGAAAGCTGCGAAGAAGCTCACAGGGCTACCGGCAATCGAGCAGCAGGATTTGGAGCTCGGCATGCGTGGTGCATTGCTCTCCGCATTGCCGAAGATTTTAAAAAACGAACCCGTGCTTATTGTGAGCGGCAATGACGTTGTGGATTCTGATGCCTACCGGTTGGTTGTAGAAAAATCACAGCAGGCGGACGGCGCCCTTCTTGCCAAGCGCGTAAAGGAATATTTCCCCGGCGGTTACCTTTCCATAAAAGGAAAATGGGTTACGGGAATTGTGGAGAAGCCGAAGCCGGGAAAAGAACCAAGCAAGCTCGTGACGATTGTTGCGCATGTGCATAACGATCCGAAGGCGCTCCTCGATGCCCTCGCGGATGCTGACGAAAGCCGTGACGACGGATATGAGCAGGCGCTCGGCGCATTATTCCACACAAAGCACTATGCGGCAGCGGCCTACGACGGCGACTGGCAGGCAGTGAAGTACCCGTGGCATCTCATTCCTCTTCTGGATCTTCTTCTCAAACAACAATCCAAGTCATCCATTCATAAAACGGCTTCTATTCATAAAACTGCGGTTATCGATGGCGCTGTAATACTTGGCGAGGGTGTGCGGGTGCTTCCATTTGCCACAATCGTCGGCCCCTGCGTCATTGGTCCAAGAACTATTATTGGGAATAACTGTCTCGTACGCACCTCGAGCATCGGCGCGGACTGCGTGATTGGATTCGGGACAGAAGTGAAGTCCTCGGTGCTCGCTGACCATGTATGGACCCATATGTCCTACATCGGAGAAAGCGTCATCGGCAATAATGTTGCATTTGGTGGTGGCAGTATCACCGGAAATCTCCGCCTTGATGAAGAGATCATCGAGTCACAGGTGGGTGAGGAGAAACTTCCCACAGGACTGACGAAGTTTGGAGTGGCTGTCGGTGATGGTTGTCGGTTGGGGATCCATGTGAGTACACACCCCGGTGTAAAGATTGGTGCCGGTTCCTTTATCACCAGCGCTGCCGTCATTGCCGATGATGTTCCCGAGCAAAGCTTTGTCTCTATGAAAAACGGGGCCGTGGTACTACGCCCGAACCGGACGAAAACGAATGATCCGGCGGACCGGAAAAAATACCGAAAATCGCTGTAGAGACGGCATGCATGCCGTCTCTACGAACGACAATGTGTCATCTTTGTTCAAAAAAGTTATCCACAAAGTATGTGCATTACCGTGGATATCTCATCTCCATAGTTTGCGGGGGATTCCCACAGGATTCTTAAGAAATGGCTTATTTAAGCCATAAATAATCTATCAGGCCTATAAGCTGTTTCCTGGTGTATTTTTCCACGAGTTTTCCACACCCCCTACACACCCCCTCATTTCTCTCCCTGCTCTTGTTGCAGCCATTTTTTAGAATTTCCTGTATATTCGCACTAAAGAATATCTTCCTTCTCCACACGATCAGACTGTAAATGTTTAAAAAGTGCTAGAGTCTACTACTATGATGAATTGGAGATAGAGAATATTTATTCCTTCTATAGAGCTATGAAACTCCTGTGTAAAACCACCGATCTCCAACAGGCACTCCATCTTGTGAGTAGGGCAATTAGTAACCAACAAGCACTACCAATTTTAGGAAATATTCTTTTGCAAGCTGAAGGAAAGCGTTGCACGGCCAGCGCAACAGATTTGGAATTGAGTATTATGACAAGTTTTCCGGCGGACATAGAAAATGAAGGTGCGATCACCATTCCTGCAAAAGCATTTCTCAACTTCGCGCAATACAACACTGATCCTGAGGTGCTTTTGGAAACAAGTGAAGGAACACAATTGAAATGTACTTCTAAGCGTGCAAAAACCCTTATTTCCGGCGAGGCAGCTACAGAGTTTCCTACTATTACCCCTATAGAGCGGCAAACCACCTTTCCTATTGCTGCAGCGCCGCTTTTGGAGGCTCTACACACTGTTACATTTGCAGCTGCAAAAACCACTCTCCGCCCCGTACTCTCTGGTGTGTATGTCCGGTCCCAAAAAGGAAAAATTATCTTCGTGGCTACAGATAGTTACCGACTTTCTGAGTACAAACTTTCCATAGATGGCGATGTGGATATGTCCTGCATCATTCCTACAAAAGTATTTGATGAGCTGCAGGCT
Organism: uncultured Candidatus Peribacteria bacterium; assembly: GCA_964471125.1. Classification (GTDB taxonomy): domain Bacteria; phylum Patescibacteriota; class Gracilibacteria; order Peribacterales; family Peribacteraceae; genus 2-12-FULL-55-11. The sequence goes on from CAYYFD010000012.1 coordinate 7,537, forward strand.
GTTTTAGGTGCTAAAAAAGAAAAAACAGAAGATGCTTCTGGAGAAAAAGATAAAAAAGAAAAGAAAGAGAAGACTAAAAGTCAGCAACTCGTCGATGTCACTCTTAGTTCCCAGCAGATAGAGCTGCAGGAGGGCGGCACACAACTCCTTTCGCGTCTGATCGACGGGAAGTTTCCCGATTACGAGCAGATTATTCCCAAAGATCCCAAAACTAAGGTGCAGATTGCTGTGAAGGAGCTTCTGCCAGCTATCCGCCGCATGCACTACTTCGCAAAGGAGACGAACAACAATCTTACATTTCACATTTCAAAAAACGATATACGCATTGTGACGCCGTCGACACAAGCCGGCCGCGACGAAGCAGTCCTTCCTGCGACGATTACAGGGCCGGAAAATAAAATCGCTCTCAGTTCAAGCTACCTTCTAGATTTTCTCAGTCGCCTTTCGGGTGGAGATATCGAGATCCACATTACGGACAGTCAGCACCCTGCACTTTTCAAAGTCCCCGGTCTCGATGCACTCAGTCACCTCATCATGCCGCTGAGGCTGCAAGAGGAGTAAAAAGGTTGAAAATCCCATAATCCTCCATTGAATCCGTCGTGGATTATTGCTATGCTAAACACAGATCGAGGGCTTAGGAACTTACAGGATAAGCCATTCAGCATTGTTTACTCATTCATTCTTCCTTCCCAATAAAGGGAAGATTGTTTTAGGGCCACTAACGCCCATTGCACATTTTTCTTCTGTGGATCCTCTACTTTTTTTAGGAAGCAAAACACACCGTGATCTCGCTGATGCTCTGCATGCGAGAGGTTCGCTCGTGCTCAGTGGCGCATCCAACGAGACGGCCAAGGCGCTTCTCATTGGCGCGATTCTCGGACATACGCCGCGACCAGGATTTCTTGTCACAGATGATGAGAGTCATGCTGAGGCACTGGAACACTGGCTGCATTTTTTTGGTGTCTCCTCAGTCCGGCTTACCCCCACAGAAAACGAAGCCGGTGAAATTGTGCCGGAGGCACTGCGGACATTCCTCCTTGGGATGCGTGGCGGGGAGGCACCGTTCACCCTTGTTCCGCGTGATGTCTGGGAAGCGCAATTTCCCGCGTTTACCGAGCTGCAAGCAAGCGCACTCCTCTTTACTGCCGGAGACAAGGTCGACTTTACGGCCTGTGTGGAGAAGTTGATCGCTATGGGGTACGTGCATGGTGACGACCGTTTCCTGCGACCGGGGCAGTACCGGCGCATCGGCGATGTGTTTGAGGTCTACCCCGTTCAGTCTTTCCACACCTACCGGCTCACACTGGAATTCGATTGCATCGAAAAGATCGTTGCACTTGATCCGGAGGATCCATCTATCGTGCGCAGGGAACAGGAGTCTCTCGAGGTCTGGCCGATTGTCTACCAGCATATGCAGCCGCTTTGCGAGCAGGTCCCCGCAAGCCACTTCCTCGTGCTCGACGATCAGGATGATGTCGCCGCTCCGGAGGGTATCGATACGCTGCGCTTCACGCCGTTTCCCGAAGGTGTCGAGAACCATGTGCACCTGCGATATCTCTCGGTGATGAAGTTTTATACCCTTACAGATTTCCTCAACGACGTCCGCGACAAACTTACACAGGAATGGACGCTCTTTGTGGTAACCAAGCGCATCGAAGAACTAAAGGGGATCTGTACCGAGGAACACATTCCCTTCACACAGAATCTCGAGCGGCGCCCTGGGGCTATCACCATTGTTCCTGCCGAGGTCAACGATCTCCTGCCGCACTCTCTCCAGAATCCCGACCTGAAAATTGCGCTTCTCACAGACCGTGAAATATTTTCTCTCCGGAAAGCCGGACGCGAGCGGTCCGTACAGAAACTTTCGCTGGATTTCATCACGTCACTTGTGCCGGGGGACTTCGTCGTCCATATGGAGCATGGCATCGGGTACTTTGAGGGGATGACGGAGAAAGAGGTGGATGAGACAGTTCGTGAGTATTTGGAATTAACATACGCAGAAGGCGACAAACTCTTCGTCCCCGTCGATCAGGCGGATAAGCTGAGCAAATATGTTTACGAAGAGGGTAACGAACCCGTGCTCACCCGTCTCGGGACCAATGACTGGAAGAAGATTCAGGGAAGGCTGCATGAAGAAACTAAAAAAATTGCCGGAGAACTTTTGAAAATTTATGCGCTGCGTGCGAAAGCCAGAGGGCATTCGTACGGGCCGGACACGGATGTCATCAAGAAGTTTGCAGAAGCTTTTCCGTATCAGGAGACTCCCGGGCAGACCAAGGCAATCGAAGACATCCGGCATGATATGGAAGACGGCCACCCCATGGACCGCCTTGTCTGTGGTGATGTGGGATTTGGAAAGACCGAAGTTGCCATGCGTGCGGCATTCAAGGCCGTAAAGGACGGCAAGCAGGTTGCTGTGCTCGCGCCGATTACCATCCTTGCGCAGCAGCACTTCGATTCGTTCCAAAAGCGTATGGAAGGGTTCAATGTCCGCATCGATATGCTCTCGCGGTTCCGGTCACCGGCACAGCAGCGCGTTACTCTGGAGAGGCTTCGTAAAGGGGACATCGACATCGTTATCGGTACGCATCGCCTTATTCAGGATGATGTGCAATTCCTGAATCTCGGCCTTCTCATCATCGACGAAGAGCAGAGATTCGGGGTGAAGCAGAAGGAGAAGTTTAAAGAGATGCGTGCATCGATCGACATTCTCACACTCACGGCGACACCGATTCCACGAACGCTGAACTTAGGACTCCACAAACTCCGCGACATCACGACCATCACCACGCCGCCGCCCGGCAGACTCCCCATCATCACCGAGGTCCGCAAGTTCAGCGACATTCTCATGCGCGAGGCGATCATGACGGAGCTGAAGCGTGCAGGGCAGATTTACGTCCTGCATAACCGCGTGGAAACCATCGATGCCTTCGCCGACAAGCTCAGGCTTCTCGTGCCCAAGGCGCGGTTTGTGGTGGGTCATGGCCAGCTCAAGCCAGAGACACTGGAGGAACGCATCCTGGCCTTTAAGAATGGTGAATTTGATGTACTGGTGAGCTCGACGATCATTGAGAATGGTATCGACCTTCCGCGTGCGAATACGCTAATTGTGAATGAAGCCGAGCGCTTCGGTCTCTCGCAGCTCTACCAGCTCCGTGGTCGTGTAGGACGCAGCAAACTACAGGCATACGCGTACTTCCTCTACCACGGTCAGAAACTGCATGATGATGCCAAAAAACGTCTGCGTGCGATCGTGGAAGCATGCGAGCTCGGCAGCGGATTTCAGGTGGCTATGCGCGATCTCGAAATTCGTGGAGCGGGAGAGATTCTTGGAGCGGAACAGTCCGGTGCCATGCAGACCGTTGGCGTCTCGCATTATCTTCGCATGCTGAAGAGTGCTGTTGAGGAATTGAAATCCGGCGGCACGCCCGATGCGGAACAGGAAGTTGCTGTGGAAATTCTTTTGCCCGTTACCGCGCTTCTTCCTTCGTTCTATATCCCCGACGAAGGTGAGCGTATTTCCGTCTACCAGAAACTTGCCGGAAGCGAGACGGCCTCCATCCTCGCGGAATTTGAAAAAGACCTCACCGAGGAATACGGAAAGATGCCCAAGCAGGTAGAGAATCTGTTCTCCATTCTCCGCTTGAAATTAGCTTGCCGCAGTGCGGGCGTGCATCGCATCAAGATGGACTCTGGAGTAAACAGGGAAGAGGTGGTGATGACGCTTGGTTCCCGCGTGACGGCGAAGGAGATCATGCAACTTGTTGCACTGCACCCTCAGTGGAGGATCTCCGGAGCGCAGCTCAGAATGCACTTCCGCGAGCTTAAAAAAGAAACTGGGGAGACAGATGCACAGTGGCTGAAGGGATTGATGCATCAGGTGGGGCTGCTGAAGAAAGAGGAGAAGAAAGGGGCACAAGGGAAATAAGCGATGTAAGGGAATGAAGGGATCGCTTAAATCCCTTATTTCTCTTATTCCCCTTATTTCCCATCACTGGCGTCAATGTCCGTTTTCCTGTACAATATGGAGATTTACACACACTCATGACAACCACAGCCGCACAGGCAACGGTGACTGCCAGAAACCCTGGTCAGGATCTTTATGACACCATCATGCGTGCCATCGAACCTGAGCTATGCAGTGATTCCATTCCACACCTCACAGAGAAGTATAAAGACGAGAGCAGGGAGGACAGAGTGAAGCGTGTTGAGCGGTACAACAAGGCATATGCAGAGTTTGATCGCGTGGCAGCTTCGCAGGTCAGGCAAATGAAAACTACCAAGCAGATGCATAAAAAAGAGGCGATGCGATCTGCAGAGATAGAGTCGCGTACGCAGGAAGCAGTGAAACTTCAACAAATTGAATCTCTTTTCTCCTAAATTTCATGAAGCATGCGCATCACTATTTCCGAGTACTGAGCGAAGCACGCTTGTGCCATATGGATGGATCTCAGGCGCCTGAAAAGGCTGAGCCAAAACCTGAAACAAAATCCGAGCAGCCAAAGGGGGAAGCATTTATACAGATCGAGGATGCGGACTCTTCAAAGTCTGTAGGAGACAAGGCACAGGATGCTATGGATAAGCGCACCGGAGATTTAGGGAAAGCACTTGAGGATATGGGAACAACTGTAGATACAAGCAAGGAATCTGCAGCAGATGTAAAGGTTCAATCCCAAGATGTTCAGAGGGGCATCCCCGTTCCTCCGGCACCAGAAGGCAAAGGCAGAACGCCCCGCGGCAATGCGGATAAGCGGGCGAAGATCCGTGCCGAAGAGGAGGCTGCCAAGAGTTCTGATGCAAAGGAGCCTCAAGCCAAAACAATTGATGTGAATCCGATCAATACTCCCAAGCCAAATGTAATCAAACCCAAACCAAGCTTTGCTCCGTCTGCAACTACAAAAGAAGATCCAGGACTCGTGCAGGCCCCCGATGTTCCTCCTGCTCCAGATGCAGCACCAGCAGGAGCGGCGGGCGATGACAAGGTTGCCGGAGATAAAGCTGCAGAGGGTGGGAAAGACGAAGGTAAAGGAGAGAAGCCTGCAGAAGAGAAAAAGGAAGATGCTGTCGAAGGAGCAAAGGATGCGGCTGCAGATGCTACTGAGGCCGCCGGAGATACGGCAGAAAAAAGTGATGTACAAAATGCTCTCAGTAAATTGGGAGAAGCCGCCAAGGGCAAAGATTTTGGTGCATTCCTTGCGGCATTAAAAGAAGTCATGGATTCCATCAAGACTATTTTTAAACCTGAAGCGAAGAAGGACGAGGCAAAGGATGCGGCGAATGCTCCTGGTACAACTCCTGATAACAAAGGGAATACGCCTAATGCAGGACCTAGTGCCGGTCCTTCAGCAGGACCAACCGAAGGAGGAAATAGGCCTACAGAAGCAACCGGAGAAAAGCCTTCGGATCGCACAGATCGATTGAAAAAGGAAGTTAGCGATGCCGGATCGGTCGTTGAGTTTAAGAAGAACAAAGAAGGTAGTCGTAACCAGAAGATGGATGACTTCGACAAGGAGATTGATACAGAGCAAGCAGACATACAAAAACTGGATGCGGAGAATGGAAAGCATAAACAGGATATTGCTGATGCAGAGCAGAAACTCTCCGATCCACGAACCACGGACCCCAAAGAAAAGGGCAAGCTCCAAGATACCATTCGAGATCTGACAGTGGACGTCGAAGCCAACAATAAAAAGATCGACAACAATCGCAAAGATATCCAGGAGAATACTGCACAGCGCAACGAAGTCTTTGCAAACACGGAAAGTGATATCAAGGAAGTGGATGGCATGCTCAAGAAGGCGACAGATGGCAAAGCATCAATCGACAAGATGCTTACAGGGATGCGCGAGACCAAAAACCTTACTACGAATGAAGAGATGAAAACCTTGCTTGCCGGCATCACCGTCGATGTCGTGGAGTCCAAGCTGGATATCGGTATTTCCCTTTCCGATCCTGCGAAGGCCGCCTTAGACAATCTTGTGAAGCAAGCCGGAGGGTCAACAGAGGGAGTCTTCGGTCCTGGCGGGGTTGTGCAAAATACGGAGAAACTTCAAGCAGCCATAGCTGTTGCGGTTACAGATCTTGCGAAGAAAGCCCAGGCAGAAGCAAAAAAAGCATAATCTGGCACATTCAGAAGAATCGCCTTAGACCTAAGAAACAATGGTGCCGAGGAAGGGACTTGAACCCTCATGGGATTGCTCCCGCCAGCTCCTAAGGCTGGTGCGTCTGCCATTTCGCCACCTCGGCATGGGTTTATTGTATACGAAGCAGACGCACTGCGAGTGCGTCTCTACGGTGTTTTTTTTATAGAGTGTGCCGGTGTCCTATCTCTACTTAATCTCCTCTCCCGGCTTGATGTCGTGCAGAATGCGTTCCCCCTCCTTTTTCGCAAATTCTCCTTTAGCTTTCCGTGCATAATCAGCATCGCGGATTTTTCGGTGCATGGTTTCCTCGAGAGTGACTAGCTCCTGTCGCTCCTTTGAGGCAATCATATCTCGGGTCAATTTTGCCTTGGTGATAATGTCCGAGAAGGCTTTGCGGTCATCTACTTCAATCTGCGATTTGCGGTGCTGAAAGTCCTTTTCCATCTTCTGCTTCTTTGCGTTGTGTTCGGTCTGCATACGTTCCTCCTCTCGTATGAGCATTCCGGTGGGGAGACCTTGTAGCCGCATTTTTTCGCGCTCACCTTCTCTGGCTAGCGTCTGCAGGGCATCACGTTCCTCCATTTCGAGTCGCGTGCGCTTGCTACGGGTCTCTTCGGCGATCTGATCCTTTTGCTCACGCTCCCAGATGTCGGTGTCGCCGCGCTTTTTGCGGGCAGCATCTTCTATGTGACGTTTGGTTCGCATCGTTTCTGATTCTGCCGCCTGCTTACTGCGGAAGGCCTCTGCGTCTGCTTCCGTGCGCATCTCGCGCTCCACCTGCGCAGATTTCTCTTTGCGCTGTTCTTTGCGCATGCGCAGTGCACCGGCTTTGCGCATGTCTGTGAGGTATACCTTGTGCTGTTCCGCCGCTTTTTTTTCCTCCTCCTTGCGCTTCAGCATTTTTTCCTCCTCCTCACGTTTTTTTTTCTGGAATACCTCCACCTCTCGCTTGCGCTCATCCTCTTTCACTTTGAATTCCCGCAATCGTTTTTCGTGCTCCTCCTCAAAGATCTCCTCTTGTGCAACGCCCTCGCGTACGGATTTTTCATGCACTACAAATTCTTCTTCCCGCTTGTCAGCTTTCTTCTGCCTTTTTTCCTTCATCACTCCGCGCTGCTCTTCGCCTTTTTGCATGACTGCGTCGATTTCTTTCCGGCGGTCCTTTGGGTCTGGCATGGAGAAAGGATAGGGAAATAAGGGAACAAAGGGAACAAAGGGATTTAAGGGAAATAAGCGATCCCTTCATTCCCTTACATCCCTTATTTCTCCACGTCCTCCTCTACAATCCTTATCCCTAATTCTGCAATCTGCTCTTCCGGCATCCGACTTGGTGACCCGAGCATCAAATCCTTTGCTTTCTGGTCTTTGGGATAGGCGATGACTTCACGGATGTTGGGTTCATTGCAGAAAAGCATCACCATACGGTCGACGCCCCATGCGATGCCGCCGTGTGGAGGCGCGCCGTACTGGAAAGCGCGCAGAAGGTGTCCGAAGCGGCGCTCTGCATCCTCCGGTGAGATGTGCAGAATGCCGAAGATTTTGGATTGAAGATCCGCTTCATGGATGCGAACGGAGCCTCCGCCGATTTCCGATCCATTGAGTACGATGTCATAGGCAACTGCACGTGCGCGGAGAGGATCGGTATCGAGAAGTGCAAGATCTTCGTCTTTCGGTCGTGTAAACGGATGATGGACTGCAGCGACTGCGCCCGTGGCGGTGTCTTTCTCGAACATCGGGAAATCCGTCACCCAACAGTAGGCAAATACTGCAGGATCGGCGAGATTGCGCTTGGCTGCGATGGCAGTACGGACAGCACCGAGACTGGTACAGGCGGTAGCAAAGTTGTCTGCGGTGAACAGGAGTATGTCTCCTTGTTTTGCTTTCACTGCCTGCACAATCGATTCCGTACATTCCTTCCCCAGCTTATCAACAGGGACTCCTTCATATCCCTTCTCGTTGATTTTTATCCACGCCAATCCCTTTGCACCGTAAATTTTTGCCGTTTCCGTAAGGTCATCTATCTCCTTGCGGCTCATCGCGGCTCCGTCTGGAACCACTAATGCTTTCACGCAGCCACCAGCATCGACTGCCTTGGCAAATACGCCGAAACCGCACCCTTTACAGAGCTCTGAAACATCGCTGAATTCCAAACCAAAGCGGATATCAGGTTTGTCGGATCCGTACCGTTCCATTGCTTCCTTATACGTCAGGCGGGGAAATGGCGCCTTGAGAATGCGCACGTCGGGACGGAGTTCTTTGGTGAGCTCCAGCAGACACTGCTCAGTGAGTGCCATGATGTCATCGGGCTCCATGAAGGACATCTCCACGTCGACTTGGGTGAACTCCGGCTGGCGGTCGCCGCGCTGGTCTTCGTCTCTAAAGCAACGGGCGATTTGCATGTAGCGGTCGAGGCCGGCGACCATCGTGAGCTGCTTGAGCTGCTGGGGCGACTGCGGAAGCACGTAGAACTGTCCGTGATAGAGGCGGGATGGCACGAGGTATTCGCGCGACCCCTCTGGCGTTCCTTTGATCAGAATCGGTGTTTCGATTTCGAGGAATTCACGATCGTAAAAGAATTTTCGGATGGATTGCACCATGCGGTGGCGTGTGATCATATTTTTGCGCATCCGGTCTCGGCGCAGATCGAGGTAACGGTATTCCAGTCGAAGCTCCTCACCCACCTCTTTATCCTGATCGATTTCAAATGGAGGGGTTTTTGCCTGATTGAGGACTTTCACAGTAGAGACACGAAGTTCGATGCCCCCTGTCGGATTATCATCGCGCTCGGCTCCCTCAAGACGTGCTGTGACAGTTCCTTTCACCTGCAAGACCCATTCCGGACGGATGTGCTCGGCTTCGGTAAATAGTGCCTTGTCCTTTGGATCGAAGACGATTTGCGTAAAGCCATAACGGTCGCGGAGATCTATGAAGATCAGTCCCCCGTGGTCGCGGCGGCGATGCACCCAGCCGCAAAGAGTGGCTTCTGAACCAATTTCAGATTTTTTAAGCTGGCCGCAAGTGTGGGTACGAAGCATCGAAAAGAAGCTTACAGCTTTCAGCTCCCAGCTGTCAGCTATTTGAAGAGCTTCCCGAGCTCCTCCTTAAACTCCTCCACATCCTTGAATTCCCGGTGCACGGATGCAAACCGGATGTAGGCGACCTTGTCGAGCTTGTGTAGTGCGCGCATGACGTCATTGCCGACAGTCGCGCTACTGACTTCCCCTTTATTCGCCCCCCATTTCTCTTCAAGTTTATTCAGAAGGTCATTGATTTGTTCTTCTTTTATGGGTCGCTTGGTGCAGGCGATCCAGATGCCCCGCTCGATTTTTCCTCTGCTATACGGCTCCCGCGTGCCGTCGCGTTTGACGACGATCAGGTTGCTCAGCTCCTGCCTCTCAAACGTCGTAAAGCGATGCGTGCACTTTGGGCATTCCCTGCGCCTGCGGATGGCGCGGCCCTCCTCGGCGATGCGGGAGTCGACAACGGCCGTATCCATTTCTTTGCACCTCGGACAATGCATGTAGGCATTGAAATGGGAAAAGGTGTTTCAGGGAAGGGGAAATATCATGAAATCAGTATGACGAAACCAGCCCTCATGCATGAAGGCCGGTCTCGATGATTCACAATAAGGATTACTCAGTAATCTTCTCAGCAATATTCTTGTCGTCCTCCTGCTTTGCAAGCTTTTCGTGCAATGCCTTGCGCAGTGCATCGAGAGCGCCAGTGTTGTTCTCCGGCGTTGGCATTGCCTCCTGATCGGGCATCATTCCTTTTTCGAGGTTACCCATAGTGTGGTTGGGGAAAGAAGTACAAAGCGATCATACGGCGAATATTCGGGCATGCAAGCATTAGGGCCGCCGTAGGATATCCGAAGTGCCAGTGCAGTCGATTATCCGCGATGGCTTGCGGAAAGGAAGGGGTCCTGCATCCAGTATCAAATCAGGTTTTTCCCTCATATTTTCATATTGTTCCAGAATTTCTTCTGCACTATAAGGACTGGGCTTTCCGTGAACATTTGCGGAGGTGGTGCTGATGGGGGTGCCGAAGGCTTGTACGAGCTGCATTGCGAATGGATGCGAGGAGATGCGCAGCCCGATGGTTGCCTGTTTTGGGTTGCAGGTTGCCCGTCCGAACGGCTTGGCCGGGCGGGCAGGTTGCAAATCGTCGATTGTTCGCCTGACTGGAGGGATGATGTGGATGGTATACGGTATATCTTTTCTAGCGTGGAGGATCAGCGTCAGTGGTCCGGGAAGAAATTCACTCGCAAGTGCTTCTGCGCGGTCATTCCATTCCACAAATTTCTTCGCTTCTTCTATAGATGCAAATAAAGCACTGACCGGTTGGTCTACTGGTCTTTGTTTTACTGCAAATAATCGTTGTACTGCTTCGGGATTACGGAGGTCACATGCAAGTCCGTAGCAGGTTTCCGTTGCGTGAATGACGATTCCTCCGGATTGGAGGACAGAAA